>JAVYAJ010000127.1:0-32128 GCA_032229885.1 Candidatus Anammoximicrobium sp. | reverse complement strand
GGCCGCCTCCCTGCTAGAAATACCCCCCGCGCCGACACCGCCGCGGCTGTCGTAACTCCCGCCGTGAAAAGGCTTTGGTATCGACAGTGCCATTCGCTCCTGGGTCCGGATCGAACAACTCAATTGTACGTTGGGTGAGCGACGCTTGGAAGCACTCGGTCAAGTATCCATGAGCGACGTCGAGCCTTCGCCAAACTTCGGCGAAGTCGAGGGTGTTCATATCGGTTGACAACTTGTGCCACTCCAAGCGGAATCGCACGACCCGCTCTTCCGGACGGGCAGGAATTCTCTGTAACTGAAGCTGAAGCGGGCCAGGATCGATTGGGCAGCGGACGTGAAACTGAGACAACAAGGCCAACGTCAGCCCAAACGGTTGTTCCGGGAGGTCGGTCGCCAACAGGAAATAGTCGGCCAGCTCGATCGTGCCTCCCGCCGGGCAAGGAATATCGATGACGTCCAGATAGTGCAATGTAGCGCTCTTGACGCTGCTCGGTTGGAAAATGCGAACGTAGTCTTCAAGCTTCTGCTGTGCCTCCGTGCGGACCGTCGTGTATCCTGGGTAGCCGTCGTCGGTCTTCAAGACGTGGTAGGAGAGCTGGTCGTCGCGTATGCCCAAAACTCGCGACCGCGCCTCGTTGGTAAGGCGGACCGCCTGCAACCGCACTTCGTGGCTGACGACTTTCGGCAGCTCGGATGGCGATGTCTCCTGGAACTGAATTTGCGTCTCAAAAGCCCACTCCAGTTTGGGTAACGCCGCAGCGTACTGGCGGACATACTCCTGAACGGTCGGCAGGTTCTCCTTCGCCAGATTCGATTCGCGCTTACCTTCGTTCGGGTTGAAGTCGAACGATATCCAGGTTTCGACCACCGGGGGCCTCTTCAGTTGCATGGTCCTACCCCTTTCGCCCCTCGCAGCACGCCCAACGCCTCCGCTATCTCGCGTCCCTTGGCCTCGATCAGGTCGAGCAGTTCTTCCGGCGTGCGCGTGTCTTCCTCGCTCTTGGCGTTCGGGTTGACGGCCTTGAGGTCGTACACCGCGCTGGCGATGTCCTCGGCTTGGCCGTTGAACTCGCGAGCAGCCCGCAGCGCCGCGGCGACCCGCGTTTCCGCTTCCTCGATGGCTTTCTCGTCGCGGGGCGACGCCTTCTTCAGCTCGGCGAGCCGTTCCCGCCAGGCGGCCGCCTCCTGCTCCTTGGCGCGTCCCTGGCGACGAAACGGCTCCGCCTCGTCGTGGGCCTTGGCCTTCCGCGCGCTCAGGTCGACGGTCCAACTGCGCTCGCTGTCCACCCGCTTGGGCAGGAGGCGGAAGAAGTCCTCGAAGTGAGCGAGCGTGAGCGGCGTCTTCTTGCCGACCTTGACGTGCGAGAGGTCGTAGTACCAGATCCGCTCGGTCGGCTTCCCCTTGGTGAAGAACAAAAGGTTCGTCTTTACGCCGGCCCCCGCTGCCGTGAACACCCCGCCGGGCAGGCTGACGATGCAGTAGAGGTCGCATTCGTCCAGCAACTTGCACTTCGTCTGGACGTAGGGTTTTTCGTTCGTCCGGAAGAGGACGCCTTCATCGAGCACGATCCCGCAACGGCCGCGCGGCTTCAGGCTGTCGATGACGTGCTGGAGAAAGAGCACCTGCGTCGCCCCGGTCTTGTAGGCGAACCGCGTCTGGGCTTCCTTCCCCTCCTTGCCGCCGAAGGGCGGGTTGGTGACGATCACCTCGAACTGGCCGGGCGCCTCCTGGAACAACCCGCCGTAGGTCTCGCCGCCGGTCAGCGTGTTGCCGTGCCAGAGGTTCGGCTGGTCGATTCCGTGCAAAACGAGGTTCGCCAAGGCGATGGGGTAGATGAGGTTCTCTTTCTCCCGCCCGAAGAACGTGCGCGTCTTGAGCGTTTCCAACTGATCGGCGGTGATGCGGTTGCCGGCGCGGTCGCGGACATACTCGTAACTCTGGGCCAGAAATCCGCCCGTCCCGCAGCAGGGGTCATAGACGGCCTCGCCGACCTTGGGGGCCACCACCTGGACCATCGCCTTGATCACCTGGCGGGGCGTGAAGAACTGGCCTCCGTCGTTTCCCTTCTCGCCCATCTTCAACAGCAGCCCTTCGTAGACCTGCGACAAGGTGAAAACGTGCGTCGGGTCCACGGTCTCGGTGCTGATCGCGTGGACCTTGTCCAGGACGTCGAGGAAGTTTCGCTCGGTGTCGATCCGGGTGCGTTCCACGCCCGACATAATCTCGCTGATGGCCTTTTGCCGCGGCGTGGCGTTCGGCTTCTTCTTGAGCCCCTTGAGGTGCGGGAGCAGCTTGGCGTTGACGAAGGCGAAGAAGTCGCCGAGCGATCCTTCCTGGAGTTTCTTCCGCTTCCAGCCCTGGCGGCGGCTGCCGTCGGAGGTCGTTGGGCCATCCTCGGAGTACGGGGCAGCCCAGTCCTGCCACCGGTAGGGCGATTCGAGCGACGGGGTGAACTCGTGCCCGACCGTCTCGGCCTCTTCCGCCTCGCGGGCCTCGCGCTCGTCGAGGATGCGGAGGAAGAGAATCCAGGTCAGTTCCGGGACGTATTGCAGCGCGCCGGCGCAATTGCTCCGCCGCATGATGTCGCAGATGCTCTTGATGGCACCGTTGACCGATTGCTGCGTCGCCAGCTTCTTGCCGTTGCCATTTCCCTTCGAGTTGCGTGATGTGCTCTTCTTCGCCATGTTGATCTCAGCGAGCTTCCCTTTCCACCTGGGCGACGAATTCGGGTAATTGGTCTTCGCCGACGTTCGTGACCTCGTATTCTCGCAAGATGTCAGCGACGCGAGCTTTTGAAGCCCGTCCATTGCCGTTGGACCTAAACGACGATACCACGACTAGCCGCTTCTCGCCCTCTTCGTCCGCGCCGTGCTTCCGGAGTATGTCGCCCTCAATGGCCAAGTGCATGGCAGCGCTAATCGCTCGGCCTTCCGCCTCCGGGAACAACTGCGGCTTGACGAGATTCACGACGCCGTTGCGGTAGGTGTATGGCACCCGAAGGTGCCGGCCGACAATGGGAACCATCACTTCCAGATTGAGCCTGGCACGGCCTGCTTGCGCCAGGCGCTGGAATAGTTCGTCCAGGAGGGGCGGGGAAGGCGTTCTGCTGCGCTGCGACGGCCGCCCTCCGACCAGTTCATTGAAAAGCCGATCGATTTCCGCAGCCGGATCGACCACTTTGATCGGCCGAGGTGGCGTCAACCGTAGAACATTCGCACGGGTCTCGGCGAACCGCTGAAAGTCCTCGGGGGTTTGCAAAGACGCTCGATCAACATCGAGGCGACGTTCGATTGCCCGCTTGGCGGCATTCAACTCTACCGGGTCAACGCCAGCCCTACCTACCAACTTCGTAGCCGGCCGGTTGCCCGACGTCATCTTCGCTCCGAGATAACCGGCGCCGGGACAAAACAGAACGACCCCCAGGTTCGTCGCCTCGGCCCGCGATGGACTAGGAAAGAACTGGACCAAACTATAGTAGCCGCGCTTTGCGGTCATGGATAATCCTCCTTTACGGCCTCTTGTCGAAAAGTAGATCCGGCCAGCAAACGCGATTCACGGTAGACAAGATGTTCTCGCCTACGAAGGTCGCGCGCTGGACAATCAATTCCATCAGCGCCTCCCTTTGCTTTGCATTGACATCCCACTCGCTCGGCACGCTCTCGACAATCTCGCGAACAATGTCCTTCTCTAATTGTCCGAGGCGAGCAACGGCATCTTTGATGTGGTCATCACGCACTCGTTGAACAAAGGCAGGAAACATGCCATACAGCCTCTCATCCTTTATCTGATTGATATTTGCGATCTTCTCCGTCAGGTCGCGGCCACCCGTGAAACAGCACCCCTGGTCGATGGCCAAGAGGCGGAAGGCTCCCTTGTCTCGCTCATCCACCTTCTCCATAAATACATTGTCGTAGTTCGGCTTGCGAGTAGTCGGGCCAGGCGGGTGGCGATCGCAATTCAGCGTCCAGGTGTCAAACACGACGAGCCGGGTAATCGCTTCTGAATTAACGAGACCGTCCAATTCCTCGGGCGCACCGCCCCACGGAAAGCCTTTGGCATGCCTGGTCACGAACGCTGGTCCCGACTCGGCGCATTTCCCGTCAAGGAGCGGAATCTCATCGACGGTTGCATCCACCAGCATCAGTGCATACTCGAATGTAGGAAGCTCGAACCACTCGGCCAGCTGTGTTCCGACGTACTCGCAGGCCAGTTGGTGGGGGCCTTGCGGGTTTCCCATCACCTTGATGTACGCGAATCCGGCATCGGTCAAGATCCGTGCGGTACACATGCTGCTCGGGATGGTTTCGTCATAACGGAGGAATTGCGTCGGCTGCCAATGGTTCTTTCCTACACGTTCACCAGGCATTATCAGACGCCTCCAGAGAACGTGCGCCGAAGAATGGCCCCCACCAAAAACTCGATCGCTTGGTACCTCTCCTCTAACGCAGCCTGCATCCGCCTGAATACCTGCATTTTCTCGCCAACAGTCGCTACTATACTGCGCTGTTCTTCAGGTGAGGGTAGACTCACCTCGACGGATGCTACTTCGTCCGTCCGAATCCTCGGCAGCTGGCCAGGCGTCGTATCAATCGGGGCACGAGCAAGATAGGCTGGGCTCCTCATGAACCACGCCAAGAAATCGGCGTCCGCCTTTTCCTGGTCCACGATGAAGACGTACTGATCGACGGAACATACTCCGTCGAATTCTGCCACCCATACCTTGTTCAGGTATGGCCGCAGGTATCCATAAACGATGTCGCCCCTACAGAAGCGAGGCTTTCGCCCAGTTAGTTCAGCCAAGTTCAATTCGACACTCCCGGTGCGCAAGCCCGTCCCACTTTCGATGTGCTCTAGCCCAACAAAGGTGGCCGACCCTCGCGGGTTGTCGCGCGGATGAACGACGTCTCGGCGAAGCTGAAAACAGTCGCCAAGCCTCACCGAGCGAAACTGAGCCTCCAAGTCTTCCGAAAAGCAAACCCGAAGGTAGGATTCCGGCAACATCCTTGCGGCCGCAACCTGGGTCTCAGTTAGCTGGCGCGCTCGTTCCACGGCTGCCAGTTGCTCGCGCACGATTCGGCTGATCCGCTGTTGCTCGGGCAAGGGCGGGAGCGGTATTGCGAGATTTTCGAGGAAGTAATCGGGCACCCGCTGCTGCCCCACAGCGCCGGTGAAGTGAGCCATTGCGGCTCGGAGTACGCTTGGCTGTCGAAGATAGAAGTGAATCCACTCGGCGATGACGCATGGACCAGGCCGGAGAACGTGAAACTCCGTTGAACCGAAGCCGACGCCGTCGATCAGGTCACGGGCAATCGCGTGCTTGCCGTTTTGCATGCACGGGGTGATCTTGGCGAACAGGACATCATCTTCAGCGAAGTACGTGTACCCCTTCTTGACCTCGGCGAACGGCCGCGACTCCGGTCTCGTGATCGTGCCTGAGGTCTCATCGACTGCCGACATTGGCACGAAGGTCGTCGGTGCGTCATTATCACGGGCAAGATCGGCTGGTCGTCGCGGATTGAGTTGGGCCACGTCGCCAAGGTGCCGCAGTTCCCAGCCTTGAGGCAGCGGGGAATTTGCTCCGTGCTGTCTTCCTATGGCGATACTCATGCCGCAAACATCCGCTGTTTCGTCTCGCGCAGCAGATCGGCTGGGTTGCCCGCGATCTTGAGCGCACTAAGGCCTCCGGCAGCGATGACCTCCGGCGTCTGGAAGATGTGCGGGTTCTCCAATCCCTCCGTCCCGCCTTGGGAAAACTGAGCAGCCAGCGCTTCGACGGTCGCCGCGGTCTGCCCGGGCAGTCCGGAAAGCCAGCCCCGCTGCTTGTAGACGAAGGCGTCCGCCCGTTTGGTGCGGGTGCGGGGGGCCATGCCGTAGCCGAGTTCCGCCAGGACGTCGAACAGGTCGAAGTCATCCATCCCGTCGACCATGCGGACGACCGACGGCGAGTAGCCCGAGGCGACCAACGAATCGATGAGCGACCGCCGGCCCTGCGGGTCAATCCACCGCAGGCGGAAGGCGTCGAGGCTCGGGGCCTCGGCCACGAGGCGTGCCGCCAACCGCTGTTTGTACTCCTCGATCGGCACCGGCATCGCCTTGCCCTCGACCTGCGTGACGATCAAGCGGCCCGCCGGCGTGACGACCACGTCGAACCCCTCGACGACGATGGTCGGCTCGGGCGGTTCCGGAGGCGCCGGCCCCGTCCCCTCGCCCCGCGGCTGCGCGGGCCTGGTCTTGAACTCCTTGCCAAATAGCCGCGTAGCGTTGGTGTAGTCGTAGACCCGGAACAGCAGTTTGCCCGAGGGCATGTCGATGCGGGTGCCACGGCCGATCATCTGATAGAAGGCGATGGGCGACCGGACGTACTTGAAGAACACGATGTTCTTGACGCAGGGGACGTCGACGCCGGTGGTGAGGAGGTCAACCGTTGTAGCAATGAAATGGCGCCGGGCACCACCACGGAGGTCGGGCAACTGGTCGCTGCCGCTTGAAGCCGCAGTGCATTTGAAAGCGAACGGCTCGAGTCGCTGACGGCCGTTCTGGGCGCACCAGGCAGCGTAGAGATTGTTCATCGTCGCAGCCACGTCGTCGGCGTGCCGGTCGCGGGCGCAGAAGATGATCGTCTTCTGCTCGGGACCGCCGGAATCAATCAGGTACTGGAACAGGTCTTGGCACATCGCCAAGACGCGATCCGGCAGCAGGATGCGATCCTCGTACTGCGTCTTCTCGTAGCGCTCACGGAGTTCGGCGGCGGATACAGGGAGGCCGGTCAAGGCGTCGATCGGGTTGCGGGCGATGATCTCGTCTAGCGTGATGCCGGTGTCGTCGAGGTTCACTCGCCCCTTGAGAATCTCGCAGGCGGCCAGATAGCCGTCCTCGATGGCCTGGGCCAGGTCGTATTCATAGACCGGCTCGCCGAAGTACTTCACGTTGTCGGCGGTGATCTTGAGGTCGGCCTGGGCCTCCTTGCTGTCCTCGGTGACCTCCAGTTGCCGCGGCGTCGCCGTCAGGCCGACCTGTACGGCGTCCGGGTTCCGGGTGAGCACCAACGACCACTTGCCCCAGGCCGAGCGGTGGCATTCGTCGATGATGATGTGGCTGAAGTAGTTCTCGGGGTAGTTCTGCGTGAGGAAGTTGGCCTCGGCAGCGTCGCTATCCACGTCGAGCGTCTGGTAGGTGGCGACCACGATCCGGGCGTTCTTCTCCGGGTTGCCCCCGGTCGCCGCGGCCGCATCGGAGCCGAACACGTTCTGCAAGGCCGCAAGACCCTGGTTGCGCAACTCGTCGCGGTCGCAGACGAACAGGGCGCGGCGCAACTGCCCGGCGTCGGCGATCCGCTTGAGCAGGTTGACGGCGATGAACGTCTTGCCGGCCCCGGTCGCCAGGGACAGAAGCGCTCGGGGTGGTTCGCCACTCACCTGGCAGCGGGCGACCTTCTCCAGCACGGCACGAATCGCTGCGTCCTGGTAGTAGCGACGGGTGCCTTCGCCGCCGGCGTAGTGCGTAAGCAAGGGCCGAGCGGCGGGGGATTCCAGACTAAATCCCATGTGCTGCTCGTAACGCGCCCGCAGCTGGTCGGGCGTGGGGAATTCGCTCATCGGGCGGGGCGCACTGGTGATGCCCGTGAATCGGTCGTATTCGACAAAGAGATGCCCATTGGAGGAGAAGACGAACGGGACGTTGAGCCGCTTGGCATCGGCATAGGCCCTGCCTTGTTCCATGCCATGCCCGGGCGGAAGACTAGCGCGTTTCGCCTCGATCAGGGCCACAGCGACGGGCTGGGCCTCGGCGTTGACCTTCACTCGGAGCGTGTAATCGGTGCGTCCCTTGGACCGCCGCTTGGCGCAGCCGCCGATCACGTCGATGGCCCCCGCCGTCTCCTCTCGCCGAATCAGGTCTTCAGTCCAACCGCGGGCGTGGATGGCTGGGTCGATGAGCTTCGCTCGTGTATCGGATTCGCTCAGCACGCGCGCCCCCTCGTCTTGCCATGCGTCTCGCTAACCGGACCTCCAGCCTTGATCGACAATTAACCAAGCGTTTTATTGTAATGAGTCGAAGAGCGGGTCGCTAGGGTATCTCGAGCAGGTATCTTGTTATCCGGCCACTATTTGCAGCCTGCCAGGGGACTGGTTCATGCTGCGGAAGGGGGTGGCGAAGATATCAGAAAGCGATACCCCCCGAGCCGCCAGGCGCGTCAAGCCCGGCGGCTCGCCACCAGAACCGAGTTGTCAAAGACCAACTCGGGCGGGTGGTCCCGCCCGGTTGGTCGTCATAGGGATGCGACCAGTTCGCAGACGCCGGCTGCCGCTACGGCCCGAGCATCTCGTCGCGGATCGACGCCTCCTGCTTCTGGAGCGCGGCCAGTTCCTTCTGGACCGCCTTCAGGCGGGTTTGAAGGTGGACGACCTCGGCGTCGTACTCTTCCGCCCGCTTCCGCAGGTCGTCGGACCGCTTGTCGAACACGAGGCGGTCGGCACGTTCCCGGCCGGCCCGGGCGAGGTCGCGGGAGCGCTCGATGCTGGAACGCAGCACAGCCGCTTCGCGGTGGGCCACGGCCGTGCGGGCGGCGACTTGGTCGATCCGGGCTCGCAGGGCCTCGTCCTCGCAGGTAGACCACAACTCCGTGCGGGCCTGCTCGCCGGCCCAGATCTGCTCCTTCAGGTTCTGAAGGTCCTGCCCGTGATGCCGCCGGTGCTGGCAGGAGAGAACCCGCTTTCAGTCGCGATCCAAAAGACCGCCTCTTGGACGCCAAGCTTGGTTGCGATCGAGTGCGGCGCGGGCTATACAAGACATGGATGAGAATGACTGCCTGAACGTCTAGTTCTGTGCGGCGAAGGCGGACCAACGTTTACGGAGTTGTTTTTTTGAGTCGACGCCGAAGGGCGTGGAGCTGCGGCAGGATGCCGCGGCCACGAAGGTTCATGAAGTTGTGTTTTGTTCGAGTCTACGCCGAGAGGCGTAACGCCTCCGCGCCCGGGTCGGCGGCGCAGCCGCGAGCCCCGGGGCGCCTGTAGCCATCGAGGAGAATCGAGACCATGTTACGCCCGATCATCCGCCGACGTCTCGAGACGTTCGTCGTCATCGCAACGCTGTCACTGCTCTGGATCGGCCCGACGCGCCCCATCACCGCTGCCGATGGACCGGACGCGTTTACGATTCTGCACCTCACCGATCTGCACCTGTGCAATCTGGATGGCTACACGGCCCAGCTTGCCAAGAGGCGCGACCATTTTAGCCGTGGTTTCGAACCGTTCCGGCAACTGCTCGATACGGTTCCCGACGAAGTCCGCGCCGATGCGCTGGCGATCACCGGCGACATGGTCGACTTTCACGAGGGTCAGGCGGCGGACGGGACGCTGCGCGCCGGGCAGATCGAACCGCTTGTCGCGCTGTTGGCCAACGTGCGGATCCCCGTGTGGATGACCCTGGGCAACCATGACATCCAGACGCACGTCACCGACCCGCAGGAGGTCGCCCGGTTCGGCGGGCGGCCCGCCATGGGGCTGCGGGCGCAGGTTGCACGCGCCGCCTGGATCCGCCAGTGCGCGTGCTTTGGACAGGGCACGTATTACGCCCAAGACGTGCGCGTGGGCGATGCGCACTGGAGGCTCTATTTTCTGGACAATTCCTACCAGAGCGTCGCCGACCAGGTGGTCGTCACGGACTGGGGCCAGGCGCAGCTCGACTGGCTGAACAACGAGCTCGCACAGTCGCCCGATCAGAAGGCGCTCCTGTTCTACCACATCCCCTTGAACCCCCGCGAGGCGATGCCCGCGGACGACGGCGCGCCGCGCGGAATCCTGCGGATCTTGGACGCCCATCCGTGCGTGGTCGCTGCGTTCTGCGGACACGGACACAAGAACATCGTCTTCGATCCGATCACGCTTCCCGCCGGTCATGCGTTCGTCCAGATCGAGACGGCCGCGTTCGGGTACGACCGCAGCGCGTGGCGGACGCTCCGGCTGGCCGAAGATTCGGTCACCGTTTCCAAGCCGGGCAGCCGCGAGGTCGAGGTCGTCATCCCGGCGCCCGCGACGCCGAAGCGCGAGGCGGCCACGTCCAAGCCCTAACATGATCCGAGCGACGCGGCGCCCGCGGATGAAACCGTCCGAGAAGAGATCCGATCGCGGCTAGGCCAAAGCAACGGCGCGGAGTCGGTGGAGTGGCGTCGCTCGCCTGCCCGGCAGGAGGTCCCCCATGCGTCCTCACGTCTGCCCCTGGTGGGGTGGATACTTTATCGACAACCGCCTCCGTCGTTGGCTGCACAACCCCGACCGAATCCTGACGCCGTACGTCAGCCCCGGCATGACCGCGCTCGATTTTGGCTGCGGGATGGGAATGTTCTCGATCGCACTGGCCAGATTGGCCGGCGAACAAAGTCGGGTGATCGCCGCGGATCTGCAGCCGCAGATGCTGAACACGGTTCGGCGTCGAGCGGCGCGAGCCGGGGTCGGCGATCGAATTCATACCCACCAGTGTCAGAAGGACTCGCTGGCGCTGGGCGCCAGTGCGGCAAGCGTGCAGTTCGCGCTGGCCTTCTACGCAGCGCACGAGGCGCCCGACTTGCGGCGTCTGTTCGAAGAGATCCATGATTGTCTGGCGCCCGGGGGACGGTTTTTGCTGGTCGAGCCGATCGGACATGTGACGGCACAAGACTTTTCGAATATGATAGACGTTTCTTGGCAAGTCGGATTCCGAGAACTGGAACGGCCGCGCGTACGATTGAGCCGAGCCGCCGTGCTAGTGCGCGTCGCGGACGCGCTGCGTCCTACCGATTGAACGGCGCGGCTACGGCATTGCGCCGTGCGCGGCAAACTCGACGAGAGACGAGGTAGACAACGATGGCGATCTGGACAAATGCGGGATGCTGGACACGGCGGTTCGGTTCGAGGTTGCTGCTGGGATGCGCGGCGGGGCTTTTCGTAGGGCTTGCAGACCGAACGTCTGGCGTCGAGCCGATTCGCGCCGTGGCGGACGCCCAAACCGGCCAGGTGGCCGAAGCCGTCCGGCCGCCGGATCGGCCAGCTTCGATTCGCGCCATTGCGGATCGAGTGGGAATCGGCGCCGGCAGTACGGTAGCAGACATCGGCGCGGGTCGAGGGATCGACACGTGGGTCTTTGCCGAACGCGTGGGGGCCTCGGGCATCGTCTATGCCGTGGAGATCGGCGAGGACAAGGTCCAGGCCTTGCGTGACGAGGCAGACAAACGCCAGCAAGCCCAAGTTCGCCCCGTCCTGGGCAGCCCCGAGAGCCCGCAACTGCCGCAACGCAGCATCGACCTGGCCTACATGCGCTACGTATACCATCATGTCTCGCGCCCGCGCGAGATGTTGCGCGAAATCTGGCGGTCCCTGAAACCGGGCGGCTACTTTGTCGTCGTCGACCGCTTGCCCGGAACGCTGCGCGATTGGGTTCCGCGCGAAGTGCGGACTGAAAAGCATTTTTGGCTGGCGGAAACCACGGTCGTCCGCGAGGCTCGCGAAGAGGGATTCTGTTTCGTCGCCTGCGCGGACGAGTTGTGCGAATCGAAGGACCGGCCGTTCGTCTTGATCTTCCAGCGGCCCGTCGGCGTAGCCGAACCCGGACAGGATCCTGATCCGTTTCAGCCGCTGGCGATTCGCGAGCTGGCGCAGACGCTGCTCGGCCCGGAGGCGCGTGTCCAGCGTCCGGCGATCGTAGCGCTGGGCCAGGCGCGCGAGGTGATCCCGGCCATTCTCGCGAGATCGTCCGGCGCCGGAATCGAAATCGTGCTGGAGGAATGGGCCACGCAAAAAGACGAGCGGCCGCCGCTTCCCGCCGACGTGACACTGCCATCCGTATTGACCGATTTGGGAGTCGCCGATCTGGGCCCCGATCCGGTCGATGCCGTGGTCTTTCTGGACACGTACCATCTTCTGTTTCACGGTCCCGCTGTGCTCAAGACCCTATACGAACGACTCGCGCCCGGTGGGCGGGTCGTCGTTCTGGACCGAGCCGCCACGAAGCCTCTGTCGCGGCGCGAGGCCAGCCATCGGCGGCAGATCGCCCTGGAGGTCGTGAAACGCGAACTGGCTGCCGCCGGCTTCGTCTGGCAATCCACGGGCCCGCCGCCAGCCGCCGATCGATTTTTGCTCGTATTCAGCAAGCCGCAGTCTCCGTAGCTTCCGCGCATGGTTGGTAAACGGTTTGTGTTGCTCGTAAATCCACGGGGCGGGCGGCGTCGCGGGCTGGCCTTGACGCGGCGCATCGAGCCGCGTTTCGCGAACGCCGGAGCAAGCCTGGATGTGCACGTGACGCAAGGCCCGGGTCATGCCACGCAGCTCGCGCGAACGCTCGATCTGCGCGGCCTGGATGGCCTCTGTCTGATCGGCGGCGATGGGACCGTCCACGAGGTGGCCAACGGCCTGCTGCAGCGCGACGACCGAGCCTCGATTCCACTGGGATTGATCCCCGGCGGCACAGGCAATTCACTCGCCCTGCACCTGGGCTGCGCCACGCCGCACGACGCCGTCGGCCGGATTCTTGCCGGGAACGTCCAGCCGTTGGACGCGGTGCGGCTCGAGTTGGAAGATCGGGTCACGCACTGTGTCAACATCGTCGGGTGGGGCGAAGTGGTGGATATCAACCGCACCGCCGAGCGTTGGCGCTGGCTCGGCCGCGCGCGTTATGCGGCGGCGACGCTCTGGCACACCTGGCGCGTGCGACCGCGCAAGACTCGCTTGACCCTGGATGACGAAGTGATCGAGGACGCGTTTTTGTTCGTGCTGGCCTGCAACACCCGCTTTACCGGCACGGCGATGCAGGTGGCGCCGCGCGCCCAGACGGCCGACGGCAGGTTCGATGTGATCTTCGTGCGCTCCATGTCTCGGCGTCGAATGCTGCGACTGTTCCGCGGCTTGGCCGACGGATCCTTCGCTGCCCAACCCGACGTCGGATACCGCCAGGTGCGCTCGTTCCGCATCGATGGGCCGACACAAGACCCGCTGAACCTGGACGGCGAGCTGAAAGGCTGCTCGCCCGTGTCCGCCGAAGTGATCCCAGGCGCGCTTTCGGTGATCGTGTAAACGCGCCCACGAGACAAGACCCGGCACGGCTCGCAAGCGCGTTTTGTACGCGTCAAACCCCGCCCGCATCAACGCAAAAACCACGCAAGGCCGAAGCCATGAAGCCATTCCACGTATTTCACCCCACGGAGATCATTTTCGGGTGCGGGCGACTGCGCCAACTGGGCAAGGCGGCCGCGCGGTGGGGACAGCGCGCGCTGCTTGTCACCGTACCGCCGACGGGCGTTGTGACGCCGGTGATCGACAAGGCTCGCGCGTTGCTCGAATCGAGCGGACTGAGTGTCGCGCACTACGATGGCGTCGTCCCCAATCCGACGACCGCGGTCGTCGCGGCGGGCACGCGTCTGGCTCGCGAGCATCGCGCTGAGGTGATCATCGGTTTGGGAGGCGGTTCGAGCATGGACACCGCCAAGGCGATCGCGGTGGAACTGGCACACGAAGGTTCGTGCTGGGAGTATCGGCTGGGCAAGGCCGAGCTGGCGCCGCATACGCTGCCCGTGATCGCCGTGACGACGACCTCGGGCACCGGCTCGCAGGTGACGCAAGTGGCGGTCGTGACGAACACGCAGCTTCGGGACAAGTCCTATCTCTGCGACCCTCGCCTGTTTCCCAAGGTGGCGATCGTCGATCCAGAACTGATGCTCACGGCGCCGCGGCAGGTCACCGCGCCGACGGGCTGGGATGCGTTCACCCACGCCTTCGAAGCGTTCTTGCACCGGAACAGTTCGCCGTACGTGCGGCTGATGGCGCTCGAAGCCATCCGGCTGGTGGCGTCCAACCTGCCGCCGCTGTTGGATGATCCGGCCAATCTTGATTGCCGCTCGGCCATGGCCTGGGCCGATACGCTCGCTGGGCTGTGTGTGGCCAACGCGGGGGTGATTCTACCGCACAGCATCGGCATGGCGATCAGCGGCCGATACCCGCACGTTGTCCACGGCGACTCGCTGGCCGTCATCTATCCCACCGTGATTCGCTACATTCGGCCTGCCGCCGTACCACACTTCGCCGCCGTGGGACGGATCTTGAACCCCGAATTAGCGCATCTGTCGGACGACGAGGCCTCTGAGCAGGCCTGTGTCGAGATCGATCGCTTGCTCGAGCGCATCGGCCTGGCGGTCAGTTGGCAGACGCTCGGGATCTCCGCCGACGACCTGGATGCGTTGGCCGCGCAAAGCCTGACGCTGCCTGATTATCGTTACACCCCTCGCGTGGCCGATCAGGCGGAGATCCGGGCCCTGCTGGGTTCGGTAGTGCATGGATCTTAGAGTCTGTCGAAAAATTGGGCGCTAGGAGTCTGGCGGAGAATTGGGTTCCACCCACGACATATTGTGCGAGCGAGATCCCTTGTGCGCTGTCCAATCATAATTTTTGGGGGCGTCGCGCTCGCCGGGGCTCGGAATTCCCGAGGCGCGTTCGGGGCTCGTTTTCATAAAAATTTTGGTGACGCCAAAACACGGACCGGGCTTGATTCGTCTTATCGAATAGCGCGAAGCGCCCCCCGGGCGTGCGCCGGTCGATTCGAGGGACGATCGCCGCAGCCGAACCGTCCGGTTGCCGAGAACTGGGGTTCGAGTCGGCGACCCGTTCGCGGTGCGGCGAGCGTAGAGGGAACGTCGGAGCCTGTTGCGAGAGGAG
Source organism: Candidatus Anammoximicrobium sp. (assembly GCA_032229885.1). Classification (GTDB taxonomy): domain Bacteria; phylum Planctomycetota; class Planctomycetia; order Pirellulales; family Pirellulaceae; genus Anammoximicrobium. The sequence goes on along the minus strand of JAVYAJ010000127.1, from coordinate 17,452 downwards.
GGGCTGAGAACCATGCGACGTACACTTGTACTGGGTCTGGGGATGTTCCTGATGCTGGCGGCCGCGCAGGCCTGGGGGCAGGGCACGTTGATCGTGGTCGATGCACCGTACCCGATCCCGTTGCCTCGACCCTATCCTTGGTATCCTCCGTGGCCTCCACGGCCTCCGCGGCCTCCGGTTCCGCCACCCCAGCCGCCCAGTTCCTACAAGATCAAAGAGTTGGCGGCGCATGCGCGAATCGTCGACCAAACGGCTCGCGTCCAGGTTTCGCAATCGTTCGTCAACACGGGCAGCCGACAGATGGAAGTCGCCTTTGTCTTTCCACTGCCTTATGACGGGGCCGTGGATCAGTTGACGTTTCTGGTGGACGGCAAGGAGATCCCGGCCAAGCTGTTGTCCGCGGCCGAGGCGCGGTCGATCTACGAGACCTATGTCCGCCGCAATCAAGACCCGGCTTTGCTCGAGTGGGTCGGCACGGGAATGTTCAAGACGAGCGTGTTTCCCGTTCCGCCGGGCGCCGAACGCACGGTCAATCTACGGTACAACCAACTGTTGCGCAAGGACGGACGCGTCACCGACTTCTTGTTCCCGCTGTCTACCGCCAAGTACACGTCCGCGCCCGTGGAACGGGTGCTGATCGAGGCGTCGATCGAGAGCAGCGTGTCGCTGAAAAGCGTGTATAGCCCGACTCACGCGATCCAGACCGAGCGGCCAGACGACCGCCACGCCAAGATTCGGTTCGAAGCGAAAAACGAAATCCCCGCGACGGATTTTCGCTTGCTGTTCGACGTCGCCGCGGGCGAGGTCGGCGCGAGCGTGTTGAGCTATCGTCCGCGGGACGACGAAGACGGCTATTTTCTGTTGCTGGCCAGCCCTCAATTCCAGGCGAAGTCCGCCGAGCGGCCGGCCAAGACGCTGATTCTGGTCGTGGATCGCTCGGGCAGCATGAGCGGCCAGAAAATGGACCAGGCCAAAGAGGCGCTGAAGTACGTCGTCAACAACCTCCGATCGGGCGACACGTTCAACATCATCGCCTATGACAGCAGCGTCGAGTCGTTCCGCCCCGAGCTGCAGCGGTACGACGACGCCACTCGCAAGGCTGCGTTGGGATTTATCGAAGGCCTGTACGCCGGAGGCAGCACGAACATCGACGAGGCTCTGGCGGTTGCGCTCGACATGGTCCAGGACGCCAAACGGCCGAGCTACGTGGTCTTTCTGACGGACGGACAGCCGACCGCGGGCGAGACCAACGAGGCGAAGATCGTCGCCCGCGCGGGCCAACGGAACAAGTATCGCACGCGCATCCTGAACTTGGGCGTCGGCTACGACGTGAACAGCCGCCTGTTGGATAGCTTGGCGCGAGTGAACTTTGGTTGGTCCGATTTCGTGCGGCCCGACGAGAACTTGGAGGCGTATGTCGGGCGTTTGCACAGTCGAATCAACGCTCCGGTGATGACCGATCTCAAGGTCGAGGTAGACGTGGAAAAAACGGCCGTCGAGGACGGCTCGCCGATCAATCGCGTCTATCCGCGCGCGGTGTATGACTTGTTCGAGGGCGAACAACTGGTGCTGGTCGGACGGTACCGACGCGGCGGTGCGGCCAAGGTTGTCATTCAAGGCCGGGTCGGAGACAAGGTCAGCAAACTGGATTTCGCCGCCGAGCTGACGCCGCGCAGCAAGGACGAGTCGTATGCGTTCGTCGAAAAGTTGTGGGCCATGCGACGGATCGGCGAGATCATCGACGAGCTCGACTTGAAGGGCAAGAACGACGAACTGGTGCAAGAGTTGGTCGCCCTCTCGACCCAGCACGGCATTCTCACGCCGTACACTTCGTTCCTGGCCGATGAAAACCCGCCGCCACGAACCGCGGGCGGGCCGACATGGGGCGTCGATCGCGCACGTGAGGCGCTGCGACAACTGTCCGTCGCCGAAGGCCGGGCGGGGTTCGCCCAGCGCGCCGAGAAGCGATACCTGCAGAGCGCGACCATTGCGCCGCAGGCTTCAGGATATTCAGCTGCGCCGCCGGCGGCCGACGCTGATTTCAGTGCGGGCGGGCCGTTCGGTGCGGCGAGGGCCACGCGCGATCGCGCCTCCGCCCCTGCCATCGCGGGCGGCGGCTCGGCCGTGCGATACCGTGACATTGAATCGGATCGCGAGGTGGCGGTCGATACCGTGCAGATCGTCGGCAACCAGACGCTGTACCGTCGCGGGCAACAGTGGTTCGCGGCCAACGCTCGAGAGGTCGACCTCGCGCGCGATGCCGATCACATCGAGACGGTCGAGCGATTCAGCGACGCCTATTTCAAACTGGTCGCCGCCAACACGCCCGGCGAAAACGCGGTGCTCGCGGCGCAGCGCGCGGGTGACGAACTGATCATCCGACTGCGCGGCCAGATCTATCGCATCCGCTGATCGCGGCTTGCCCGACGCCCCGGATGGGTTTATCGTAAAGGCACGATCGCCCGCGGATCGCCCGGATGCCGGGATCGATCCCGGGCGGGCTTCTGAACAAAGCCAGACGAGGCGCGAACGATGTCCGGTAAATCGATCCGACCACCGCTGCGCGGGATGATCTACGATGGCGATGCGATCGTCGGCGGCGTCGATCTGAACGAACCAGACGAGCCGTTCGTCGAACAGTTCAACCGCGAGTATGCCCGCCTGGGCCTGCGGATCGCGCCGCGGCCAACGCCACGGCAACCCGGCGAAACCCCGCGGGACGGGGGGCCTCGTTCAGCCAGACCGTGAGCGCGAGGCCGAGGATGACGATTCCCACGACCCGACGCGGCCGTGGTGTTTCTCGGGACGAAACCTGCCCGCCGCGTATGGCGACGATCCGCGGTCGAGGAGCGCGGAAAACGAGCGCTCGCTCGGACGTTGCCGCCGCCGCCGCCGCAGAACCATCGCGCACAGAACCGCCGCGGACACAGAAAACATCGGCAAATGACGTGTCCTGGTCCCTCGGTCTCGCTCGAGACGCCGCTCAGACGATCGCTGCGCCTTGCTGGGCGAGTGTTGCGCGGAGCCGCGAGGTGTCGATTTCGGCGACGGTCTTGTCGCTGTCCAGAGCCAGCCACGCCGCAGTGCCCGCGGCCTGACCCATCTGGTTGCAATTGATCATTACCCGCACCGCGCCGAATGCGCCCTCGTCGGCGTCGATGCATCGTCCGGCCACCAGGACATTCTGCGAGCCTTGGGGAACCAGCGATGCGTACGGAATCTGGTAGAAAGGTACGTTTTCCAGATGTCGAAACGTAATCCCGCCGCCCCGCGCGTTGTGGATGTCCACCGGATAGGTGCCGTTGCCGACAGCGTCCGGGAACCGGTGTCCGCCGAGCAATTCATCTTGGGTCAGCGTGTGCAGGCATCGTGCGTGTCGGGTTTCGCGAATGCCTAGCTTGGCCGGCAGTGTGACCAGGGGCGAACCTTTGTCGTCCATAAAGTGTTCGCGCAGCAGGGCGCAGATGGCGCGGACTTGGCGACGGCCATCAATCGTCGCCGCAGTCAGTTCGTCGGCGTCCGAGCAATCTGCGTTGAACACGCGCGTTCCGGCCAACATGTATTCGTCGTTCGCGCCGGGCACAGCGTGCCCCCACGCATAGCCCGGCGGCAGGGCCTGGGCGTATTTCGTGTCGAAAATGGCTCGCGAGACGTTGAAGCCCGGGTGCTTCTTGGCGATGGCCTTCAGGCCGCGCAGAATGACGCACATCGTTGGCGGCTGCACCGCCTCGCGCCGATAGACCGGCAACCCCATCCGAGCCACCACATCGGCGTCGCCGGTGGCGTCGATGAACTGTTTGGCGCGGATGGCGCGGCGTCCCGACTTGTCTTCGATCACGGCGGCCACCATCCGCCCCTGGTCCATGATCGGGGCGGCGAACATCGCGTGTAGAAAAGGCCGCACGCCCGCTTCGACGACGAGCGCGTCGAGTTCCATCTTCAGCTCTTCGGTGTTCATCGCGTGATACGTTCGGCGTCCTTTGACCACGGTCAATGCGTTGCGCCGCTGAAGGCGCTCGAAGACTTCGGTCGTCAGCCCCGCGATAATCTGCCGCTCGTTGTTCATATCTTCGGTCGAGTGCCAAAGGCCGACCAGGCTCGCCGTCGCCACGCCGCCGAAAAATCCGTTCAGCTCGATCAACGCCACCTTGGCCCCGAGCCGCGCCGCCGCTACCGCGGCAAACACGCCCGTTGCGCTGCCGCCGATCACGCACACATCGCAGTCGGCCGCGATGGGTATCTGCCGCGCGGGTTCGACGAGCGTTCCCAGCGCAGACGCCGCGGCTTCCGCTTTCGCGCTCGGCTCGGTCGCGCCGCGCACCCGATCCCCCAACATCGCGCCCAGGCCGGCAGCTCCGGCGGCTTGCAACAGGCCTCGCCGCGACATTCCCCGATCGATGGACATGTTCAATCCTCCTTCGCGTCTCGCTGTCTGCACGTTGCGATCGCATTGCCGCGCAGAATTGCAGGTAGATTCTGAGTCCGGAAGATGCCACGACGATGATACCACGCATCTTTGAACGACGTCAACGACGTGCCGACAACGGGGGTTCGCCCGGTTCGATCAGCCGGTCTCCGGGCCGCCTCGCCGGGTTCGGCCCGTGGGCGCTTGCCGCGGTCGTCTGGGCAGTATGTCCACGCTCTTCTTCGAAACGCCACACCGGCTCGCGAGCCCGCGAGCCGGGAAAGTGGGAAACGGCGAAGACCGATGATGCGTCGCACAGCGATAGCGTGCGCGGGTCATCGTAGCCGGTCGAATACTACGCGACGTGCGGCAAACGGAGGCCGAAGCCCGCTCGACAAAATGCCGTTCCGAGCCGCCCAAGGTATAGAAACGGATTCTCGTAGGGCGGCCTTCGGTCGGCCGTTGCCCCACGGCCGTAACGTTCCAGCGGCCATTGTCAACGGCCCACAATATCAACGGCCCACAATCACCATAAATTCCGAAATCCAGTCCAAATTGCCCGTTACACGCCGGAGAATCCATGTATAATTCATGTTCGACGGGGTATCGGGCTTGGCTCGCGGCGCGCCGCGAGCGACGTCGAGCCGACCGCATGTAGCGCACATCGTCATGTGGCGCACATCGTTGCGGGCCTCGTCATCCGCAGGACGACATTCCAAAGTTTCCAATCTGCGCGCGAGGCTGTTCGGGGCCCTGCGGCAGGATGCGGCAGCCACGCGAGCTCGAATCCGCGGGGGCGGCCGAGAGGAGGTTGTCTGAGACCAATACACGATCATGCCATTCGATGGTGGCCACGGGACGGCCACTCTGATCGTCAGAACTGCAAGGAGGACAAGCCAGCCATGTCGACGGGATTTATGCAGACCGACCGGATCGCGACGGACGTTCGACTTTACGAAACCCACGCCCACACCCCACTGTGCAAGCATGCGATCGGCGACCCGACGGAGTATGCGGCCGCGGCCTTTCGCCAGGGTCTATCGGGGCTGTTGGTAACCTGCCACAACCCCATGCCGGCGGGATACGCGCCCGCGGTTCGGATGGCGGCTGACGAGTTCGACGATTATCTCCGGATGGTCTTCCGCGCCCGCCAGATCTGGCTGGGCCGCGTGGATGTGCGGCTCGGCCTCGAAGCGGATTACCTACCCGGTTACGAAACGTGGTTGGAACGTCAACTGCAGCTCGCCGACTTTCAGTACGTGCTTGGTTCCGTGCATCCGTATGTCCTGGAATTCCGCCTGCGATATGGCAGCGGCGCCGCGATCGAGACGCAGCGCGCCTACTTTGAATTGCTGGCCGAGGCCGCCGAAACGAAGCTGTTCCACTGTCTGGCGCATCCCGACTTGATCAAGAACGATCGGCCGGATCAATGGGATCCCACTCAGATCATGGACGACATCTGCCATGCGTTGGATCGAATCGCCGCCACGGGGACGGCGATGGAATTGAACACGTCCGGAATGCGCAAGGCGATTCCCGAGATGAACCCGTTTCCTCAGATGCTGCGCGAGATGCGTCGGCGCGACATTCCGGTGGTCGTCGGCGCCGACGCCCACGCGCCCGAGCAAGTGGGCGGCGGCTTCCTCGAAGCGTTCGACCTGCTCGAACAGTGCGGCTACGATCATATCAGCTTCTTCATCAACCGGATTCGCATGGACGTCCCGATCGCGGCCGCCCGTCGGCGATTAAGAGCGGCCCTCGCCACGGCGGGGACCGACGTCGGCAGCCACTGCTTCGCCCCCGCCGCGTTGGCCTGTCCGAATGCCTAAACCATCGCCAATCGTCGGCGGTGGCGGGAACGTACGTACACCCACCGGCCGTGCGCGCCGTTGGCGCGCCGCGTACGGCGAGAATCACGCCTGGAACGTCAAGCCTCGTCCGGCAAAGGCGGCTTTCAGTCCGCACGCGTTCCACCGCACCGCGTTGGGCAGAGCTTCCGCTAGCGGACAAACGTCGTAACGCCGGCCCTCGTCGCGCCCGTGTCCTGGCTCGCGAACGTCCCGGCGATGCACGGGCGTAAACGCGAAATCGGCCTCGCAACATGCGTCGCCCAATCGCCCGGCTTCGAGCCTGGCCGGAACCCGCGTCTTTGCCGCCGCATCGCAGCCAGTACGACTTTATCGACGGCTTTGCCCGGCACGTGCGCGAGGCGGCGCCCAACGCCTCGTTCATCGGGTTCACCGGGACGCCGAGCGAACTAACGGACAAGAACACGCGGGCCGTGTTCGGTGATTATATCAGCGTGTACGACATCGAGCGGGCGGTGAAGTGCTTTCGAGAGCCTGGACGAACGAACTGCCGGCGCGATGGATGGCGTTTTCTCGCCTCACGTCCAGCACACAAACCACAACGATCAGGCCGAGTCGCGGCGATCGCTCGTCCGTGAATACGACGCGGCGCCAACCGCCGCGAACAAGCAAGGCCAAGATCCGTTTCTGGCCGAGAAGAACACGCGGGACTTCATCGATCGGGTGATCGAGAAACTCCCGCAACAAGTGGGCATCAACCCTGGTCGGCCGTACGCACTATGCAGGTCATTGGCCAAGGAGTCTCCGGACAGGGGACCGGTCAAATTCGGAATGTCCATCTTCGGCCTTTGCCGCGAGGCAGGTGATCGCGAGTTGTTTCAGACACTCGGCCGTCACGCCTCGATACAGGACAACCTCGGATGGGGCACGGGGCTGAGGTGGGGCGGGACGCGGTCTGGCATTCGCGACTGTTCCGCTACTGCGCCCGAAGGGTGGCAGTCGCGAGTTGCGAAAGCTGAAAGCTACGGTGCGATCCGTGCGGCGTCTGGCCGAGTTGACTACGTCCCGAATGGGAACCGAAATTCTCGAAATGTGCTGCGATCGGCCCATGCGAGCGGTACAATGGGGAGCAGTTGCGAACGGCGGCGAACGATGGCGCCGGGCAAGGTCAGATAGGACGTGGCCTCGGGGCTGTGCGCTAACGCGCCCGCGGCTTACGTTCGAGAACCGGGCAACTGCAGAGACGAAGGTCCGGTTGACAATCTGGGTGACAATCCGATTGACAAGGCGTCCCGGTTGACAAGCCGTTATTTTCAAGCCGGAGGGCGTTTACCATCCTGTTCGGGGACAACTGATGAGAATCGTATTGACTCACGTGTATTGGGGCTTCGTGGCTCGCGTCTGGCTCGTCGGAACACTGTTGGTCCTGGGCGCGTTGGCGTGCGCCGCGCGGGCGGAAACGGTCGCCAGATGCGGGGCGGGCTGGCTGGAGCGAATCGACGGCTATCCGGTGCTGCACTTGAAGGGGACGCCATACGAGATGGGCTTTCAGCATGGCGCGTTGTTTCGCGAGCACGTGCGCGAGAACTCGCACTATCTGCTGAACGTCAAGGGCGAGGAGCAAACGCTGGAATGGGGGCCGCTGCGGCTCAAGCCCCGCACGCTGATCGAGACGGTGATCCAGACGCAGAAGCCATTCGTATCCGAGCGATACCTCGACGAGATTCGCGGCGTCGCCGAAGGGGCCGGGATGAGCGAGACGGATGCCCGGCTGGCCAATTTCATCCCCGAGATGTTTCATTGCAGCGGGTTTGCCCTGATGAACTCGGCCACGCGGGATGGAACCTTGTATCATGGCCGCGTGCTGGACTATGCCGTCGACTGGCGATTGCAGGAGCATGCCGTCATCATCGTGGCCGAACCCGCGGGCGGCATTCCGTTCGTCAACGTGACCTACGCCGGGTTCATCGGTTCGGTCACCGGGATGAACGCTCGGCAAGTCGCGATCGGCGAGATGGGCGGCGGAGGCGTGGGGCATTGGGAAGGCGTGCCGATGGCCTGGCTGGTGCGCGAAGTGTTGGAGCGCGCCGAGACGCTGGACGACGCCATTGGCGTCTTTCGGGACAGCCCGCGCACCTGCCAGTATTTCTACGTGATCTCGGATGCCAAAACGAACCGCGCGGTCGGCATGGAAGCCTCGTGGAACGCATTTTTCACGATCCAGCCGGGCCAGCATCATCCGCTGCTGCCAAAGCCAGTCAAGGACACCGTGCTGCTGTCCGCCGGCGAGCGTTACGATCTGTTGGCCAGCCGGGCGCAAGCCGGATATGGAACCTTTACGGCCGAGAGTGCGCTCCGCTTGATGGACCGACCTGTGGCGATGAAGTCGAACTTGCACAACGTGTTGTTCGAACCGGTCAGTGGACGGTTTTGGGTTGCCAATGCCGGCGCCGATCGTCAGCCGGCCGCTGAACGTCCGTATCAGGCGTTTCAATTGTCGGAGCTGCTGAGCCGCAAGCCGGACGCGGCCGCGCCGCAAATCCCATTCGACCCGCCCGCCCAGGCCGCACGACGCTCGAGCACGGGGCTCGATCCGCACGCGTCCGGCGCGGGCGAGGTGCGTTGAACGCGCGACATGGCGCGTCGGCGCCCGCTCCTGTTTCCCTTTGGCCAGAGAGAGGTTGTGATGCTTTCACGTTGTACGGTGTCGATCGCGCTGGCGGCAGTCGCGGGCATCGCATCCATTGGACGCGCAGCCGCCGATCCGGCGTTGCCCAACTTTGTGATCGTGTTCATGGACGACATGGGGTACGCCGACATCGGGCCGTTCGGGGCCGAAGGATACCAGACCCCGAACTTGGATCGGATGGCTCGCGAGGGCCGTGTATTCACCGACTTCTGCGCAGCGACCGGCGTCTGCTCGGCGTCGCGAGCCGCGCTCATGACGGGCTGCTACAATGCCCGAGTCGGGATTTTCGGCGCGCTGACTCACGCGGCCAATCACGGTCTGAGTTCGCGCGAGATGTCCCTGGCCGAAGTGGTCAAACAGAAGGGCTACGCCACGGCGTGTTACGGCAAATGGCACTTGGGCCATCACCCCAAGTTCCTGCCGACCAGCCACGGATTCGACGAGTATTTCGGGTTGCCCTACTCGAACGACATGTGGCCCTTTCATCCGACGGCCGGCAAGAACTTTCCGGACCTTCCGTTGATCGAAAACGCGCAGGTGATCGACGCCCAGGTGACGGCTGCCGAGCAGACGCAACTGACCACGTGGTACACCGAGCGTGCGGTGCGATTCATCGAGCGCAATCGCGAGCGACCCTTTCTGGTCTATCTGCCGCATTCCATGGTCCACGTGCCGCTGCACGTCTCCGACAAGTTTCGCGGCAAAAGTTCGCGAGGACTGTTCGGCGATGTCATGATGGAGGTCGACTGGTCGGTCGGCCAGATCCTGGACACGCTGCGAAAGTTGGAGCTTGATCAGCGGACCCTGGTCGTCTTCATGTCCGACAATGGCCCGTGGCTCAGCTACGGCGACCACGCCGGCTCGACAGGTCATCTGCGCGAGGGCAAAGGAACGATCTTCGAAGGTGGTTGTCGCGGACCGACGGTGATGTGGTGGCCGGGCACGATCCCCGCGGGCACGACCTGTCGCGAGCCGGCGATGACGATCGACATCCTGCCGACGATCGCCGGCCTGGTCGGCGCCCAGTTGCCGGGACTCCCGATCGACGGCCGCGACATCTGGCCATTGATCGCCGACGCGCCGGGCGCGACCAGCCCGCACGAAGCGTACTATTATTATTGGGGTCCGGAATTGCAGGCGGTCCGCATGGGGCGTTGGAAGCTGCATTTTCCTCACGCTTATCGCACCCTGGCCGGAAGACCGGGCGGCACGGGCGGCCTGCCTGTCCCCTACGAGCAAAGCAAGATCGGCATGTCGCTGTTCGATCTGCACGATGATCCCGGCGAGACGATCGACGTGATCGATTCGCATCCCGAGATCGTGGCGCAGATCGCGAAGCTGGCCGAGCGGATGCGGGACGACCTGGGCGATTCGCTGACCAAACGCCAGGGCAGCGGCCGCCGCGAGCCGGGGCGGCTCGAGCCGGGAGACCCGCGGTTCCACTGGACGCCGGGACAACCGCTGGACACCGAGGCGAAATGAAGACGCCGCTTGCCCGACAGACTAGATCGCACGCTCACGGCGACGGGCGACGATTCGCCAAACGCCCAAAACGTCGCGGGGCGACGGTGTCGGGCGCAAGGGTGGGCAAAGTCTTTTTTTGAGAACGCCGCCGCGGCCCGATACGTCACAGGTCGACACGTCACGGCCAGCCCCGTCACGGCCAGCCCCGTCACGGCCAGCCCCGTCACGGCCAGACTTGCCGCGTGTCAGCCTCGGGGCCGATCATTGTCACGTCTCGACGCTGCGCTATAATCTTGAAGCTATACCGCACGCAGGTGACCGCGAGACGTATCGGCAGCCGGAGCGATGGGCTCAGGTATTCCCTCGCTCATGCTTCGGGTTACTCAGTGGTTCCCTCGCTTACGCTTCGGGTTACGATCAAACGCGCCATCCTTGACAGCGGGCGGTATGACAGCAGCGGACCATCACGCGACAATCCTCGAACGAGCGGCTGATTCGGCGCCGACGAAACCCGGGCAGCGTCTCGCGTCGCTTGTCGTCACGCACATCGTCCCGCGTCGTTCCTCACCCGCCGCGGTTTGCCCGACTGACGATTCCTCGGAGATCGTCCGAGCGTTCGACAATGCCACAATCCGTTGGGTTGCCCGCAATGGCGCTGGCACAATCCGTTGTGCGCGGAGTTCGATGCTCGAACCGATCCATCGCCGAGAACCGTCGTCGCCAAGAACCGTCGCCGAGCAGGCCGTCTGTCGTCCGCGCCAGGCGCTGAACTGGTCGTCACGTGGGTCTGTCATGGGTCCGCGTGCGTGAATCTCGTAACGTGTCGAACATCTCTCAAGAAGGGCGATAAGATGAAACGATTTGCCATCCTCCTGTGCGTTGGCTTGGGCGTTGTCTGCTGGACCAACTCGTCACGCGCGGCACCGGCGGATCCGGCCAGCGCCGCGGCGGGACAACCTCAAGCGACCAACGCCACGGCCTCGGCCTCGGCGGCGGCCGAGTTTCTCACGGACTTTGAGCAGGCCAAAAAGACCGCCGCGAAGCTCAAACGTCCAATTTTTGCCCTGTTTACCGGCAGCGACTGGTGTCCCTGGTGCAAGCAACTGGCCGCAGAGGTTCTGACCACCGACCTGTTTCGAGAATACGCCGCGGCGAATCTGGTCCTGTTCGAAGCCGATTTTCCGCGTCAGACGCAACTGGCCGAAGAGCTGCGCAAGCAGAACGCGGCGTTGGCCGAGCGTTACGGCATCGCCGGCTTTCCCACGGTCCTGCTGTTGGACGCGACGGGCGCCGTCCAGGGAACGACCGGGTATCGACCCGGCGGCGCGGCGAAGTATGTCGGTGAGGTGGCCCAGTTGTTGGCCGCTGGCCCCGAGGCCTTGGCGGCTGGCGAGCCCATGACTTGCGGCTTTTCCGTCAAACAACGCCTCGACTATCAGAACATAGCGCCGGGCGGAATCGCGGCGATGCTCGGGCTGGAGAAATACGTGAGACAGTCCGGCCTGGAACATAGTCTGCTGGAACTGATTCGGGCGCGCGTGTCGCAGATCAATGGTTGCGCGTATTGCGTGGACATGCACACCAAGGATGCGCGGGCCAATGCGGAGAGCGAACAGCGGCTGTTTTTGCTCGCCGTCTGGCGCGAAGCGCCCTGCTATACAGACCGCGAACGCGCAGCGCTCGCCTGGGCCGAAGAGCTGACCGTGATCTCGCAGCACGAGGTCTCCGACAAGCTCTTCACCGAAGTGCGTCGCTATTTCACCGACAAGGAACTGGTGGATCTGACGTATGCGATCATCGCCATCAACGGTTGGAACCGCCTGGCGATCTCGGCGCGCGCGCCCGTGGGGACGTACCAGCCATCGGCGGCCGGCAGCGATTCGACGGCCGCCAAGTGACGGCGCTGGCCCCTGATGGGCCTCGCCCGAATGACGATGCTCGCCGCGTCACGCCGCCCCTGGCGCGGCCGCTAGTGCCGCAAGCCAGGCTTGATCGGCCACGCAACGCGCAGTCGTTCCAGATTACAGGAAGAACGATCTGCGGCGGGATGTGTGGCGATCGAAATGGCGGGGCGCGGAACGTAGGCAGGGGCGCCGTCGTGGAGGGACGCGCTCCGTCGTGAGCGGACGTGCTCCCTTGTGGAGGGACGCGCTCCGCCGCGTCCGCTGCGACCCGTGACGTCCACCCGGTTACGGCCACGACGGAGCGTGGCCCTCCATGTATCTGCGCGGTTACGGCCACGACAGAGCGTGGCCCTCCATGTGTCCGCCCGGTTGCGAGCATGCGTAGTGCGTGGCCCTCTGGCATGACGTGGGCTTGTCGCGCGGGGCGCGCTCCAGGCGGATAAATGGGCGCCGCAACACGCAAACTTGGTGTGGATACCACACTCGGGTTCAATCGTCTGTTTCCGGATGCAACGCGGCAGGATGCCGCGTCTACGCGCATGGCCTCAGACTGCGATGATCCGCAGTTCGGGCGTCGCGCTCACATCACGAGCGACGGCGGGGACCAATTGTCCAGCCTGGCCGACCGCCAGCTCGGCGGGCGCATAGCGGCACGATGTCCCCATGGCGAGCTTGCCGGTCGCGTCGCTGGAAGACTCGACCAGGATTCGCAGCGTCCGGCCGACCAAGCTGCGATAGTACGCTTCGCGCGTCTGGGCTTCGACGGCCGCCAGATGCCGCGCTCGCTCGGCGCGGACCGGGACGGGAACCTGATCCGGCATCGTCGCGGCCGCGGTGCCTCGCCGCGCGCTGAACCGGAAGATATGGATCTTGGAAAACCCGACCTCGCGCACAACGCGGCAGGTCGCCTCGAAATCCGCGTCGGTCTCGCCGGGAAAGCCCACCATCACATCGGTCGTAAAGGCCGGCTGGGGCAGCAACTGGCGAACCAGCTCGCACCGATCGACGAACATCCGCGTCGACCAGCGCCGCCGCATCCGCCGCAGCACGGCGTCCGAGCCGCTCTGCAGGCAGACATGTAGATGAGGGCAGATCTTCTCGGGGTGTTCACCCATCACATCGATCAGCTCGCGCGTCACCTCGGTCGCTTCGATGCTCGACAGGCGCACGCGGAACTCGCCGTCGATCCGTGCGATCTGCCGGACCAGATCCGACAGGCGCGTCCACTGGTCCTTGGGTTTGCCCCAATTCCAATCGACGCCGAAGTGTCCGAGGTGAATGCCGGTCAGCACGATCTCGCGATATCCATTGTCGCGCAGGCGGCGGACATCGTCCAGGATCTGTGGAATCGGTCGGCTGGTCAGAGCCGGTCGGACGCGCGGAATGATGCAATAGCTGCATCGCAACATGCAGCCGTCCTGGACCTTGACATACGCCCGGCTGCGGCCGCTGAAGCCCGAGATCCCGTTGGGCACGTCGACGACACCGAATCGCGCCAGCCAGTCGGGCAACTCTCGTTTGTCAGTGATCACCTCCGTGACGCCGGGCAGCTCGCCCACTCGCTGCGGATCCCGCGTGGCATAGCAGCCCATCACCACGATCCGAGCTCCCGGGTTCTCGCGGGCCAGGCGGCGGATGACCTGACGGCTCTTGGCGTCGCCCTCGGCCGTCACGGTGCACGTATTGACCACGCACAGATCGGCCGGCTCGTCTGCCGCCGCGTCGCGATAGCCGATGCCGACGAGCGCCTCGCGAACGAACTCCGTTTCGTATTGGTTGACCTTGCAACCCAAGGTCCAGGTTTTCAGCGTGGCTGACATCCGATCGGTTCACTCCGGCTCGCTGGACTCGGGCTCGATCGTGGCGTACATCGAGCCTTGACAGCCCGGGATGCTGGCGTCCGCTCCGAACGCCTGGATCTGGTCGCGTTTCAATTCCGCGTGTTCCAGCGTGGTGGTCAGGCAAACCGCGCGGCCTTGCGTGTCGACTCGCTTGGCGATCTCGAATCCCTTTTCTCGCTGGTATCCGAACAATTTCTGCATCATGCGGATGACGTAGGCATACGTGTGGTCGTCGTCGTTCCACAGAATCACGTGGTAGCGCGGTTGCCGCCGCGGCTTCTGCGCTTGTTGTTCGCGCGGTTCGACTTCGGTTGCCACGTTGGTGTCAGCCACGGCAGCGAGAGACTTGGCTCCCACGGATTGCCCCTCCGTTTCCTCGGCACACGAGTAGAATCCGCCGCTGGCGCGGCGCTCCGGAATAGTCGAATCGATTCGCGTGCATTATATTACGCCTTTTTCCGGGATGCAAATGGCGTACACTGTTCGAGGGCGGCGGCCGGCTGCGCGCGTGGCCGCGTCGGAAATCCCGGGCTTTCCCAGCCCGATTAGCTCCGGCCCGACTGGAAACGATCGGCATCGTCCTCCGTGGCCGTGGCCCGTACGACCTCGCACCAACCGAACGTCTTGCCGCCCAAAACCCGAGCGGGCCCTGGAGCGATCATGTCTGAAGCCGCCGATTTGGACCGATATCTGACGGAACACGGCGATCGATTCGAGGACGACTTGCGCCAGTTGCTGCGGATCCCCAGCGTCAGCGCCGATCGTCAGTATGCCGCCGATTGTCGCCGTGCGGCGGGGTGGTTGACCGACCATCTTTCTCGGCTTGGGCTGCGTACCGAGCTGATCGAGACAGCCGGACATCCGATCGTGTTCGCCGAATCGCCGCCCGTGCCCGGCGCGCCGACGGTGCTGGTCTACGGCCACTACGACGTCCAGCCCGCGGATCCTTTGGACCAGTGGACCAGCCCGCCGTTCGAGCCGACCGTGCGTGGCGGCAATCTGTACGCCCGCGGGGCTACCGACGACAAAGGCCAGATCTTGACCCACGTGCATAGCGCCGAGGCGTGGCTGGCGACGGTGGGCCATCTGCCCGTGCAGTTAAAGTTTCTGATCGAGGGCGAAGAGGAGGTGGGCAGCGAAAGTCTGACCGAACTGCTCGCGACTGCGGCGGACAAGCTGGCCTGCGACGTGGTCGTGATCAGCGACGGATCCCAGTTCGGGCCGGGCCAGCCCGCCATCACCTACGGCCTGCGCGGCATCGCCTATTTCGAGTTGCGATTGCGCGGTCCGACGCACGACCTGCACTCCGGATCGTTCGGGGGCGGCGTGACGAACCCCGCCAACGCGCTGGCGCGGATGCTGGCTATGTTGGTGGACGACCAGGGGCGGATCCGCGTTCCCGGGTTTTACGACGACGTGCTGCCGTTGACGGACCGCGAGCGGAGCCAGTTCGCCGCGCTGCCGTTCGACGAGGCCGCATTCGCGTCGCGGTTGGGCGTCGACGGGCTGAGCGGCGAGGTCGGCTTTACGACGCTCGAGCGGCGCTGGGCCCGACCGACATGCGATATCAACGGCATCTGGGGCGGCTATCAAGGCGAGGGCGGCAAGACCGTCCTGCCGGCGACGGCGGGCGCCAAGTTCAGCTTTCGCTTGGTGCCGCGGCAGGATCCGCAACGCGTGGCGACCGAGTTGCGGGAGATGTTGGCCGCCGCGTGCCCGCCGGGCATTCAGATGGAGCTGGTCGAAATGCACGGCGCGCCGGGCGTGATCGTGCCGCTCGACAGTCCCTTTGTCCAGGCGGCGACGCGAGCCATCGCCCATGGCTTTGGGCAACCGCCGGTGTACATTCGCGAAGGCGGCTCGATTCCGATCGTCAGCGCGTTTTTCGAACGACTGGGCGCAGATTCGCTGCTGCTCGGCTGGGGCCTAGATGACGACAACGCGCACGGGCCGGACGAAAAATTCTCGCTGGCGGATTTCCACCGCGGGATTCGAGCCAGCGCGCGCCTGTGGCGGGAATTGGCAACATAGCAACGAGGCTTCGCAAAACGCCAAGCTGATAGGAACGGTTATGCTCGATCGCAAGTTCATTCTGGAAAATGTCGATCTGGTCGAAGTCAACTGCCGAAATCGAAACGCTCGCGTCGACGTGCGGGCGCTGGTCGCGCTGGAGTTGCGGCGGCGAGCCGTGGCGGCAGATATCCAGGACCTGAACCGCCAGGCGAACGAGGTATCCAAGACGATCGGACAGGCTCGGACCGACGAGGATCGCGAAGCTCGCAAAGAGCAAGGACGACAACTACGGCAGGCAAAGGATGCCGCGCAGGCCGAACACGACCGGCTTGACGTCGAGATCCTGGCGATTCAAGCCGAGATTCCCAATCTGTCCCACCCCGATGCGCCCGTCGGCGCCGATGATCAGGCCAACCGCGAGATTCGGCGGGGGCGTTGGGAACCGCGCGAACTGGAGTTCGCCCCACAGGATCATGTCCAGTTGTGTGCGCAGCTCGATCTGCTGGACCTCGAAGGCGGCGCCCGCACGACCGGACACGGGTTCTATTTTCTGCGGAACGAGGCCGCGTTGCTCGAGCTGGCCTTCCAGCGCTATGCCGTCGAGCTGCTGATGACCGATGGCTTTACGCCGATGATCACGCCCGATCTGGCTCGCGACGAGATCGTCCAGGGGATCGGATACATGCCCCGCGGCCCCGAGACGCAGATCTACAGCATCGAGAACAGCGAGCTGAGCCTGGTGGGAACCGCCGAAATCACGCTGGGCGGCTTGTACGCCGGTCAGACGATCGAGGCCGAGACGCTGCCGATCAAGCTGTGCGGGATCAGCCACTGTTTCCGCACCGAAGCCGGCGCCCACGGCCGCGCCACGCGCGGCATCTACCGCGTCCATCAATTCACCAAAATCGAGATGTTCGCATTCACGCTGCCCGAGGAAAGCGATGCGATGCTCGAACACTTCTGCGAGCTCGAATGCCGCTTGTTCGACGGCCTGGAGATCCCCTACCGCGTCGTCGATACGGCGACCGGCGATTTGGGCGGTCCGGCCTATCGAAAGTACGATCTCGAGGCCTGGATGCCCGGACGCGGCCAATGGGGCGAGGTCACCAGCACGTCGAACTGCACCGACTACCAGGCTCGCCGAATAAACGCCCGCTATCGTCGCAAGGGCGAGAAAGGCACGCACCTGGTCCATACGCTGAACGGAACCGCCATCGCCGTCACCCGCGCGCTGATCGCCCTGGTCGAGAATCACCAGCAGGCCGACGGCAGCGTCTCGATCCCCGCAGCCCTCAGATCCTGGGTCGGCAAAGACCGAATCGGCCCGC
>JAVYAJ010000126.1:0-35814 GCA_032229885.1 Candidatus Anammoximicrobium sp. | reverse complement strand
TGGTTCCTGGGGCGTTGCCCCAGGCTACGTTGGTAATGGCCTTCGGCCAACACGCCCTCTGTCGTCTGTGCTACGTAAAAGTCGTCCAATGCCGCTTTCACCTAACACGGTCTGGTGCCAGCAACCCGCAAGTGTACTGTACAGACCAGTGTACAAGATGCGCGCACGGTGTGCGCATGATACGAACTAAGACTCTAACCACACCCGCACTCGATCCAGCCGCAACGCTGCGCCTGTCAACTCACGGCTTACGACAGTGGGCGCAAGAATCGCAACAGTCGGTCGAAAAATGCCCGCGGATGGGCGTTCTGGCTGCCGATCAGGTCTTGCATCACGCCAGAGCCTGATCAGCGATGGACGAGCAGAATGCCAGACTGGGCGACGGGCCAGATCCCCGGCGTGACAAGCAAAGCGACAAACGGATCCACGGATGATCGACCCGTGAATGCTCGGCATCGGCATGACGAATGGGCTCGAGCCCGCGGCGCCTTTCAGTCGTGCCTGGTCTATCTCTCTGTTGCCGCGTTGCGCGTCGGTTGCGTCGTCGATCCGCGCCATGCGGGCGAAGACGCTGCGTGCTCGCGAGGTTCGAGCCGTTGTCGACGCGCGACCAACGCGGCTTCGGCACGCAAGATGCGGGTATCGGTCAGTGTCCGGATCATGCCGTGTCCGGATAGGGACGTATCACAAGGCTCAGGAGGAGATCCCATGAGGCTCGCCATTCCCGCGCAAGGCCCGGGGCTCGATGCGCGCATCGATTCGCGGTTCGGCCGTGCGGCGTACTTTGTCATCGTAGATTCGGAGACCGGCCAGTGTTCGGCGCACGACAACGCCGCCAACGCGGACAGCCCGCAAGGGACGGGCGTCCAGGCGGCGCAGGCCGTCGTCAACCTGGGCGCCGAGGCTGTGTTGTCGGGAACCGTCGGACCAAAGGCCTTTGCCGTGCTGCAAGCAGCGGGGATCTCGACGTATCTCAGCTTGGAAGGGACGGTGGCCGATGCGATCGCATCGTTCCGGTCCGGGCGTCTGTGCCCCAGCACACAGGCAAACGTCGCCGGGCATCATGGCTAGACGCGTCCCGCGCTTCCGGCGCGCGCCCGGCGGCCCAGAGGCAACCAGCCAGACGGCAGGCTCTGGGGCGTCCGACGCGACTTGCGAACGGGCGCCAGCCGCGCCGCGTTCGCTCGAGCGGCCCAGCGCCGCGACATCGGCCCCCTACTTTGCAAACCCTTATTCTGCAGACCCTTTTTGCCAACGCGGAGAACAGGTCCATGCGGATTGCAGTGGCGAGCGGCAAAGGCGGGACCGGCAAGACGACCATCGCCGTCAACCTGGCCCATCTAGCCGCCAAACGGGGCCGTCCCGTGGTCTACGCGGACTGCGATGTCGAGGAGCCGAACGGCCACCTCTTCCTGCGTCCGACGATTGTCCACCAGCGTTCGATCGATCGGTTGGTTCCGACGATTGCGCTCGACCGCTGCACACGGTGCGGACTGTGCAGCGTCGCGTGTCGTTACGGTGCGATCGCTTGCGTCGGACAGACGGTGCTGGTCTTCCCCGAGTTGTGTCATGCCTGCGGCGGATGCCGATTGGCGTGCCCCGAGCAGGCGATCTGCGAAGCGCCGCGGTCGATCGGTTGCGTGCGCCACGGCTGGAGTGGCTGCCTGAGATTCCTGGATGGCGTGTTGAACGTGGGCGAAATGATGAGCCCGCCGGCGATTCAAGCTGTGAAGAACGCGCTGCCGCCGGTTTCCAGCCTGGCCATCCTCGACTGTCCGCCGGGCGCCTCGTGCCCGGTGATCGAGAGCGTTCGCGGCGCCGATTTCGTGCTGCTGGTGACCGAGCCGACGCCGTTCGGCCTGTCCGACCTGGCCTTGGCGGTCGAGATGACCCGCGCGTTGCGGTTGCCCTTTGGCGTTGTCGTCAACCGTGCCGATCGCGGTGATCGCGAGGTCTGGCGATACTGCGAGCGGGAGGGGATCGACATTGTCGCGGAGATCCCCGACGATCGCGCCGTGGCGGAGGCTTGCTCGCAGGGCGACCTGGCGGCAGAGAAGATCCCAGGCATGGCCGAGCGGTTGTGCGCGCTGTTGGATGCCGTCGAGTCACGAGCGACGGCCGAGAAGCGGGGCGTAGCATGAAGGAGTTGATCGTCATCAGCGGCAAGGGCGGCACGGGCAAGACGTCGATCGTGGCCGCACTGGCCAGCCTGGCGCGCTCGGCGGTGATCGCCGACTGCGACGTGGACGCGGCCAACCTGCACTTGATACTTGAACCGCGGATCGAGCGACAGGAGCCGTTCTGGGGCGGCAGCAAAGCCGTGATCGCCGCAGAACGCTGCACCGGTTGCGGGCAGTGCACGGATCTGTGCCGCTTCGATGCCATCGCCGGTGACGGCCCCGACCCTGGTCGCGCGGCGCGAGTCTTTCGGATCGATCCGCTCGCCTGCGAGGGCTGCGGCGTGTGCGTCGATCACTGTCCGCAAAACGCGATCACGCTGACACCTACCGCGGGCGGGCAGTGGTTCGTTTCGCGGACGCGGTGCGGCCCAATGGTTCATGCGCGCTTGGGCGTCGCGGCGGACAACTCGGGCAAACTGGTGACCCATCTGCGCCGCACGGCCCGGCGGTTGGCTGTCGAGCGACGGCGGGATCTGATCCTGTGCGACGGGGCGCCCGGCATCGGCTGCCCCGTGATCGCCTCGTTGACCGCGTCCAGTCTGGCTCTGGCGGTGGTCGAGCCGACCGTGTCCGGCCTGCACGACTTTGTCCGCGTCGCCGAGTTGACACAGCGGCTGGACATCCTGGGAATGCTGACGGTGAACAAGGCCGACTTGAATCCGGACCTGACCGGGCGTCTGGAGCAGGCCGCTCGGCAATTCGGGTTTGCGGTCGCCGGCCGCGTGCCCTACGACTCGGCCGTGACACGCGCCCAGGTGGCGCGGCGCACGATCGTCGAGCTGGCGGATGGGCCAGCCGCGCGGGCGATCCGCGCGCTATGGGCCGAAGTCCAGACGCGGTTGCAAGCGTGCAAGGATGTTGTCGATCCGCCGGTCCACCTGGCCAGTTGATCGAGGGCCGACGATCACGACGAGGCCGGCGTCCAGACACTCCGATTGGCCCGCCGTGTGCGCCAAGCATCCACGGCAGATCAGATTCCACCCAATTTAGGAGACGCTTTGATGAGGATTGCGATTCCCGTTTCCAGAGGTCGACTGTGCGCCCACTTTGGGCACTGTGAACGCTTTGCCCTGGTCGATGTCGACCAGACAAGCCAGCAGACGACGACGACCTGGTTAACGCCTCCGCCCCATGAACCGGGCGTCCTGCCGCAATGGTTGCACGCGCAGGGCGCCACGGTCGTCATCGCCGGCGGCATGGGGCAACGCGCCCGTCAGTTGTTTCAGGCGAGCGGCATCGAGGTCATTGTCGGCGCCAAACCGGAGGCCCCGGAAGACCTCGTTCAAGCCTATTTGAACGGCTCACTCGCGTCCGGTCCGAATCTCTGCGACCACTGAGCGCAGCACAGAGCGCAGGACAGAGCGCGACATGGAGCGCAACACAGAGCGCGACACGGAGCGCGGCGCCCGGCGGCGTCCCGTGGTCCTGTCCGAGCCCGACACGCACAGCTCTTGCGGCACGCCGACCCGGGCATCTTGCCAAACGACCGCCCGCGGTTTCAGCCCCGCGCTTGTGCAACGTCGAATGCGCCGCGGCGCGGGCGGGGCGTTTGCCGGACGCAGAGTCCCGCCGACAGCCACGCATCGAAAAACGGGCTCGGGGCTGTGGACAGGGCGGTCTCTGGCGGCAACACTGAGCTTGGCCGCAGCACGGCGGCCCCATAGACTGCGACCCACCGCACGGCGATCCAGCGCGCCCCCCCAAGATAAAGGAGTCCAACCGTGAAACGTTTCGTTCTCGTAGCTATCGCCATTCTCGGCCTCAATCCAGCGGCGTGGGCGGCCGAAACGATCGTCTGCCAGGGCGACGGCAGTGGCCATCTGCAGGGGTTCGATTCCGATGGCCAGTTCATCTACTGGTCGATGTTCGACAACCTGATCAAGACGGACTATGGCGGCAAGGTGGTGGCCCAGCGGCCCGTCGATCCGCACCATGGCGACTGTTGCGTGCACGACGGGCGGGTCTATGTCGCGACGAGCAATCGAACCAAGGAACGGCGCGGACTGTACATCAACGTCATCGAACCAAGGAACGGCGCGGACTGTACATCAACGTCTACGACTGTCGGGATCTGGCGCCGGTCGCCGAACATCCGATCGACTTCGACAACGGTGGGATCGGCGGAATCGATGGAATCACGTTCGCCCACGGATTCTTTTACGTCGGCGAGGGCAAGCCGCGAGACAGCGAGCAGGAGTTCAACTGGATTCACAAGTTCACGCCGGATTTCCAGGCCGTCGAGAAGTTCAAGATCCTCGGCAAGACGGCCTACGGGATTCAGGCCATGACCTTTGCCGGCGACTTTTTTTGGCTGGGCACGTACAGCAAAGAGCGCACCTATCAGTGCGACGCCCAGCTCAAGATCCTCGCCTATCAACCGGTCGACGTGTCGGTCGGCGTCTTTGGTCTGCCCAACACCGACAGCGGCGAACTGCGGCTGATGGTCGCCCGAAACGTCAAGAAGGACGACGGGCGCTGGACCGCGTCGGCTTCGCCCTTCGTCCTCCGCGACGGGAAGCTCGAGGCGTACCATCCCTGAGCGAGAAACCCGAGACGACCTGACGAGATGGGTTGACCGACCGCCACGACGCCACGGCGTCGCGGGCGCAAGGGATCGAAAACGTGCCGCTTGACGGCTTGAAGCATAGAGTTTGACGCGTACTGAAACGGAGTCCGATTGCGATGAGAAGGCTGCAATCCGTTACGATGTTCTTCCGGCTGGCGGTGGCCGTGGCCCTGTGTTGCACGGTGGTCGCGGCCTATGGCGCAGCGCCGCGCGAGTTGGCGCTGACCGTTCGCGACACGGCGGGTCTGCAAGGCCCTCGAAACGTGACGGGCGGCGTGCCGCTGGCGGCCGGGGCGGCGCCGCGCGACGCGCGCTTTGCGTTGATCGACGAACAGGGCAAAACCGTGCCGTGCCAGACGGCCGTGCTCACGTGTTGGAAGGACGGCAGCGTTCGCTGGCTGCTGTTGGACTTTGCCGCGTCGCCGCCGCCGAACGACGTTTCGCGCTTCACGCTCGTGTGGGACGGTCGAGCCGACGCCGCGCCGGCGGAACCGCCCGCCGACGCGGTGACCGAGGCGGACGGAGTCCTGCGGACGGGCGCCGTGCGGCTCGGTCCGGCCGACGACGCCGTGCTGAACATCGGCGAGCGACTTGCGGTCCGCTTGACCTTGGTCGACGATCGAGGCCGACGCTGCCAAGGCGTCGTCGAGTCTCGAATCGTCGAGGCGCGCGGACCGGTGCGGGGCACGATCCGGCTCGAAGGCGCGATCCGCGATCCGGACCAGGCCCGCGTGATGGGGTTTCGGCTGCGCGCCTCGGTGTTCGCGGGCCTGTCGCGCGTGTTTCTCGAGCCGCACCTGCTGGTCGACTCGGATACGGGCGTGATGCACCGGATCCGTGAACTGTCGCTCGACGTGGCCGACGGCTCGCCCGTCCAGCGCGTGCAACTGGGCGGCGCGGCGGCGCCTGGTTCAACGACCGCGGCGGCGACCGACGTCCGCCTGTTTCAACGAGACGATCAGACCTGCGTGTTCGCCGGCGTCGATGGCGCGGCGACCCAGGCCCCGGGCTGGGCCGAGCTGACCGACGGCGCGGGCCGCGTGGTCGTCGCGATGCGCGACTTCTGGCAGCAATGGCCCAAGAGCATCGAGGCCAACTCGGGCGGGCTGAAGATCGGCCTGTTTCCCGCTTTTGCGGCCGGCGACTTTGCCCACATGCAGCCCTGGTACAAGCACGAGTATCTGTTCGAGGGCGACTGTTATCGCCTCCGCACGGGCCAGTCGCGACGGTGGCAGATCTGGCTGGACACGGCGGGCGACGGCGATGCGCTGGTCCGCGCGGCCAACGCGCCGTTGGTCCCGGCGGCCGATCCGACGCAGGCCATCGCCGCGGGCGTCTGGGGGCCGATCGCCCCGGCCGGGACGCCCGAGACGGAGGCCTATGACCGCTGGGCGGACAACCTGTTCGACAACGGCTATGTGAAGAGCATCGAGGCACAGCGCGATTACGGGGCCATGAACTGGGGCGACTGGTGGGGCGAGCGAGGCTGCAACTGGGGCAATCACGAGTACGATACGCCGAAACACATCCTCGTCCAATTTGCCCGCACGGGGGATCCGAAATACCTGTACGTGGGCGACACGGCCGCGCGGCACACCAGCGAGGTGGATGTCATCCAGTTCGTCAACGAAGATCTCAAGAAGTTCTTCTACGAGACCGTGGGGCGCAATGCCAACTATCCGATCCGCCCGGGCATGGTCCACGAGCACTGTGTCGGGCACGTCGGCGGCTTCGATCCGGTGGAACGGATCCGCGAGCTGTACCTGTCGCTGCGGATCGGCAACACGCCTAAGCCCTATCTGTGCCTCGATCCGTACAACCTCGGCCACATCTGGACCCAGGGCATGGTCTATGATTATTTCCTGACCGGCGATCCTTGGATGAAGGAGACGGTCGAGAAGATCGGCGCGAACTTGGCGCAGCTGGTCGAAGACCGCAAGTTTTCGTTCAAGGGCGGCAGCCACTCGGGGCGCGTGAACGGCTGGACCATGCTGGCCATCGCCGGGGCCTACGAGCTGGATTTCGACGAGCGTTATTTGCGAGCCATGAAGCTGCTGGCCGACGACGCGCTGTCCGAGCAGGATCCGCAGACCGGCGGCTGGCGCTACCAGTTGCCTTGGGGCCACTGTAACTGTGATGTCAAACATTGGGGCGAGGCGGCGTTCATCGGCGCCATCCGGCTGAACGGGCTGAGCAAGTACTACGAACTGACCGGTGATCCGCGGATTCCCGAGGCCGTGCGGCGCGGCGTCGAGCACATGAATCGCGACACCTGGGAAGAGCAGTACAGCGGCTGGCGGTATACGTCCTGCCCCAAATCCGGTTCCGGGCCCGGCCGCCAGGACGGGGTCATCGTGATGGCGGTGGCCAACAGTGTCGCCATGACGGGCGACGCCGAACAACTGCGGATCCTGCGCAAAGCCTGGGACGCCAAGTTCGAGCGGCTGCGCGTGGCGCCGACCTCGCGGCCCGGACTGGGAAAGATGTATTCGACGATCATGTACGGCTGTCCCGAGTCCGTGCACCTGTTCGCGCACGGCTGGAAAATGCAACCCTCGGCCCAAATCCAAGACACGTCGGAGACCAGGCGATGAACCGTTGCGGCTGTTTCCTGTTTTGTGCGGATGATCGCTCGTCTCGCCGCGCCGGACTGGGGCGGCGCGCGACCTTCGCGGCGCTGGCGACGTGCGCGGCCGCGGCCTTGGTTTGCGGCGGCGCGGTCGCGGCCGACTTGGAGCGCAACACGACGGGCCTTCTGCCGCTGGACGACGTCCGGGGCATCGAGCAGACCTTTGGCATCCGCGGCTTCGAGCGATTTCTGACCGTCGCTACCGGCAAGGACGGCGCGCCGGACGATCGCAACGCGATCCACTTCGGCGGGCAGACCCGAGCCGGGATCGAAGGCAACCAGTACTTTGGCATCATGGTGCCGTTGCCGCAGCCGACCGATCTCAGCGGCCAGCGGCTCGTGTTTCACGCCCGTACGACCCATCCGGGCGCGACCGCCGCGCTGTACGTGCGGGCGTACAACCGCGGCGAGAGCAAGCCCGCCTGGAGCTTCAACTCGTGGAATGAATCGCTGACCGACCATTGGCGCACGTTCTCGCTGCAGGCCGACTTGACGCTGGACGGTCTGGCCTGGGAGCCGGACGTCGTCGGGGATCGCGTGGCCACCGCGGTCGATCGGATCGAGTTCATCATCGGCGGCCGGGAGAAACAAGTCACGGTCGACGCGCTGCTGGCCGACCTGCGGATCGGCCCGCGGCTGATCACGATCCAGGAGATCGACGCGCCGCATCCGCGCGAGGTGACGACCCCGCTGGTCGAGGATGGCCGCGCGGCGGCGGTCGTCCTGCATCCGGATTCGGCGGCGGGGCGGCAGGCCGCGGCAGCCGTGGCGGCGGCCGTCGTGGCGCGTACCGGCACGACGCTGACGACCCGGCCGGGCACGGCCGCGGATCGCATCCCGGATCAACCGGCGATCATGCTGGGGAACATCGACAACAACCCCGCGCTGCTGTTGTTGTACGCTCGCTACTATACGCCGGCGGACAGCGTCTGCCCCGGGCCGGGCGGTTGGTTGATCCACACCGTCTGCGATCCGTTCGGCCGCGGCGCCAACGTCGTGATCGCCGCCGCCAGCGACGACGACGGGCTGGCCGGCGCGGCCGCGGCGCTGTGCGCGGCGATCGCGGATCGGGCAGAGCTGCGGCCTTCGCCGGCCGCGTCGCTCGTCCTGCCGCGTCTGTTCGATCGGCAGTACGGCGAGACGTTTCTGAAGCGGTTCGGCTGGGCCGGCAAGGACTCCGCAAAGAACCGGCTCGAACAGGGATTGAAGCAAGGCCAAGACGCGCTCGATCGCGGCCAGCACACCTCGGTGGCCGGCGTGCTGCGGACGGTGGTCGAGCGTTATCGATTGACGGGTCACAGCGTGGAAGCCGAGCTGTTCGTCGCGCTGTGGGATCTGTACGCCCGCAGCGCCACGGCCGATCCGCGAAAATACGGCGGACCGTGGGGATTCGACAGCGACTTTCCGGCGGCCGAGATCGTGGCGGGCTGGGATCTGATCGAAGACGATCCCATGTTGACCGACGATCAACGTCTGCGGACCACCAAGAACCTGGGGCGCTGGCTATCCGAAGCGGTGATTCCCAACTGTGCCGGCGCCGCGCGCAGCAGCCGCGTCCTGTTCAACCACCAGACGTTTCCCGGCTTGGGCGCGCTGTTGGCCGGACTGTATCTGTCGCAGCATTACGATGTGGTCGAGGGCCCCACGTGGCTGGGCATCGCGGACACAATGTTCCGCCGCCAGGCGGGGTACTTCAAACCGCACGAAGATTGCAACGGATACCAATGGCTGACCAACGGACACGTGATGCGCTACAGCCTGGCGCGGCCCGATCGGACGTTGTTCGACAGCGGCAACGGCGCGCGGATCATCGACTATCTGCTGGGCACGATGGACAACCTCGGCTACCAGGCGCCCTACGGCGACACGGGCTCGTGGCAATGCTGGAACAGCGAGATGATCTGTCTGGACATGTTCGCCTACGCCACGGGATCCGCCGACGCCCGCTGGGCGGCCAACCGGAAACGCGAGCTCAAGAATACGTGCGAGACCCAGGCGTTCTACCAGCTTGCCCCCGGCGACCGTCCGGATCGGTTCGACGGCGTGACCGTCTGGCCGCTCGAACCGCAGTACGCCGCCACCCATCCGGCCGCCGATCGGCCCCCGCTGGAACAATGCTTCGACAAGATCTCGTTTCGCGAAGCGCTCGACCCCAGCGCGGCCTATCTGCTGCTGGATGGGCTTAGCAACGGCGGCCACAAACATCTGGACGGAAACAGCCTGGTCCGTCTGACGTTGTTCGACCGGATCTGGCTGGCCGACAACGACTATTTCAAAGCGCCGGTCAAGTTCCACAATTCGCTGACGGTGTTCGAGGACGGCCAATCCGCGCCGATTCCCGACTATGTCGAGCTAGTCGGCGCAGGACAGTCGCCCCAGTACGGCTTTAGCCGCACCCGGCTGACGAATTATGCCGGCGTCGATTGGCTGCGGACGATCGTCTGGCTCAAGCGCCAGCAGGCCTTTGCCGTGCTCGATCGGTTGACCGCGAGGTCGGACAACGAGTACCAATTCCGCACGCTGTGGCACGGCGTGGGGGCGGCCGAGTTGCGCGATCGGGGGCTGTTGCTGACCCAAAAAGGCCCCAGTCTCTGGATTCAGATCGCGCCGGGTCCGGCGCTCGAGCTGCGCGACGACGCCGAGCTGGGCGAGAACTGGAAGGACTATCCGCACGCCGACCCGGTGGTGCGGTCATTACAGGCGGTGGCGACCGTCAAACTGGCCAAGGGCGATTCCTATCTGTTCGCCAGCGTGCTGCACGGCAGCGCGGACGGCGTGGCTCGGCCGTGGGGCGTCGATTTCCTACGCGACGTCGACGGCGTGCGTCTGGCGACGCCCGACGGCACGGTGGACATCCTGAGCGGCGCGCCGACCGGCGATTCGGCGGCCGCGGACTTCGAGACCGACGCCCAGTGCGTGGTCGTCTCGGATCGCGGCCTGAGCCTGTTGGGCGCGACCCGTGCCCGCAGCGGCCGCGACGAGCTGGTCCAATCCGCCGCGCCCGCCAGCGTCGATCTCGAGGCCCCCAGCGTGCCCGACCGGCTGCGGCAGCTCGCGATCCGCGCTCCCGTGCCCAACATCGACGCCTCGGTCGATGCGCCGCCCCATCCGGTCCGGTGGAGCGTTCGCCCCCAGCCGGCCGGCGCCGAGGGCGCGCAGGGCGCTGCGCCGCCGTGGCGGTTTTCGCGTCTGGCCCGGGCAGCGCTGTGCGAGTCTGGTCGGGGCGACAACGTGTTGGCCGCAACGGCCCAGGGCGTGCTGCTGGCCCTCGACGCCGATGGCTCGACGCGCTGGAGCGTGGACGCCGGCACGCCGCTGAACGACGTCGTGGCCGGCGATCTCACCGGCGATGGCATCGACGAAATCGTGCTGGCCCGCCAGGACCATAACGTCCAGGTGCTCGATGCGGCGGGACGCGAGGTCTGGAAACGCGCGTTAGACTACTATCGCCGCCCGCCTTATGTAAACGTCGTGCGGCTGGGCGACCTCGACGGAGACGGCACGCCCGAGGTCATCGCCGGCGGCGAAAATTGGCGATTCTACGCCTTCCGCGCGGATGGGACCGAGCTTTGGAACTACGAGAGCGTGCATCCTTCGCGGTCCTGCGCGGTCGCCGATCTGGATGACGATGGCAAAGCCGAAGTGGTCTGCGGCACGCATTATTATTGGTCCAGCGTCCTCGATTCCACCGGCCGCCGCCGCTGGCAGTACAACCTCGGCCCGATCTGCTACGACATTGCCACCGGCCGTTTCGGGCGTGACGGCACGCGGGGCGTCGTCTTCGGCAGCGGAGACGGCAAGATCCACGTCGTCGACGCTCAGGGCAAGCCGCAACTGGTCTACATGACGGGCGACGAAGTCCAGCATGTGGCGGCCGGCGATCTGGACGGAGACGGTCTGGACGAAGTCCTCGCCGGATCGCTGAACGCCAACGTGTATTGCTTTGGCGCGGACCATCAACGCCGCTGGCGATTCGACGTGGGCGGGCCGATCTCGGCGCTGGCCGTGGCCGCTGAATCTTCGGACGTGCTGGTCATCGTCGGAACGGACAAAGGCCGACTGGTCAGCCTCGACGCGACGGGACGTGTCCGCGCGGTCAGCGAGCTCGGTTCGGGGATCGTCGACGTCCTGACCGGCCCGGGCTGGGCGATCGTCGCGACGGCCGACGGACAACTGACCAGCGTCGGCGTCGCGCCGGGCGAATGATCGAGCCTTGCCAGACAAACGATCTGGATACGACATGTTCGCTCCACAAGGAATTTCTCACCGAGCCGCCGAGACACGGAGACGTACGAGAACGCATTGGTACGTCCATCGTCGATAGCGCAGTCCATTTGCACTTTGCACCAGAATCTCGGACCTAGTGTGCGGGAAACGGCGCACCAACCGGCCCGTATCGTCCACGGCCGTTTGTGACTTCTTCTCCGTGGCTCTGTGCCTCTGTGAGAATCAACAGCGAGCGGACAAAGGTTTCCTGGAGGGACTCGCTCCGTCGCGTCCGCTCGGCTGCGGCCACGACAGAGCGTGGCCCTCCATGCTGCTCGTCCAGGATCTAACGCCATCTCGCCATGCCCATCGCTATCGCGCTGGGCGCCCTACCCTGACCGCCGCGCCCCTAACGAGGCGGTCGTCCGGCACACAAACACACCGGCCTCGGGCCAGCGACGCCCAGCGGGATCCGGGGCTTACGTTCATCGGAGGCTGCCATTAGAATAGGCGGGATGTAGCGGGGCTATCCATCCGAGCTGGCAGCAGTCTGGTGCGGTGTTGTTATGAAAGTGGCGGTCCTGAAAGAGACTTTTCCCGGCGAGCAGCGCGTGGCGCTGATCCCGGCCAACATTCCCGCGCTGAAAAAAGCGGGAGCCGAAGTTCTGGTCGAATCCGGGGCGGGGGCCGCGGCGGGATTTTCCGACGCCGAGTACAGCGAACGGGGTGGGCAAGTGGTCGCCGGCCGCGAAGCCGCGCTGGCCGCGGACGTCGTGTTGCAAGTTCGCTGTCTGGGCGCCAACCTGCAGGCGGGCCAGGCTGATCTGGCCCATTTCCGGCCGCAGCAGGTCGTGGTGGGGATGTGCGATCCGTTGGGCGAGCCCGAGGCGATTCGCCGGATTGCCCAGACGGGCGCCACGTTGTTCGCGCTCGAGTTGATTCCGCGCATCACGCGGGCCCAGAGCATGGACGTGCTGTCCAGCATGGCCACAATCTCCGGATATCGGGCCGTGCTGCTGGCCGCCGTCGAGCTGCCCAAGATGCTGCCCCTGATGATGACGGCGGCCGGCACGGTGACGGCTGCGCGGGTCTTTGTGATCGGCGCCGGCGTCGCCGGTCTGCAGGCCATTGCGACCGCCAAGCGGCTGGGCGCGATCGTCCACGCCTACGATGTTCGCCCGGCGTGCCGCGAACAGGTGCAGAGTCTGGGCGGCCGATTCGTCGAACTCGAGTTGGACGCCGCCCAGTCGGAGGACAAGGGCGGGTACGCCAAGGCGATGGACGAGGATTTCTATCGCCGACAGCGGGAACTGATGACCCGCGTCGTCGGCGAGAGCGACATCGTGATCAGCACGGCCGCCATCCCGGGCAAAAAGTCGCCGGTGCTGATCACCAAGGAGGCCGTAGCCAGGATGCGGCCCGGCAGCGTGATCGTCGATCTGGCCGCCGAACGCGGCGGGAACTGCGAATTGAGCCAGGCGGATGTCCGCGTGCGCGAGCACGGCGTGACGATTCTCGGCCCGACCAACTTGCCATCCGAGATCCCCCACCCGGCCAGCACGATGTTGTCCAACAATGTCACGAACTTTCTCCGAAACCTGATCAAGGACGGGCAGCTCGACCTGGATCGCGACGATCCGGTCGTCCGCGAAACGCTGACCACTCGCGACGGCGACGTGACCCATCCGCGGATTCGCGAATTGCTCGGCCTGGCCGCGCTCGCGGCCGACGTACCCGCCGCGGCGCCAGCCCAAGCGCCCGCGGGGCAAACTCCCAGCTCAGCGCCGCCGGCCGCCGATCCGAAAACCAGCCCCTCGAACTGAACACCCCAGGAGCCACGTGCGCCATGATCGCCCTGCGCATCGTTCGTCCAATCTGTCTGATGACCCTGGCCGCCTGCATCGCCTGTGCCGCGGCCAGCGTGGCGATCGGGGCCGGCGACGCCGACTCGGTCGCTACGGCGTCCGAGTCCGCCGCGGCCGGCGCGTCCGGACTCGATCCGACGACGGCCGCGTTGATCGCCAGCCTGACGATCTTCGTGCTCGCCATGTTCGAAGGCTTCGACGTGATCACCAAGGTGCCCCCGACGCTGCACACCGCTTTGATGTCGGGATCGAACGCCATCAGCGGCATCACGATTGTCGGGGCGTTGGTGGCCGCCGGGTCGAAACACGTCCTGGCCGCCAACCTGTTGGGGATGGTCGCCGTCGCGTTTGCCATGATCAACGTGGTGGGCGGCTTTCTCGTGACGCATCGCATGCTCAAGATGTTCAAGACAAAGTGACGGAAGCCCGACCGTGAATACAAATGCGCTGATTCTGGTGGAACTGGCCTATGTCCTGGCCGCCGTCCTGTTCATCTTCGGCTTGAAGATGATGTCGCATCCGCGCACGGCGGTCCGCGGCAATATGTTCGGATCGCTGGGGATGCTGATCGCGATCGTTGTGACGCTGCTGCACCACGACGTCGTGCAGTTCGAATACATCCTGATCGGCGCGATCCTCGGCTCGCTCGTGGGCGCGTGGATGGCCGTCAAGGTGCCGATGACCGCCATGCCCGAGATGGTCGGCCTGCTGAACGGGTTCGGCGGCGGGGCCTCGGTGCTGGTGGCCTGGGCCGAGCTGCTGCGGCCCGAGACGGCGGCCATCGATCCGCATGTGGTGATGATCGCCACGGCGGCCTCGGGGATCATCGGCACGGTCACCTTTTGGGGCAGTCTCGTGGCGTTCGGCAAGCTGCACGAGATGAAGATGTTCAAAAAGCCGTTCAGCGCGCCGGGCCAACATGCGACCAACGCGGCGCTGATGGCCGTCGCCTTGGCCCTGTCGGCCTGGATGGTCGGGGCGGATCGGGCGTTGACGCCGTGGATCTACTTGGGGATCGTCCTGGTCACCAGCGTGATGGGCGTGTACCTGGTCAGTCCGATCGGAGGCGCGGATATGCCCGTGGTCATCGCCCTGTTGAACTCGTACTCGGGGCTGGCCGCCTGCGCCACGGGGTTCGTGATCAACAACAGCGTGCTGATCATCGCCGGTTCGCTGGTCGGCGCGTCGGGGATCATCCTCAGCAAGATCATGTGCAAGGCCATGAATCGTTCGCTGGCCCATGTCTTGTTCGGCGTCATGGACGCCGGTTCGCTGGGCGAGAGCGCGGACGAATTCTACGCCACCGTCCGCGGCACGACGGCCGAGGACATCGCGATCCTGCTGGACGGCGCCCAACGGGTGGTGTTCGTGCCGGGGTACGGCATGGCCGTCGCCCAAGCTCAACACGCGGTCCACGACTTGGGAAAGCTGATCGAAGACCGTGGCGGGACCGTCGAGTATGCGATCCATCCGGTGGCGGGCCGCATGCCCGGTCACATGAACGTGCTGCTGGCCGAAGCGAACGTCGACTACGAGCAGTTGAAGGAGATGGACGAGATCAACCCGACGATGGAAACGGTCGACGTGGCCATCGTGATCGGCGCCAACGACGTCGTCAATCCGCTGGCCAAGACCGACCCGAACAGCCCGATCGCCGGAATGCCGATCATCGACGTGGACAAGGCGCGGACGGTGGTCGTGATCAAACGCAGCCTCAGCCCCGGCTTTGCCGGCATTCCCAATCCCCTGTTCGGCGCGTCCAACACGCTGATGTACTTTGCCGATGGCCAAAAGGCCGTGTTGGACATCGTCAAGGCCGTCAAGGAACTGTGACGCGCCGTCGGTCCTTGTCGAGAGCCTCGTCGCGGCGTGGCCCGCCCCGCGCGCGAGATCCCGTCCGCGACCCACGAGACCCGCCATGGACGAGCGAACCGAGCCGACCGAACCGCTGAGCGTTTCGCAACTGACGCAGCAGATCAAGCAGACGCTCGAGACCGGATTCACGTCGGTCTGGGTCAGCGGCGAACTGTCCGACGTGTCGCGGCCGCAATCCGGGCATGTCTACCTGACCCTCAAGGACGAGGCCGCGCAGATTCGAGGCGTGATCTGGCGGAGCGTCGCGGCGCGGCTGGCGTTCGATTTGCAGGACGGCCAACAGGTGGTCTGCCGCGGCGACGTCGACGTCTACGCGCCTCGCGGCGTGTACCAGTTGATCATTCGACAGCTCGAGCCTCTGGGCGTCGGCGCGTTGCAGTTGGCGCTGCGCAGACTGCATCAACGGCTGGCCGCTGAAGGGCTGTTCGATCCCGAACGCAAGCGGCCGTTGCCGCGATTCCCGCGGCGGATCGCCGTGGTGACCAGTCCCACCGGCGCGGCCGTTCGCGATTTTCTCGAGTTGCTTCGCCGCCGGTGGCGCGCCGCGCACGTGCTGATCATCCCCGCCAAAGTGCAGGGCGAAGGCGCCGCGGCGGACCTGGTGCGCGGGATCCGGGCGGCCAACTCGCTGACCGATCCGCCGGATGTGCTGGTGCTGGCTCGCGGCGGCGGCAGCCTCGAAGATCTCTGGTGCTTCAACGAGGAACCCGTGATCCGCGCGATCCACGGATCGCGAATCCCCGTGGTCTCGGCCGTGGGCCACGAGATCGACGTCACCCTGTCAGACCTGGCGGCCGACGCCCGCGCCCTGACCCCGACGGCGGCCGCGGCGATGGTCGCGCCGTCGATCGACGAGGTGCGCGCCGGACTGGACGCCACGCGGACGCGGTTGAGCGCCGCGCTGCGCGCCCGCGCGTCCGATGCCCGCGCACGGCTCGACGCCCTCGCCCAGCATCGCGTCTTTCGTCGCCCGTTCGACCGCCTTCACGACTGGGCCCGCCAGTTGGACGATCTCGAACTGCGCGCCCGGCGGGCGATTCGCTATCAGAACACCCGGCAGCGAGACCGCCTGGCCGCGTTGGCTGCGCGACTGGAGTCGCTCAGCCCGCTGGGCGTGCTCGCCCGCGGCTACAGCGTGACGCATCTGGCCGCCACCGGCCGACTGGTGGACGACGCCGGCGCACTGAACGTGGGCGACGAACTGGTGTCACGGCTGGCCCGCGGACAGGTCGCCAGTCGTGTGACGCGCGTCGAGCCGGCTGGCGATCCACTGGCCGGGCGTTAGTCCTGGCTGATGATCTCGAACAGCGACTGTGTCTTGACGATCGCCTGATCTTCCGGAAAGGTGTGAAAGGTCTGGACCAGCAGGCTGCGCTCGCGCGTCTCTAGTTGGATGTAGCTGAGCGCGCCGAGCGCGACGCGGCCGCCGCCATCAAAGCGATACAGCAACCCCGACCGCTGGGCGTCGCACAACAGATCCTGCTGAAACGCCCAAAAGACGTCCGGTTCGGCCATCTCCAACTGGAACCCCATTTGGTACGACGCGCCGCGACAGCGGTGCAAGTCGTGGCGTTCGCCGTGCAAGCGATGGAACAACAGACGGCGCGTCTTGGGCAGCGGATTTTGAGCCGTGGTGGCGACCTCGGTCAGCGTCAGGCCGCCCCAGCGCCAGGTCAGGACGTGGCCCGCGCTCGTGATGTCCAACCTAGCTTGATACGATCCGCGATCGACGTGTCGCGAACGATGGATCTGAAACAATTCCGGATGAAGCGGGCGGCCATACAATTGGAGCGTCAACTCCGCGACTTTTGGTCTAGTGGTCAGCACGGACGTGATTCCTTGTCAGACGCCGATGAAGAATTGAGATGAAAACGAACGTCATTGGATGAATCAACGAACGCATTATAAGGCCGAAACGCCGCCGCGACAAAGCCACTTTGACAACGTTTTTTTTCGCGCTTCGGCGACGTCTTGACAAGCGGCAGAGCGGCGCGATTCGCCGTGCTCGCGCGTCGCGCCTCGATGAAACAGGCGGCTTGTCAGCGACGCGGCGCAAGCCCGTCGGTTCGGCGCCCTGCCGTCCGCGCGCGCTCTGCGCGTATCGCCGTGCGCGTTTTTCGCCGCGCCACGCCTCACACCAACAGCGTCCACAGATCATAGGCGGCGTGCGCGCCCGCGGTCACGCCAAAACCGCGGGTCAAGAACAGCCCACTGAACACCAGCCCCGCCATGGTTCGAAACAGAAACGTGGACCAGGCGAACGGCTCGCCCCACCCGGCCGCGACGTGCCAGCCGCCGAGCGTGAAGTCGAGATGATAGTGCGCGGCGGCGAACAGCAAGCTGGTCGCGAGCGCGCCGCCGATCCAGCCCGCGCGCCACGACAGGCCCGCGCCGCGACAGACCGCGGCGGCCACGGGCAACAGCAGCAGACGAAACAAGACTTCTTCGTAGATCCCGGCGCCCAGATAGGCGACCACGATCGCCATCAACCGCGCGTCGTCCGCGCCCGTGCCGGCGGCGTCGGTACGCTCGGCGCCGGCCGACGCCGCGACGGCCCGTGCTGCGCCCGCCTGCGCTGCCCTCGCCGGATCTGCGACCGCCCGAGCTGCGCTCGCGTCGAGCGCGCAGGCCCAAGCCGTGCCCGCGTTGGCCGGCTCGGGCGGCGACCCGCCCGCCAACAGCCGACTCTCCCACCCGGCGAGCAACACCAGCACGAACCCGCAGAAAAACGATTCGACCAGCATCAAATACAGCACGCTCCACCGCAGCCGCCACGGCTGTTGCGCGAGATGGTGCCAGCCGAGCAGCAGGGCGCAGGTGACGACCGGCAGCAGAAAGTACTGACCAAAGCCGAGCAGATCCAGCAGCCGCCGCAGCCAGACGTCGACCGAGTTGCGAATCGCGTTCGGGCCAAGCCATAACACGCCGGCCTCGTAGGCGGCCAGCAACGGCGCAACGAACACGAGACTGGCCAAGGGCCGCGCCGATTCGTGCCAGTACCCGGACTCGCTCGTCCCTCCGTTCGTCGCCGTATTTTCCATCATGGCGCACAGTGTACCCGCGCTAGCGCGCGACGAACAGATCGAACGCCAGGCTGCCGTCCGCCGTCGCCACGGCGACCAGATCACGTTCCCCAGCCGGTTAGGATCGTTCGATCATTTGTTGTCCGATCGTTTAATGCGAAGGCCTGGCGATTTGTAGTCATTCACGATTTGTCACGCCAGGCTCATGGCGACAACCTGCGTTGCGGGACAAGCGAGCCTTGGAAGACGAGAGCTCGGGGGGCTATGAAACGGGCGGCGTCTGCAGTTTCTTGTACACCTCACTGACCAGCCACGACGCGACGAGCTTCTGAAAGCCCTGGTCGTTCGTGAACCGGGCGAAAATGTCTTCGTTTTGCTCCATACGTTCGACGAACAACGACTCCAATACGCGAGCGAACACCAGCACAAACTTGTCTTCCGGGTTGGCCCGTGCCGCTTGCTGAAGTCCTTCGTCCGCCAGTGCCGTCTCGATGATCTGGTCAAAGAACAGTTGATCGGCGTCCGTAAAGTCCGTGCCGAATCGCTCGTTGATGACGTCGATCAAGCGCGACAGCGGGACGGGCTGCTCGCGAACTAGACCGCTCCCCACCTCGCGCGGCCCGTCGAGCGGATCGGCCTTGCCGTCCGTTAGGCTGATCGAACCTTCGCTGATCTTCTGTAAGCGATAGTATTCGAGCCGCACATCATCGTCGAACGAGTACTGGGGGCCGGTGCGCCGGCGAGGAAGCTTGGCAACGAGGTGCCGCAGATAGGTGTACAGCTTTTCCAAGTCGGAATCCTGGTACGGAATCACCTGGCTCAGAAATGAATACAGATTGCGAAACGCCGTCAGCTTGCCACGCCACAGCTCCGCTTCATCCTCGTGGGCGTCGAGCAACGTGCAAAACCGATCCACCGCCGGATGGAGGATCGCATTCATTTCCCGGTGATCGATCGCCGTCTGTCGCGCCTTTGGCTTGAAATAGACGCGGCAGAACCGTTCGACTTCATCCGAGGTATAAATGCCTGACGCATCGAGTTCGGCCCGAATTCCGTACATGCGGGCGGGATCGACTTCCTCGCCCATTTCCGCGCCTTCGTAGTACTGCTTGAATGCGGCCTGGACTTCTTGGCGATCATTCACGAAATCCAGAATGAACGTATCTTCCTTCAGCGGATGCGTGCGGTTGAGCCGCGACAGGCTTTGCACCGCCTGAATGCCGAACAGGCGACGATCGACGTACATCGTGTGCAGCAGGGGTTGGTCGAATCCGGTCTGGTACTTTTCCGCGACCAGCAGCACCTGGTAATCAGCAGTCCCGAATCGTTCGGGCAGGTCCTTTTCGCGAAGGCCTTCGTTCATGGCCTCTTCGGTGTAGGTCCTGTCCTTGATCTTGTCGTCGACCACCGTCCCCGAAAACGCCACCAAGGTCTTGATCGGGTATCCTTTCTCCGCGATGTACTGGTCGAAACTCTGTTTGTACCGCACCGCTTCGAGCCGCGATCCGGTAAGGACCATGGCCTTGGCGCGGCCGCCGATCTTGTGGCGAGTGACGGCGTTGAAGTGCTCGACCATCACCTGCGTTTTCTGCGCGATGTTGTGCGGATGCAATCGCATGAACCGCGCCAGGGCTTTCGCCGCCTTCTTTCGTTCGACTTCGGGGTCTTCTTGGCAAGCCTTCACAAGCTTGTAATACGCCGCATAGGTCGTATGGTTTTTGAGCACATCAAGAATGAAACCTTCCTCGACGGCTTGCCGCATCGTGTATCTGTCGAACGATCCGCCGTTTCGGCCGAATACTTTGAGCGTCTTGTGTTTGGGCGTCGCCGTGAACGCGAACAGACTCAGGTTCGCCTGCCGGCCCCGCTTGGCCATGCTGCGGTAGAGCTCGTCGAAGTCTGCAACTCCTTCGTCGGCCGCGTACCGTACGGCCTCTTCGCGCAGGCGTTCACCGCCGAGAACCTCCTTCAGGTCCGTCGCCGATTCGCCGGACTGAGAACTGTGCGCTTCGTCGACGATGACGGCGCATTTGCGGGTCGGAAGGACGCCGCTGCCGCTCTCGCCTCGCTCTTCGGCCATCTTGAGCAGTTGCCGCGAGACGAACGGAAACTTCTGCAGCGTGCTGATGATGATCGGAACGCTGTTTTCGAGGGCCTCGGCAAGCTGCCGCGAGTTGGCGTCGATCTTCCGCACGACGCCCAGGCGATGATCGAATTGATAAATCGTGTCCTGCAGTTGATTGTCGAGGACCAGGCGATCGGTGATCACGATCACACTGTCGAACACTCGCTCGTTGCGCTCGTTGTGCAGAGAAGCGAGGCGATGCGCCAGCCACCCAATCGTATTGCTTTTGCCGCTGCCGGCGGAATGTTCGATCAAATAGTTGTGGCCGACGCCTTCGGCGCGGGCCGCGTCGACCAACCGGCGCACCGCCCGCAGTTGGTGGTAGCGCGGAAAGATCATCGATTCCTTCCGCACCTTGCGGCCATCGTCGGTGCGGCGTTCGTCGATCTGCAGGTGCAGGAATCGGGCCAGCAGGTCGAGCAGGCTGTCGCGGGCCAGCACCTCGTCCCACAGGTACGCCGTGCGATGCCGGCCCTGTTCGTCGGGCGGGTTGCCGGCCCCGTTCTCGAACCCGCGATTGAACGGCAGAAAGTGCGTCGCCGTACCGGCAAGTCGCGTCGTCATGTAGACCAGATCGGGATCGGCGGCGAAATGCACCAGCGTCCGGCGTTTGAATTCGAAGATGATCTCGCGGGGATCGCGATCGGTCTGGTACTGACGGATCGCATCCTGCACGGTCTGGCCGGTAAGGTGGTTCTTCAGTTCGAGCGTCGCGACCGGAATGCCGTTGACGCTCAGGACGATATCAATCGAATTCTCGTTGCGAGTGCTGTAGTGCAACTGGCGTGTGACGCCGACGTGATTGGCCCGGTGCCGGGCCTCCAATTCCGGATTGAGTTCGTGCGCCGCCTTGAAGAATGCCACTCGCAAGGTGCGGCCGTAGCATTTGAAGCCGTGCCGTAGCGTTGCCAACGAGCCGTGGGTGTCCATCCACTGGCAGAGATCGTGAATGATGCGTTCACCCGTCTTGGCCCCGTGCAAGCCTTCCAGCTTCTCCCAGTGCTTCGGCTGCGTCGCCCTAATGACATCGAGCACGACGGCGGGAAAGATCGCCTGCTCGCAGTCGAAACCATCGCGCGGCAGGTGTTCGTAGCCTCCCGCAAGCAGGCTGTCGAACAGCACGGTTTCGAATGCAGCTTCAGTATGGGTTTTCATCGATCAGGCCCTCGCAAGTCGCTTTCGCAACCAATACAGGACGACTTGGCAGTATTCCTTCAGCCGACCTTCGGTCGTTGATGACCAGGCGGCAATTTCCCTTTCCAGTTCTGCCCGGGTCAGAGTGCCACGGCCAACGAGTGAATCTTTGAGACTATCGAGAGCAGCCTTACGGTTTCGCTTCAACCAAGCAACATTGAGATTCAGCACAGACTTTAGTTGGCCGTTTAGCTCGTCGTCTGACGACTCAATCGATCCGTCCGCCAAAAAGGAGATGACTGCCTCGATGTTGTGCACGGGCGTCGCTGGGTTTCGCGCGAGATCAAGGTCTCCCTTTTTCGTGTCGCAATGTTGCAGGTGCGGTGGTTCTCCTTGCCCACCGAGGCAGGCCCCCAGCAGGTTTCCGTAGTCGAGTTGCTCGTCCGCATAGTTGGTCTGGCAATGCCAGTGCTCGATCTTCATTCCGTCGCCACTGGGATGAATGCGACGAAGGCAGTAGCAGCAAATGGCACCCTGTTCGGTGACGAGGCAGTCCCGTAATTCATCCTTGTGCTGATAGTTGTCGTAGTCGGCGTGTGCGTTCGCGCGGTGCTGCGCGAGCGACCGAGGCTCTTGCTGCTTGACGATTATTCTCATTCCTTGCCCTCCAGAAACGCCATCAGCGCCTTGGACCGAACCAAATCGGCATCGTCGCCAATCTGCTCCTGCAACTGCGCAATCATGCCGCGGGCCTGTTCGAACTCCTCGCGATCTATCGCCTGCGCAAGTTGGTGCAGCTTGGCGACGGTCTCCGGGTCTCGCGACTCGACACCCATCACATCTTCGAGGATGCGATTGAAGTCGAGGCCGCGAGCGTGCTTCGGCGTCCACGACATCACCTTGCCCTGTTCGCGGTACAGGAAGCGAATTGCCTCTCCCTCGACTTCACCCAGTACCAACGGCGAGTGAGAAGTCACGATGAACTGACAGCGAGCAAACGTCTCGACAAACCGCTTGAGCACCCGTTTTTGCCACATCGGGTGCAAATGCAATTCGATCTCGTCGATCAGAACAATCGCTTCGCCTTCCGCGACGGGATCGGCTGAGTTGGGATTGGCGATTGCTAGTCGTCGCGTAATGTCGAACAGTATCGCCAGCATCCCGCGTTCGCCGTCGGAAAGCTGGTTAAGCATCAGCGGGACATTTCCCTTGTCGACCAGCATGCGAAGCGGCGAGGTCTCGATCCGCAGTCCGGTGAACTCGGGAATGAACGTCGTGACGACTTGCTTGAGCCGGTCGAGCACGTTGATGCGCATCATCGCGCCGGGTTCCGCCAGGCTCTCCTGCGCTCGAAACCAGTGCATAAACTCCCGCAGCGTTACATCCCGGTCATCGAGCGCGAACTTGTATGCCTCCTTGGGGGCGAACGGCGTTGGCTTCGGTATGGTCTTTGGCTTGCCGGGCAGCTGTCGCCTTGGCGAAAAGAAAATCACCACGGGCTGCGCCGGCCGATCTTTCAATGCCCGCAGCACTCGCTGCGTTTCCTCCCGCGCGGCATCGAGGTTTCCGGTGCGAGTGAACTCGGTCTGGACGTTTTCCAGCAGGAGCAGCGATTTGTCGCCGCCAGCGTCGTCCGCCTTAACCCGCTGAATGTTGATGTGGCAGCGCTGCTCGGCAACGGTGAACACTGCCGAAGTTTCCAGCGACGGTTTGCCGTAATGAACGTCGTCATTGGTAAAGAGGATTGGCTTCGCCGCCGAGGGGGTGAACTCGGGCAACGAACGTGAAAACAGCACCGTTAGCGCATGGAGAATCCCCGACTTGCCGACGCCGTTGACGCCTGCGACAACGGTCACCTTGGGATCGAATTTGAGGTCGATTTGTCCGAAACCCCGGAAGTTGGCGAGGCCTATGCTTTCAAGTTTCATCGGTCAACCTCTCAAGGGTGACGGCAGATGAGATTAGCGAATGTCGGCACTCATCAAGGAGAGTGAGAATCCTTCTCGTCTCGATTGCCTTTGCTTCGTTCTGCGAAATTGCGTTTGCCAAGTACACAGCAAGGTGCTCTTGGTCTTCCAAAGGGGGCAGACACACTTCGATGTCGCCGAGATCGGACGCATTGATTGCTGGGTAGCTTACGCCTACCGATCTCGCCTCAACTTCCCAAAGAAAGTGAGCACTACGAAGCAAAAAGGCGCAATAGTCCGGGTGCAGAATCTCGCGCCTCGGTCTAACAACTGCAAAGCCGGTCGAGACAATCAGATTGCCTGGGGGTGCTTTAATTGGCGCGATGGCCTTAAGGTAGGTTCGCACCGTCGAAATGATGACATCACCGTCTCGCACGATTCGCCGTGCCCGACTCGGTGCATTTTCGAATCGATACTCTACGATTTCATTAATGGCGCCGGTCGAATCTACGTTGCTGATGTCGATGTATTGCAGCAAGTAATCAGGGTCGGTGGTCTCTGATAGCGTCTCGTCGTTTATCGTGGCTGTGTACTTTAGTCGAAAGCGATTCCATTTCGACGACACTGTGGGCAACTTCGGGCGATCCGTCGTCTCAACTCCGTGGATCGCAATCGTCGAAAGGTCGCTAATGATGGACTCAAGTGGCCGAGGAGGTACGTAAGCCAGAAACTCGCGGTTGACATTGATTTCATAACCAATCTTGCCGACGCCACCGTCCTGCTCATCCACGGTGCTGCGGTCGATCCAAGCATCGACAACAAAGGGTCGCACTTCGCGCAGGAAGTAATCGACGATGTGCTCCTTCAGCGGAACATTCTCGAAATCGCGGAGCGCAGGATCGGCCTCATACTCCACAAGGTGTGAACCCTGTCCGGACGTTACGCCAAAGACTTCCGCGAGTGCCTTCGTGGCAAGCTTGGCTAGCATGACTTGGCGTGGAAATGCGTCCTTGGGCAACGCCAAGACCACCTTACTGCGCTTGGCGACGACGGGTTGCGCATCGGGATGGACAACGGCAAAGCATTGGCGAAAAAGCTTCTTGCTGGCTGCTGTCCATTTGGCCTCTTGTTCCTCGGCGCAGCGCTGCACCGTTTCCCAAACTTCGTTCCAGTCGTCGTAGGGGTCGCCACCGAGTTCTGTTTCCATCGCCTCGACGGTGTCGAGGAACTCGGGAAATGCATCTAGGAACTGCTCTTTCGCCTCGGTAGTAATCTGAAAGCGCAGGCGTAGAGGGCGCTCGACCGTGATACGCCGGTAGCCAAAGTCATCGTTGTCGAAGATTTTGCAGGTGTCGGTCGGACGGAACTTGCCGTGCTCGCAGGTGATTTCGGCAATGGTCTCGTCGCTGAGATAGCGGCGCTTGTCGCCGAGACTTTTTCCCATAGGAGTGAAACGCTGCCGAGCGTCGATCAGTTGAATCTTGCCGGCGCGGTTCTTGGCCTTCCGATTGGTCACCACCCAAAGGAAGGTGCCGATGCCCGTGTTGTAGAACATCTGCTCGGGCAGCGCGACGATCGCCTCGAGCCGGTCGTTTTCGATGATCCAGCGGCGGATTTCGCTCTCGCCGGAACCGGCCCCGCCCGTGAACAGCGGCGAACCGTTGAATACGATGGCGCACCGCGAACCGTACTTCTTGTCCTTCGGCGCGACGGACTCGAAGTGCCCGATCATGTACAGCAGGAATAAGAGCGCGCCGTCATTCAC
Organism: Candidatus Anammoximicrobium sp.; assembly: GCA_032229885.1. GTDB lineage: Bacteria > Planctomycetota > Planctomycetia > Pirellulales > Pirellulaceae > Anammoximicrobium. Next base: position 10,539 of record JAVYAJ010000126.1, on the reverse strand, counting down.
GCGTGGCAGCTTGCCCGTGTAACCGTGGAAGTGCGATTGCCGTTCGAGTCGCTTCTGCTCGGATTTCCAATCGACGCCGAACGGAGGATTGGCGAGCAGATAGTCGAACCGCTGTCCGTCGAACTTGTCGTCGACGAGCGTGTTGCCGAACTCGATCTTGCCGTCTTTCTGTCCCTTGATGAGCAAGTCGGACGCGGCGACGGCGAACGAACGGGGGTTGTAATCCTGGCCGTAAACCTGGACCATGGCGCCCGGATTGTGCTCGCGAATCCAGTTCTGCGATTCCGAGAGCATCCCGCCGGTGCCGCAGGCGGGATCGCAGATCGTGGTGACGATCCCTTGGGTGGTGAGAAGGCGCTCGTCGGGTTCGAGCAGCAGGTTGACCATCAGGCGGATCACTTCGCGGGGGGTGAAATGGTCGCCCGCCGTCTCGTTCGCCGCTTCGTTGAATCGGCGGATGAGGTCTTCGAACAGCAATCCCATCTGGATGTTGTCGATCCGTCGGGGATGCAGGTCGATGTCGGCGAATTTCGACACGACCAAATACAGGCGATTCGCCTCTTCGAGCTTTTCGATTTCCTTTTCAAACTCGAACCGTTCGAAGATCTTGCGGACGTTTTCCGAGAAGCCCGCGATATAGTCGGTCAGATGCCGCCCAATGTTGTCGGGGTCGCCTTTGAGTTTGGAAAAGTCGAGTTCGCTGTGATTGTGAAACCCGAGGTCTCTTCCGCCGCCGGCGACGTTGTTCAGGATCGCGTCGAACTGCCTGGTCTTGCCTGTTTTCAGCTCCCGGTAGCGTTTGATGACCGCCGCCTTGGTCGGCGCCAGAACGCAATCGAAGCGACGCAAGATAGTCATGGGGAGCATGACCCGCTCGTACTGCGGCGGGCGATAGGGCCCGCGCAGGAGGTCGGCAATCTGCCAGATGAAATTCGCCAAATCTTGATGCGTCATGCATGCTGCCTGAGCTAACAGGAATCGAGTCTCTCGCTTACCGCGCCGGCCGAGCGGCATCGGCCGTTTTCACGTAGTCGCTCCGCTTGGTCATTTCATGTTTGCCTTTTTCCAGATGGGACTGCCGACACAAGTCAATAGCCTATCAGACCCTACATCCCTGCGACACCCATGAAGAAGTTCGGGGCCTCAAGGCCGAAGTTCCGCGGGCTGGCTCGCGACGGCATAGGGCCGCCTTCGGTCATTCGCTCGTTATCCGTTCCTTGGATGGCGACGCGAGTGGTGACGTGCGCCGTCACATCCTGGCCGAGCGAGATGGGCTCGCCGGTGCGTCAGCGGCTGGAAACGGCGCGTTGCAGGTGTCGCCAGGCGTCTTCGACTCGAGCCATTCGCGGCGCTGCGAGCTTGTTTCCGCGGAACCGGACCTCGTAGAACGCGCCGACGATCTCGTCCGCCCATTGGCCGATCCGCCGTTCGCCGCTGGACGCCGCCAGGCTTTGGGCCGTCTGGCGGGCGAACTCGCGCGGCGTTTGCGACGCCGCCCGGACGTGCCCGCGCCGCGCCGCGAAGGCCTCCCAGCGGGCGTAAAAGGCGGCGGCCGCGATGGGCGTGGGCGCTGCGCCGCGCGGTCGTGCGGGACGCGGGCCGCGCCGGCGGGCCCGCCAGGCCAGCCACGAATCGCGGAACAGCCAGACGCCGACCGCCGCGCCCCCGCTCACCAGGGCGATGCCGACCCCCCAGACGATCACCTGCGCCAGCAGCCCCGCGTCACCGAAGGTCTCGCGTTCGGTTCCGGACAACTCGGCCGCGGCCCGCCGCAGTTGTAGAACCAGCGGACGATACATGGCCTCGCGCTGGCGAGTGGCCGTCATGGACACGACGTGGTCTCGCCAAAACGAATGCAACAGGCTCAGCCAGTCCTCGACCTGACGCGCCACGCCGCTCGAGGCGACCGTCAGCGACGGCGTGGGGTCGAGCCGCAGCCAGCCGCCGCCCGACCAGTTGAACACGGTGTCGTCGCGAACCAGCGCCTCCGGCAGTCGGTCCGGCTGAATGTAGGCCTCGACCCAGGCGTGCGCATCCGCCTGGCGGACGCGGTACGTCTGCGTCCAGTCGCTGTAGTCGTGCGCGCGAAACCCGACGACCAGCCGCGCCGGGATCCCCACGGCGCGCAGCATCAGCGCCAGCGCGCTGGCGAAATACTCGCAGTTGCCCTCCGGGTTGCGGGTGACAAAGTCCTCGATCGGATCGGCTTCCGCGCGGCGCGGTTTTTCCTGAAGCGAGTAGCGGAACTGGCCGGACTCGAGGATCCGCCGCTGCAGCCACCGCGCGCGGCCGATCGGATCATCGGCCGCGATCTCCGATTCGTCGATCCAGCGCCGCGCCAGGCCAGCCAACCCGGGCAGCGCGTGGTCCGGCCAGCGCAACAGGGCCCACGGGTCGATCTCGCGGCCGCACGGGATCAGCTCCGATTGGACGTTTCGCTGAAATGCGAAGGTCGCCAGGTCGAAGGTGAAACTGCGCCCCAGCATGTCTCGCCGCCGCCACAGCCGCTCGTGCCGCGAGTCGTAGCGCACGGGCGGATCCTCGTCGATGATCAGGAACGGCCAGACGCAGAAGATCTCGCCTCGATCGGACGGTTCGACGGTGATCCGCTGTCGCATGAACGCGCGGGCACTGTCCCCTGCCGCTTCGGACAACCAGCGCCGTTCGTGGGACGCCCCGCCTTGTTCGAACTCCCAGTGTCCGCCCCGATATTCGGTCAGCGCGACCCCGCGGACGTAGACGTCGCCCCGCGGCCGAAACGCCTGCAGGTTCGCATCCAGCAACGCCAACTCGAAGACCATTCGCTGATCTTCCGACAGCGTCCCCAACTCGCCGAGCCGCACGCGGTCGGTAAACCCGGCCACGCGGAGCGGTTGCGGGCGCGCGCCGCGCCACGCGATCTCCTGGATCGTGGGCAGCTCGAACTCGACCCGCCCAAAACGCGGCGCTACGCAAAACACGGCCACGGCCACGACAAACGCCGCGACGGTCATCCGGCCGATCCGCCACCAAAACTCGCGGCCGAGCGCGACCCCGCCAGCCGCTCGGGCGGCGCCGGCCTCCCAGCAGCCCGCCTCGGCAAACGGGTTTGCCGCCGACGCGGCGCTGGGGCCCGTGGGCGATTCGGACGGGGGCGCGACCGTGGCCGTCCGCTCGGGGAATCGAAGGAACAGGGCCAGCGGCCCGACCAGCAGCGTGGAAAAGGCGATGCCCAGCAAACGCCACCAACTGCCGCGCACCTGCCCCAGCGTCAAGAACGCCGGCGCATCGGGCGCGGTCGCCAGGCCCCTCAGCCGTTCGCGCTCGATACAGATCGGGGCCAGCGTGGCAAACGCCAGAAACACACACCCCGCCAACGCCGGGGCGAACAGCGGGCCCTGGGGCAACGAAGTCGCCAGGAACACCGTCAACAGGCTCAGGCACAGCAGATCCCACAGCGTGCGCGGGGTCCGCCGCTCGAACAGCAACACCGCTTGCAGCGCACATGTCGCATGGCCGACCACGATCACCTCGCCCGTTCCATAGGCGAACGCATACCGCCACGCGCTGGCTAGCGCGATGACGAAGATGGCGCCGTTGATGGCCGCCGCCGGCAGTCGAAATCGCGGCTGATCGTCCACGCGTCGCGTCGCCAGAACGGCGCTCAGCAGCAATCCGGCCGGCACGACGGGCGACGACTCGCCCATGCCGAACAGCGCGCCGGCCGCGACGGTCAACGCAGCGGTCTGGACCTCGATCCGGCGGGCCATGCTCATCCGCTGCCCTCCGCCGCGAACTTGACGGGCGGAAAATCCGCCACCGCGTCGGGACGCCCTGGGGTCGCCGCGATCGGTCCCTCGGCGGAGTCTTCCCAGCGAAAGAACTCGGCCAACCTCGCGCCGTCGCCATCGACCCGGATCGTTCGCTGACGCAGACCGGATATGTCGGTGAATCCGGCCGCGGGCCGCGTCGCGGCCGCACTCGCGGACCATGCGCCGCGTCTCAGGTCCGCCAAGGCGCGTTCGATGTCGGGCCGCGTGCTGATCACGACCAGCTCGCCGGACAAACCCAGCCGCTCTCGCAAGTCCGACCATGCCGTCGCCAGCGGCGGCGCCGGGCAGGCCGTCGCCAAGGCCAGCGCCGTCAGCGCCTCGCGCGAAAACGGGCCGCCCGTGCGGCCCGCCAGACACACCGGTTGCGCCGCGGCGATCGCCAACAACGCCGCCCCGCGGCGGGCTCGGAAATCGTCCAGCAAGGTCCCGGCAAAACTGACCGCCAACTCGATGCGCCAGGCGTCGGCCGACGTCGGCAGCGCGGGCTGCCAGAGATCCAGCAGCACGGCCAACCGCTGTTCGCCGGGCTGTTCGAATTGCCGAACGATCAACTGTCCATGACGGGCCGTGCTGCGCCAATCCACCCAGCGGACGCTGTCGCCCGGCTGCCACTCGCGGACCGCGAACACGTCGCCCGGCACGGCGCCCGGACGCCGCGCGCCGCGCGCTCCGCAGGGCGTCGGCGGGCTGTCGCGCCGCCAAGCCTTTCGCAGTTGCCCCAGCCGCGGGAGAACCAGCAGACGTTGGTCGACATCCAGCCAAAGCGTGCGCCGGACCAGGCCCAGTGGATATCGCGTGGACAAACGGCACGGACCGAGCGTATACGGGCCCCGCACCGGCAGACGCAATCGGTACGTCAGGCGGCGACGCCCGCCTGACGGAATGTAGGCAAACACGAGCTGGGGACGCAGCGGCGCAGCCTGCGCTGCCGCCCGCGGCGCGCGCGAGTCCGGCGCGACGCAATCCTCGACGGCGACCGCCCAGCCGGGCAGCCGCGGCGAGCGGTTGACGATTTCGACTTCGACCTCGATCCACCGCCCCGCCGTCGGGCGGCCCGCGATCCGATGGCGGACCTCCATCCGACGCAGCAGGCCTTTCGACAGCCGCCAGTTGATCAGCAACGCCCCTGTCATCAACCCGGCGACGAACAGCAGCAGGTTGTTTTCGCGCAACAAAGCCCACGTCAGCGCGACAAGCAACAGCAACAGCCAGTACCAACCCTCGCGACACAACGCGGTCCGTGCGCCGATCACAGCGCGGCGTGTCTGCGCGAGATCGGCCAGAGGGTGTTGAACCATGATGTTACACTTCGCGCGCCTTGGTCGCGCTGAATCGGAAGTCTGCGAGGCGTTTTTTGCCTGCGCACGAGATACTCGACCGCTGGCGATCGGGTGCAACCATCTTGTCTCTGGCTAGTGCCTTGGGCGTCCCCCTGCGCGGATGGCTACAACGCTGGCACGACAACCGCCACCGACCGAGACGACCGTAGAAAAATGGCGGAGGCGAATGGGAATCGAACCCACCCAGAACCCTCTCGGGCCCTACACTGATTTTGAAGACCAGGGGCGCCACCAGGCCGCCAGTCGCCTCCGTTGGAACGTAATCCTCGAAATCGCGCGCTCGCGTTTGAGCGACGAGTACGCTCGTGTCCGCCTATTATAAATCGTGTTCTGCGCCGTACCAGCAGCCTTGACCGTCGGCGACGCCTCGTGCCCAGGGTGCGCGGCCGGATGCCGCGGCCACGAGAGGCTCAGGCTGGCGCCACCGTACGCCTTCGGCACAGTGCGCGCCTGGGCGACGGGAGGATACGCTTTCGGCGCCTGTTCGCGGAACGGGCAACGTCGCAGATGCCCGTCCGCGGCGCGCGGGCCTTGGCGTCCGACCGGTTGTGTTTGCCCGCGGGCCCGCCTATTCAAAAATTGCCGACGATGTCTCCGGCGGCTCGCGTGCACAGGGCGTGATAGATCTGTTTATCGATCGTTTCGACGACCAGATGCACGGATCCGTCGGCGGACAGAAATTGGGTTCCGGCTGGATGAAGGCTGCTGAAGTTGTGGAGATACTGTTCCGGATGCTCCTTGGCGTTCGGCGGGTCCAAAGCCACGCCACAGACGCGGGCCGGCGCGTGTTCGCCGCCGGTCACCACGCCCACCCAAGTCGAGGCCGCCAGCAGCGAGCATCGCTCGCCGACGATCAACGTCTGGCTCAAGCCATCCGTGAAGTCGGCGAACCGCACGCCGCGGTTCAAAAAGAAGGTTCCGTCTCCCTGACACGGCTGCGGAGGGTCGCACACCAGGTGGAAATCGACGGTGCCGAATACGCCGATATAGTTGCCGATCGCGAGGCTCAACGGCACATACCCGCCCGCCGTGCCCAGATAGGGATCGCCGCCGGGCAGGGCAAACGCGGCGGGGCCGACATCACTCGGACAGCGATAGACTTTGAGCGGCGTCTCGCGAGCCTCGGCGTTGGCCGGGTCGGAGATCGGCAGTTCAACATGGATGCGGCTGGCGACCGTCGGCGCCTGCTCGAGGTACGGCAAGATCGCGCTGCCCCAGGACCAACCCGGTTCGCCGTACCAATGCGGCTGGCCGGTCGCCGGATCATGCGCCCGCCAGCCGGCCGGCAGACGCCTGAACGTGTCATGGTACATCTGCAGGCCGAGACCGATTTGCTTCAGATTGTTCGCGCACGAACCACGTCTGGCAGTTTCGCGCGCCGCTTGGATCGCCGGCAGCAGCAGAGCGACAAGCATTCCGATAATGGCAATCACCACCAACAACTCGACCAGTGTAAATCCAGGCTGACGTCTGAACATAGCGATAGAACTCCTCCCCACCGCTCACGAGCGCGAATCGGTCCGGCTGCAGCGCCCTGGGCGGGCCGCGGACCGCAGCATTCACCGATCGTTGGCGCTTTGGCCGACCGCCGAACCGTCGCGGGCGGCGCCCGCGAGCATCGAGACGGTCGCTGCGAACGGTTACCAGACTTTCCGGATAGAATCCGCCCAGCGACAGCCGCAACGCCAGACCGCGAAGCCTGCGCCGCGATGTCGGGACAGATCAAACAAGACGCGCGATGGACTTCACGCGATGCAGGGAGGGGCGCGAACGTGCCACGGCAGTGGCAGCGAGCGCGCGGCCGGACGAGGCTCGACGACCGCCAGATCACGCGGCAAGCGAGCCCAGAAGACATGCTTGGCCGCAACGGGCGTCAGGTGCTTTTGAGCCAGGACACGGCACACAAAGCAGTCGCCGCCCCCGAGGTCTGCGCAGCCGACCTCGACGTGCAGATCACCAACCGTCGGTTGGTCGCCCACGGCGACAACGCAGTGCGCGTGTCGCGATGGCGGGCAATGCGAGCACGCTTCACCGTGGATGGTCGCCGCGCCGCGCACGTGGGCGACGTCGTGATGATGGACCGAGGGCGCAGCGACGACCATCCACAGATAGTGCGCCACAATGGCGATCGCGATCGTTCTTTGCCAACGGCCACACATGGCGATAACCTCTCGGCTGATCCACGCGGCCAATATAGCACGACATTGCCGCGTCTGTCAATCGCGACGCACACGGACGGCGGACGGCGGACGGCGGTCGGGTCGGGCATCGGCGATGCCGGACCGGTCCGCGGGATCTGTCTCGCGCGTTTGACATTCGGGAGGTTATCCGTCAGGATGCAGATCGTCACGAGTCATTCCCAGCCGACGCGGCGCGGTCGAAGGCCACGTCGGCTCAACGAGTCAAGCCGATGACCTCGCTGCAGCCGGACGAATTTCACGCTGTCATCCTCGATTCGATCAACGATGGGGTATTCACCGTCGATCGCGACTGGAAGATCACTTCGTTCAACCGCGCCGCCGAGCGAATCACGGGCGTCAAACGGCGTGAAGCGCTGGGACGCCTCTGTTGCGAGGTATTCCGCGCCAGCATCTGCGAAGCTTCGTGTGCGCTGCGCGAGACGCTGGCCACGGGGCGTCCGGTGGTGAACAAGGCGATCTACGTAGTGGGAGTGAAGGGCCGGCGGATTCCGATCAGCATCTCGACGGCGGTCATCAAGGACCGGCGCGGCAACATCGTCGGCGGCGTCGAGGCGTTCCGCGATCTGAGCTTGGTCGAAGATTTGCGCAAGGAGCTCGAGAGCGCCCATAGCTTTGCGGATATCGTCGGCCGCAGCCTGGCCATGCGGCGAGTGTTCCAGCTCGTGCCGTTGGTGGCGGCCAGCGACAGCACGGTGCTGATCGAGGGCGCCAGCGGGACCGGCAAGGAATTGGTGGCCCGTGCCATTCACTCGTTGTCGCCGCGCAAGGGCGGGCCTTTTGTGGCGCTCAACTGCGGAGCCTTGCCGGATACCCTGCTGGAATCCGAACTGTTCGGGTACAAAGCGGGCGCGTTTACCGACGCTCGACGAGACAAGCCGGGGCGATTCGCCCTGGCTGCGGGCGGGACGATCTTCTTGGATGAAATCGGCGACATCTCGCCGGCCATGCAAACCCGTCTGTTGCGAGTCTTGCAGGAGCGGGTATACGAACCGTTGGGATCGGTCCAGCCGATGACCATCGACGTTCGCGTGCTGGCCGCCACGCACCAGGATTTGAGCCAACTCGTCCAGGCCGGCAAGTTCCGCGAGGACTTGTTTTATCGGATCCATGTTATCCGAATCGGCCTGCCACGACTGTGTGAGCGACGAGACGATATTCCGCTGTTGATCGAGCATTTCATCGCCAAATTCAATCGGATCCAGGGCAAGGACATCGTGGGAGTGGAGGAGGATGTGCTAGCCCGGCTGATGGAATACGACTTTCCGGGAAACGTGCGCGAGTTGGAGAATGTGATCGAGCACGCCTTCGTTCTGGGACGCTCGGGGTTGATCCAGATGTCGCACCTGCCGCCCCATTTGCGCAGCGGCGACGCGGACGCCGCGCTGCCGAAACTGAGCGGCCTGACGTTGGCCGCAGCCGAGCAGTATTTGATCCGGGACGCGCTCTGCCGACACGCAGGCAACCGGACTCGCGCAGCCCGCCAGTTGGGCATCGATCCGAGCACGCTCCATCGAAAGATCAAAGCTCTCGGAATCGACGTCCCTGCTGGCAAGCCCAGCAATCTAAACTGAGCGCCGCCCTCTCGGGGATAATCCAGCCGGCCAGCCGATGGTCGGAGGGGGGCGGCAACCTCATCCGTTCAATCGCACGAACCGACGCCAGTGTGCGACAAGCCTCGGATCGCCCCCCTTTATCGGCGCACTGCATGCTGGCGCCGTTCGTTTGCGGGTCGCGTGTTCCGAGCTGGGCAAAACGCCAGACTCGGAGCGAAGCGTGGATCTGGCGAATTGCCTTGTTCACATGTCTCCGAGCGGCGCTGGTCATCGGAAGATCGCGAGAGTTTAGCCCGTTTTTTCGCAAACGGTATTCCGTTGAATCGTCGTCGTTCCGCCGGAAACACCTGTTGGCGCTGCCCTTTTCGAGCACTTGGGCCAACGACTCGAAGAAGGTTCTCGCGGTAAAATGCCGCGATCCACCGGTGCTCGACCGAAGTCCGCGCGTTTTGGCGCACCATGTGCGGGACGGGTACGAGCATGAAGCTCGCAATCCCGCATTGGCAGTCCCGCGTATCGCCGGTCTGCGACGAGGCCCGACGTTTCCTGGTCGTCGAGATCGTCGACAATCTGGAAGTCCGCAGGGACGAATTCGAGATGATGCCTTCGGGGTCCGACCCGGTCGGTCGCGCGAGCCAACTGCGGCAGTGGGGCGTGACTACCATGATCTGCGGCGCGATTTCTCGAACTTTGGAAGTGGTGCTTCAGGGGGCCGGCATTCAGGTCATCCCGAAGGTCTGTGGGTGCGTCGAGGAAGTCTTGCAGACGTTCCGGGCTGGGGCCTTGGACCAGGAACGCTATGGCCTGCCGGGTTGCGCCCGCCGGCAACAACGACGACGCGCCGGACCGGGCTGCGCTCGCCGCGGGAAACGTCCGAAGGACGACCCGTAGAATCCGGGATCTGATGCCGCACGGTTCGACATTTCGTGGCGCGCAGCAGATGGCCGATAGCCCACGCGGGGGCGCCATTCGTGGATACGGCATCCTGCCGCATCAGCCTATACCGATAGCACGCGCACGGGGATGGCGCGGACCAGATGGCCCGCACGCCATCCCGCCCGCGGCCCAACTACCCCTTTCGCTCTCACTCAACGCGGCGCGTCCGCGGGCAGCCAGACCAACGGAACCAGGCAATCCAGATCGCTGTCGGACCCGTGGGCGCCGCCGATGGTCCCGTCCTTGCGTTTGTACTCGTGCTGGCCATGGTCGGCCGTGATGATCACCCCATAGCCGCGAACCCGCAACCAGGGAACGATCTGGGCCAGCCAGGCGTCGGCGTCGGCACAGGCGTCAGCCGCCTGCGGCGAGAACGGCCCGTGCGCGTGAAACACGTTATCGGTCTCGCCATACTGCACGATGATGAACTCGGGCTTCTTCTGATCGACGATCTCCATCAGACCGGCCAGCACATCGGCGTCTGTTTCCTTGTCCAACACGCGAAAGTCGGCATAGCGTCCCAGCAACCGATCGCCCGTGTATCCCTTTCTACCGAATCCTCCACCCGACATCCCGTGCTTGCGCAGGACGTTGAACAGATCTTCGCACTGGATCTTCGAGTCGAAATTCTCGATGCCCGTGATCTTCGGCGAGGCGCCGGTGATCATGCAGCCGAAATTGAACGGTGTCGCACTGC
>JAVYAJ010000125.1:0-64798 GCA_032229885.1 Candidatus Anammoximicrobium sp. | reverse complement strand
CGCGCCGCGGATGGCCGGCCAGCACCAGGTCGCGGCCCGCCGTTTTGATCACGATCGTGTCCGGCGAGGCGCGATTCGGATCGAACCCGGGGCGAGCCGTCGGGCCAGCGCGCCGTTGCCCAGAACGATTCGTCGGTCCGCCAGGCCGGCTTCGGCTTCCGTGCGAATCGGCAGCGTCGCGCCGGTCATCTGCGCGAAATGCGTCTGCAACTCGTCGGCGGCGGTGCGTTCGACGACGGTCGGCGCGTCGGGTAGGACGATGACATAGTCGCTCGTGCCGTCGCGGCTCAAGCTCAGCTCGGCCGCGTCGGCCACGTCGGCCGATGGGCTGACGATCGTCAGGACAAGCAAAACCGCCAGGTCCGAATGCAGGGCTGCGAGCAGCACGGCCAGTGCTCCTTTGGGTGCATGTGTCGAGGCCGACGCCAGGTGCGCTGGGCGTCGTCGGCGTCTCGGTCGCCCGGAGCGATGCAGTGGGGCGAACCTCCGCGTCCGAGCCCATGATAACGGCGCGGCGAAGCCAAGCAACGCATTTGCCGGAGTTTGGGGGATTGTGAGTGCCGCGAGCTTGCGCCTAGAATCACGCGCCGACGTATGGCCGCGGTGGGCCGTGGGTGGCGCCGCTGCGAAATAGCCATCCGTTTCTTTCACGAAAGCGAACTCGCGATGTCTTCAGCGCACAAACCGGCGCGCGAATCAGCGCACGAACAAGCCCGCCTATTCTTGGAACGCGAAGGCGCCTTTCGCCTGGGCGCGCTGCCCACCGAGCAGCCGCACCCGGTGACGGCGACGCTGTCGACGACGATCGCGCAGAACACGGCGGCGGGGATCGAAATGCTGCTGCGGGTCGACGAGGACATCCCGTCGGCGATGGCTCGCGTCATGACCAACCCGGCGTTCGACCAGTTGGTCGCCGCGCTGACCGAGGCCATCATCGCGGGCCGCCGCGTCTTTTTCACCGGATGCGGGGCGACGGGCCGTCTGGCGATTCTGTTCGAGGCGGCCTGGCGCATCTTCTGGCGGGAGCTGCGCGCGGCGGCGCCGGATGCGGCCGCGGGTTGTCCCGACCGCGAGGATGCGTTCACCAGCGTCATGGCCGGCGGCGACCACGGGTTGGTCTGTTCCGTCGAAGGCTTTGAGGACTCGACGGGACTCGGACGCCATCAACTGCGCGAGGCGGGCGTCGCCGCGGGAGACGTCGTCGTCGCGATCACCGAAGGCGGCGAAACGTCGTTCGTGATCGGCACGGCCTGGCAAGGGCTGGACGCCGGCGCGCGGGTGTTTTTCGTGTACAACAATCCAACCGCCGTACTCCGCGAACACGTGGCCCGTTCGCGCGAGGTGATCGACGAGCCGCGGATTACGAAGCTGGACTTGTTCACCGGCTCGATGGCGATCGCCGGCTCGACGCGGATGCAGGCCACCACGGCCGAGTTGCTGGCCGTCGGCGCCGCGATCGAGCTCGCGCTGCAGGCCGCGCTGGCGCAGTGGGGTTCGCCCGAGTTGCTCGGCGCGCTCGGGCGGCCAGTTCTTTCGGCCGCGGATTATCCGCGGATCTTCGCCGGGCTGTTGGAACAACTGCGGCGTCCCTCGAATATCGAGACCATCGCCGGGCTGATCGACTGGGAATCCGAGGCGTATCGTCGCGGCGGCCTAGTCACGTACATGACGGAACGCTTTCTGCTCGACGTGTTGACCGACACCACCGAGCGTGCGCCGACCTTCTGCCTGCCGCCGTTTCGCAAGTACGACGACACGGTCGCTGCGCCCAGTTGGGCGTTCGTGAAAAATCCCTGCTGCGAGACGCTCGCCGCGTGGCGGCGCGTGTTTGGACGCGAGCTGCGCGGCATCGCCTGGCCGATGTCGGTTTACCAGTCGCTGAACGTCGTCCCCGTGATCCGCGACGGGCTGCCTCATTTGAGCAACGCCGACATCGTCCGATACCAGATTGGCAACGAGCCCGATCCGTCACGATCGGCGGCCGTCGATTCACGCTTGGCGATGATCTTGGTCGGCGACGAGATCACGGACCAAGGCGCGGCTCGCCAGGCGTTCGACGATGGTTTCGCCGCACACGCCCAGCGTTTTCATCACACGGCGGCCGTCGGCATCGGGCCGCAGCGCCCGGATCGCCAAGTCCAGACGGTGTTCCACGTCGCCTGCGAACTGGCCGGTTCGCCGCTGCGACTGTCGGAGCGGCTGGCCGTCAAGCTGGTGCTGAACCTGATGTCGACCGCCACGATGGCGCGGCTTGGACGGGTCGAGGGCAACTATATGTCGCACGTGACGACGACCAACAAGAAGCTGATCGACCGGGGCACGCGGCTGGTTGCGCACTTGGCCGACGTCGATTACGAGACGGCCTGCTATGCCTTGCACGCGGCCATGGATGAGGTCGCCGAACGCGATCGGACCACGCACGACGCACCGTCGCCCGTGGCTGTGGCGGTTGCCCGGTTGCGCGGCGGTTGACCAGTTGCGTGGCAGATGAGGATGGCGGGACGGCGACGGGGTGTCGATCGGCCCGCCATTTTTCCACCGGCCCGCCGTTTCCCACCGGCCGTCCTATCTGCCGTCGCTGCCGCATCTGCGATTGTGCCCGCCTGCCGCAAGCCTGGGCGGTTGGCCGGGTTCAGCGGCGCACGGGCACGGTCGGCCTCCGACCGAGCGCAGGCAGATTCGGCAACACCTCGCCCGTGACGGCTTCGGGAAAGATCTGTTCCAAGGTTCCCTTGAGCAGCGGCAGCGGGTCGCGCGTCAGTTGCGGCTGGTCGAGCGTGCCGGTGACGTGGATCAACAACAGTTGCTTGGCGGCCTGGCGGACGACCGCGCGGACGATGGGGATGTTCAATTCGCCCGGGCCGACCAGCGAGTAGAATTTGAGGTCGATGCGTCGCTGTAAATCCATCTCGCCGCTGCCTTTAAGGCTGATCGCGTCGCCGTTGAAATTGACCCGGTCCAAATACACGTGTTCGCCCTGGACGCGAAAATCGATCTCGCTGCTGGTAAAGGCGGTCGTGTCGGGACGGCGGATGCTGAGCAGCTTGAGCAGCGCGAGCATCACGGGGATCTCGTAGATGTCGGCGTCAAACAGGCGGATCGCGCCCGTGCCGCGCCAGGACGACCAGCCGTGACGGTCGCCGCTGAGCGTCAACAGGGCGTTGGCTCGGCCGCGGATGTTCTGGCTCTTGAAATTCGTGTCCTGCGCGAACTCGTTCAGATCGCCTCGTTCCAACCGCACCTGCACGTGAAAGGGACTGTCTGGTTCGAAATCGACGCGCACATCGGCCGTCAGTTGGCCGCCGATGCTGTGCGCGCTGAGCGACTGCGGAATGCGGCCCGAATTCTTGGCGTCGGCTTCGGCTCCCAAACAAATGCCCGAACGATCGATCCACATCGGACCGGTGACGGCCGTCAGTTGCACATCGCGGTACATCACGGAATCGATGTTCAACTCGCCGCGGCTGGAAAACGCCCCGGCGCCGCCGGTCCCCACCAGGTGGACTTCGCCATGCATGTGTTCGAGCGGAAAGCCGATGTTCAAGCGGCCGTCCTCGACGTCCAGAATCACGTCCCACGCGGCGCTGGGCGGTTCGACGCGACCCAACTCGCCCGAGAAAGCCAACGCGCCGCGCAGGCTCAGATCGCCGGTAAAGTTCAGACGCTCGGCTCCGCGGCTCAGATCCTTGGGCAGCGCTGCCAACAGGTCCCGATGCAGCGCGACGCGATCCGCGACCACGTTCGGCAACTGGACGGTCCAGGTGCCGTCAGCGCCGACGCTGCACGCGCCGCTGACGAGGATCCGCGTCTGGTCGTGCGTGGCCGCGATTCCCTGCAACTGGATTTGACCGTTGCGATACAGGACTGTTCCCGACACGTCGTCCAGCCGATACGGAAACCAGACCGGCTGGATCGTGATGTTGCGGCCTTCGTCGTTGATCTTCTTCTGCCATTTCTGCGCCGTGACGCCCAGATCCAGGGTATGGCTCGCCGAAGCGTAACGGATCTCGACATCCAGATGGTCGACCGTGCCGCGCGGCCGAAGCTGGCTCCACAGAGCGCGGATCCCCGGGTGCAAGGCATTGTGCAGTTCATCTTCGAGCGGCACGTCGGCGCCCGTCAGGTCGAGCCGCAGGTCGTGCCCGCCGCCCGCCACCGCCCGCCACTGTCCGGCGCCTTCGATGTATGCGCTGCCGTTCCGCCCGCTCAGGCCCTCGAATGTCCAACCGTCGTCGTCCCACAGCACGTGGCCGCGGATCTTGGTCACCGGATAGGGAAACAGTTTGTAGTGGATGCCGCAATCGAGCAACTCGAGCTGCACGCGACGATGCAAATCGTGCGGCGCAGGCCCCGTCCGCTCGAAGCGGCCCTGAACGGCGAACGTGCCCGACGGACGCAGCGTCTGCACGACCTCGCGAGCGCGGGGATCGACCAACGCGGCCACGAGGCGTTCGTCGAACGGCAGCGGTTGTCGACAGGCAAACTCGAGCCAACCCGTGGGATGCTCGGCGACGTCGCGCACCTCGCCCTGCAGAGCGACCTGTTGGCCGGCCGCGGCGGCGGCGGTCATGTCGATCCGCAGGTGATTGTCCTTCAACAGCAGCGTGCCGCGCCCGCGTTCGAGCCGGTACGGAAAACCGCTGTATGCGAACGAGACATCCTGACAGACGACGGAGACCTCGGGGGTCCAGCGCCGGCCGTCGAACGCCGCGAAAAATTCGGCGTCGATCGTTCCGGCCGGATCGTACTTCCGCCAATCGACTTGCCGGTTGGGCGGCAGCGCGTTCAGACAGCGGCGATCCAACTCGAGTTGCCGCACCTGGCCATTGATCGTCAGCGGGCCATCCGGTCGCCAGCCTTGCCGTTCGAGCTGCAACGTCAGCGTCGTGTCGCCGTTGCAGGCGAACCCGTGGTCCAGTCGCCAGCCGGCGTTGTCCACGGCGAATTGGCCGCGGACATCGAACAGCGGGAACGGCAGCCGCGCGTCTCGGATCTGTCCGGCAGCCAGGCTTCCGTGGACTCGGAAGCGGGGCGGCGCATCGGGCGCGGGGCCGTTGGCGGCTTGAAACGCCAGATCGATTCGTCCCTGCACGCTGGCGACGAGAGAGGCCTGCGACTGAATATCCGCCGGCAGCGCCGTTCGTAGACGGTCGGACCAGCGCAAGGCCTGGACTTTGCCCCGCACGTTCCAAGCGTGTCGAGCGGGTGCGACCCAAGCCTCGCAGATCAGCCGGTCGAAATGATCTCCGTCCGCGCAGATGTGCACACGCATCGGCGGCGCACAGGCGCCCGGCGCGGCCCGTTCGGCAGGCGAGGCGTCCGGCAGAATTTCGACGCCGACGTTGCGAAAATTCAGCGCGCGACGCATGCCGCCTCGAGGATCGACCACTTCGATCGTGGCGTCACGGATGGACACGGGCGGATGCGACGCGCCGAATGGCGGCAGGGGCCACAGCGCCTCGACGTCCCATGAACCATCGTCTCGGCAGGACGTCCACAGCTTCAAGCCCGACAGGTAGACGTGGTCCGTTGGCGGCTGTGCGCCGGACAGCAACGATTCGGCGTCGATCGGACATTTGGCAAAGACTTCGTCCACGTAGGCCAACGGCCGGTTGTCGCTGCGCCGACAGATGGACAGACCGTGGATCTCGATGCCCCGTCCGTGCCGCATCCGCGCATGCCGCACACAGACGCGGAACTCGCGATACCGCTCGGCAAACCGTCGCTCGACCTCGTGGCGAATCTCTTCGTGCAACTGCGACGTGAAGGCCAGCCAGACGACCAGCGCGCCGCCGACCACCACGGCGCAGGTCAACAGGACGCTGCGCAGAAAGGCGTTCATGCGAGCCAGTAATCCACGCTTCCGTTCGTGCATCGCTCTCGACCGCGCGGATCGCCGCGCGTTTCTTTGCTGTTGGTCGCCGCGCTAGTCAGACCGGCGATGCGGGTTGCCCCACCCGCGCGCGAATCGTCCGCCAGCCGTGCATTGCCAGACCCGCGGCCGGAACGATCAGCGCCAACATGGCCGGTTGGCGGTAGCGGATCGAGCCGACGAACACCATGTGCAGGCCGGTGAAGTACACCGCCGGCAGCGCCCACAGCAGGCAGGGCCAGCCGCAACCGCGGCTGTGCCAGATGCCGGCCAACGCCAGCACGACGACCGGGACATAGGCCGCCGCCAACACAAATTGGAACCACGGTTTTTGCAGCGAGGGCTCGTTCGGCCACACGTTCCAAATCCGGCGGAACTTGACGCCTGCCAGACGCAGCGCGTCCGCCGGGCGCCGGAGCGCCCAGACGATCGCCGCGTCCCGCATCCGCCGATCGAGCCGCGCCTCGAAACACGCGGTCGGCGGCGATTCCCCGGAACGGGCGGCGTCTTCGCGGCGAAGATCGGCGCGAAAATCGTCCACGAACCGCATATCGCTGGCCCCCGTCGCTCGCGGATTCAGCCCGTCGTACAGACTCTCGCCGACCTGCAGCGTCGTTGGGACGAACTCACCGGTCACCCGCCAGTTTCGCACCCACCACGGCGTCATCACGGCGCTCAGGCTTGCCAGACCACACAGGCCCATCCACGCAACGCGCCGCCGCGCGCCGCCGACGAGCAGGCCGACGACGATGGCAAACGGCGTGAACAACAGCCAACTGGGACGCGTCAACGTCGCCAGACCGGCCGCCCCGCCGCCGGCCAGCGCCCACACGCCGGCGCGACGCGAATCATCGGCCTGCCAGGCTCGCGTCCAGCAGATCAACTGGGCAAGCATCAGCGGACAGAACGGGGCCTCGGACAGCACAAACACGCTCATCGCCACCGCGCCCGGATAGACGGCGGCGACGACGCCTGCTAGCACGGCCGTCGCGCGATCGAATGCCAACCCAGCCAGGATCATCACTCCGCCCACCGCGGCCACGCCCAGGATCGCGCCCAGAATCCGCGCAGCGAGAACCGGCGGGTTCGGCCCGCCCAACCAAAACACGGCGGCCAGCACCGCCGGGTATCCGGG
Organism: Candidatus Anammoximicrobium sp.; assembly: GCA_032229885.1. GTDB lineage: Bacteria > Planctomycetota > Planctomycetia > Pirellulales > Pirellulaceae > Anammoximicrobium. Next base: position 57,791 of record JAVYAJ010000125.1, on the reverse strand, counting down.
CGTGCGGAACACGCGTCGCTCGGGGTTCATTTCCAACGGCCTTCCGTCGGCCACGGCGCGCGCCAGCTCCCAATAGGTTTCACTGTCGGGAAAGCCAAACCTAGCCCCCTGGGGAAGCCGGTCCTGCCACCAGCAGCCGGCGGCGACGCGGATCGTCAAAGCCAGCAGCAGGATGCCCAGCGCCGATTTCCAATACACGTGTCTTCCTCGACCCGCGCTCACCGAGCGCACAGAGAACAACATGCCGCCATCCGTGCCGCCGCAAGCCCAAGGCAGCCGCCGCGCGATGCGACTTTTTCTGCGCAGGGGCCATGCCCATCGCGGGCGCGCACCCCGGGCGCATCATGCCATTGGCGGATCGTAGAGTCTTCAGGTCAGGCGGGTCAAGATCAGCCGGCCCGTCAAGATCAGCCGGCGGGCCGCGGCGGCGTGCCAGCATTGTCCGGCGCGTAGCTCAACTGGGACAGCATCTGCAAGACGCCGTTCAAGTGGACCAACCGCGGGCCGAAACGGTCCACAAACTCCTGCAGCATAAAGTCTCCGTCCAGCAAGCTGTCTTCGCTGTCGATGACTTCGTCCGTCAGCGTCTCCAGAAACTCGTTCTGGACGCGATTCAAGGTTTCCGCCGCCCGCCGACAGCGTCGCGCCAGATCGGGATTCGCCTGTTTCCATTGGCTCAATTCAAACTGGCGTTGGCGAGCCATCGCGTTGGTCTGCTGCAAGATCTCATCCAACAGCTTGTTCTGTCGTTCCTGGCCCAGCACCAATCGTTGCAACAACGCCACCAGGACGTCCGCTTGATTATCGCGGGGCTTGGACGACGCGTCGGTCGCCGACGAGACAATGTCGATATGGAAGAGAGGAGGCGCTTGCTGAGGATCGTACGGCATGGGAGGCACGTCTCCGGGGAAATATGGTTTGCGGCCGCACAACACGATGAACGCACGGATCCATCCGCCCGCGGTCGATCCTACGTCGATCGGCGGGCTGCGGTTCACCCGACGAGCCTCCTGCTGGCCCGTCGCGCAACCGCCGAAAGCGTACGCTGTTGCCAGTATACTGGCTGTCCACGCAAGTTGTCGAGTCTCGGGCATTTTTACGGCACGCTAGCAGGGTCGCGGCGCTGTTTGGATCTCCGAGCAATCGGCCTCACCGCTAAAGTCACAGCCTGAGGCTGCCCGATGGATTCTCAGGACAAGCGGCGGACGAGGCTCTCGTCATCCATCACGCGCCGGCCCTGCCGCGCATCCCGCCGCGCGTGCCGCGCGCGGACACACAACCCGCTTGGACACAAGGTTGTCTACGAGTCGAACGCCGCACGCGCCTCGACCGCCCAGCCGCGGTCGCGCGAGCCGGACGCTCGTGGCCAGCCGAGGATCATTGTAACCGGAGTATAGCAACCGCGATTATGGCAGCTAGCAGTTCACGCACTTCTTCCTGCATGGGGTTTCTGACGGTCTGCGATCATCGATCGCAGGGCCTGTTTGGCGGATATCTGATCCTGAACTCGGCGGGCCGCCCGCTCGAGTTCCATTGCACGGCCCCCGTGCGACCCAGCCGCGCTCAAGAGATCCTGTATGGCGCCGCCTTGCACGGCTATTTGTGCGGCGAACAAATCGGGCAAGCCCTGTTGGAGAAAGCCAAGACGCCGCCGCTAGTCGTGTTTACGGATGTGGCCGCTGTCCTGACGGTGCGAGATTTCACGTCGCTGCCCGTGGCCTGCGTGCTGTCTGAACGGCCCGCGGACGACGAAGACTCTCGGGACGCCGCGGCGGAACCCGCCGGCGGCCCGCCATCGAGCGCGAATCCGGACGTGGTGCGTCTCGACGCCGGATGGCCGCAGCCGCCTGCGCCGCTGGCGCAGCGTCTGTTCACGTTTTCGCTGGGCAACGCGCGAATAGCCGTTCCAAAAGAACACCACGCGGATGCGGAACTGGTGCTCGAGCGATGGAAGCCGTTGTCCGTCGAGTTCGATCTACATGAACCATTTCATCGCATTCGCGAAGCCATCGACGAGGCCCGCCGCAGCGCGATCCGCACCGCTTAATCACCGTCTGCCGTCTACTCGGCGAAAGCGACAATCTCCGTGCGAGCCGACTTGCCTCTCGAACAATCGTCGCATATCATTGACGCCATGGCGACTCCTCTGGAACGAACTCTGGTGCTGTTGAAACCCGACTGTGTTCAGCGACGGCTGATGGGCCGCGTGATCAGTCGCTGTGAGGACAAAGGGCTGAATATCCTGGCGATGAAGATGCTGCGCATCACGCCCGAGCTGGCGCGGCAGCACTATGCCGAACACGTTCACAAGCCATTTTATCCCAGCCTCGAGGCATTCATCACAGGCGGCCCGGTCGTGGCGATGGTCGTCGAAGGTCTGGAGGCGATTCGTGTCGTCCGCGATCTGCTCGGCGCGACCAACGGGCGGGATGCGGCGCCGGGCACGATTCGCGGCGATTTCGGCGGCAGCCGTCAACTAAATCTGGTCCACGGCTCGGATAGCCCCGACGCCGCACGCCGCGAAATCGAGCTCTATTTCCAGTCCGCCGAGATCGGCGAGGGGGCCGACTTCCTCGTGCGATGGCTGCGCGTCGACGACGAATGAGGCTCGCGACCCGCGCCGCCCCCCGCGCGCTTCGCCGCGCTAGCGTGCATGTCCCGGAAACCGCGCTAGCGCCAGGCCGGATTTCCGTCGCCGCGGCAGACGTCCGCGCGCCAGCATAGCCGGATGCTACGCCGAAGGCTTAGCCCGCCGTAGCCCCGGCCTGATGAAAATCTCGAACTCCTAGCCGGCTGGATTGTTGCGCTCCTTCGCTTCCGGACATCTTGGCCCGAGCGCCACACGAAGGTGGGCAACAGACTTTTTTCCTGCCAAACCGATTTTTCCTGGTTTGCGAGGTTTGCATCAGGTCATCCTGAACGGGCGCCTCGCGTATTCGAACCGGCGCCTAGTCACGTCGGTGCGGTTATCCCGCCAGCAGACTTGGCGGATTTTCTCCAAGGTTCCGCACGGACGCGGATCTCGCCCGTTCAAGCTGGCACGACGGCCATGTAAAAGGCGCTTGGGACTCGTGCTTGAGCCCGCCTCTTCGCGCCCGCATCGGTGGCACGATACGGGCCGTGCCACGCCCCTGAGTGGACGGCGACTCGGCCTGCCCCGCCATCTCTTCGCCAGCCAAGCGCTTGCCCGATCCGCGTCGACCATTGACGCCGCTTCGCGTCGGACGGATTCGACGAATGTTTACCCTGGTCAAGGGCTCTCAGCCGACCAAGTCGATCAGCAGATCCTCGAGGCTGTCTTGCTGGCCGCCAGCGACGTCAGACGCGACGGCCCAATGGTCGTCGAAGAGACTTTCCCTGGCCGCATTTGGCGTTGAGGCCTTGGCGGGTGCGGCGACGGACGCGAGATCCTGGCGGTTCTGGTCATCCGGCAACCACCAATCCGTGGGCGCATCTCGGTCGTCGTCCGATGTCAAGGCAACGCGCGCGTCCGTCAAGATCGGAAGATCCCACGCCGCCGCGTTCGATAGCTGTTCGCGGCCTGCCTGCACCAGTGGAAACTGCGGGGTCTGGAAAGATTCGCCTTCGCCACTCGGCGCGGAACCGCCGTTCAGAACGTTCACGACGGCCAACACGTCCATCGGCGTGACCCGCAGATCGCCGTTCACGTCGAAATACGGGCCTTTGCCGCCATTCTCCCCCTCGCCTCCCACAAAGGGGCTGAGGTCGATGGAACCGGTCAGATTCAGCATGTTGACCAGCGCCAGGACATCCATCGGGGTCACGAACCCGTCGTTGTTGACGTCGTACCGATTGTTCGGGTTGGTGAACTCGCCCTCGCCGCCACCGCCGACGACGATGATCGGCGCCGAGTTTACATAGCGGATCTGAGCCGGCGGCACCGAGACGCCCGGGTCGGGGCGAATCAGCGAGGTCTCGTTCAGTGGCAGGTTGTCGGCCGGATCGGCGATAAACACGAGTGTCCCGGCGGCGTTCTGCGCGACGAACTTGATCTGGAACAGCAGTTGCTCGTTCCCGAAGCGGGTCGCGGTCGAACCTTGGAATGCGCCGACCTCGTCCACGATTCCGACGCTGCTGCGGTTGATCCCTTTTTGCCCCTCTCGGAACAGCGTTCCGAACGTGATGTCGAACCCCAACGGATTGGTCGCGATCGGAACGGTGACCGGGATGGCGAGATTCGAGTTGTATAGGATGTCTAGGTAGGCTGAATACACGCCCTGTTGATTCGCAGGAATGTCCGTGCGGATGTCATCCACCCAAGCCTTGACCAAGAACTGGCTTCCGGCCGCCACTTGATTGTTGGGCAGCGGAGTGCCGTCGAGCCTCGTCGCTTCGAGTCGCACCTGGACCAGATCCGGGGATTCGACGACATTGATCGTCGTCGCCCCGTAGTCGATTTGCTGCGGGTCGACCGATGTCGGCGGCCTGTTCAGGGCCGTCTCGTGCAGCGGCAGGTTGTCGGCCGGGTCGCTCTTGAAACGCGCGGTTCCCAGCGTACTGGCGGTGAACACGGCAGTGTACAACAGACGTTCGTTCGGCCCGTACGGGTTGCCATCGTTGTTGTCTGCCCCGTTGCCCTGAATTCCACCGATCTCGTCGAGGATTCCCGGCACGCGCGGATCGTAGAAACGTCCTTCGGTATAGTATGTCGAGAACTCGACCGAGCTGAAAGCGACCGCGCCGGCGTCGTACAGCAGGTCCATATAGCCCGAATAAACGCCGCGATTGTTGGGCGGAAGCCCCGGCACCGCCAGATAACCCGGTTCGTTTCGTACATCTTGGACGTACGCCATCACCTGAAACTGCAACCCCTGGCCGATCTCGCTGATCGGGTTGCCGTTCATGTCGGTGGTCACCAGCCGATACCGAACGACATCGTCTTCCTTTCGCTGGTTGCCAACCTGGATCGTGACCGTGGCCGTCGATTCGTTGCCCAGCGAATCCAGGATCGTATACCGAAATTGGTCCGTGCCGCTGAAGCCGGTCGTCGGGGTGTAGCGAACCATCTGCACGGTTCGGCCGCCGATCGTCACCATCTCAATATTGGCGGTTCCGACGGTCGATGACGTGTCCAGCCCGTTGGGGGCGATGGAAATCGCTCCGGTCGGGCCGACACGGTCATTGCGCAGCACGTTCAACAGGTACGGGTCGCCGGGCACATCCAACAGCGCCGGCGGCACGGTGGGCGGAGGCACCAGATAGCTGTCGTCGACCGCGACCGGCACCACCCCCCCGGCCTGCGTGATCGTGATCGAGACCAACGCGGTCGAGGTGGCCCCGCTGATGGCGTCTTCGATCGTGTAGGAAAACACGTCGGGGGCAAACGCGCCGCGAGCGGGCGTGTAACGGATGAAATCATCGGTTGGATCGTTGGGCGTCCCATTGCGATCGATGACCGCCGTACCCGAAGCGCCCGTCGTGTCGACGTCGCGCAGCCGCAGGTTGGCCGCTCCGTTAGCGCTGGGAATGTCGTTGTCCAGGACTCGCAGCACGTTGTCGCGACTGTCCTGCTCGACTTCGTAGCGATCGTCGACCGCTACGGGACGATCGGTCAGGATGTCGACTCGATAATCCTCGACCTCGCCTGCGGTGGCCAGTCCCACAAAGGACAGGTCCTTTTCGGGACCGTAGCGGAATCTGGCAAACGTCGTCCCGGGAATCGCAGAGCTCGGGACGTCGATTTCCAGCGTGTGGACGCCGGCCGGCAGCACCAGATTCCTGAACACCTGTTCGCCCGGATCCGCCCAACTGCCATTGCGGTTGAAGTCGATCCAGCCCTGCAAACGGCCCGGGGCGTTGGATCCGGTCGAGACCGTGACGGTTATGATCGCGGTCTTTCCGGGGGCCAGCCCCGTCGTGAAGACCACGCCGTTCTCGTCGTCAAAATTGTTGTTGTCGTCGCCCAAAGCGTTTGCGTCGGGCTGTCCGTCCGGTTCGCCATCGACCAAGGCGGACGTTCCGTCATTCAAGTCTACGCCCAGTCCATAGCCGGGAATGATTGCGTGTCGCGGTCCGTTGTCCTTTCTGAGCGTCGGATACGGAGCGGGCGCATCGCCCCAGTCGAATCCGCTGTTGTCGCTATTGCCAAAATTCACGTTCTGGATGGCCCCGCCTCCGGTCACGGTCAGCACGTGCGCCAGGCTGGGTTGGACGGGGAACGTCTGCTGCCAACCGGGCTTGGCGCTCTGTCGCACGACAAGCTGACCATCGGTAGGGAAAGGCACCGTGATCTTATAGGCGCCGTGGGCGTCCGTATTGATGACGGGTTCGCCGATATCTCGTTCGCCGTCTCCGTCCAGATCGACCCAGACGGTCCAGCCGCCCAGCCCTGGTTCGTTCGGGTCCCGTCGTCGATTCTCGTCCCGATCGTGCCACACGACGCCGCTGATCGTCACCGGCCCGGGCGGCGGCGGTGGGACGACGTCGGCGATCCGCAGGCTGCCCCACCGCGTACCCCAGCGCGCGGGCAGCTGCTGGCGGGCCAGCGCGTACGAGTTGTACACCCAGAATGTCGCGCCGTCGGCCGGATCCAGCGCCACGCCTGAGTACCGACCCCAGGGGTTTTGAGCCGTGGTTGTCGTTCCGCTGATGTTGATCGAGTCCTGCCCGATGGCCAGCGGCTGCGCCGTGCGCACCGTTCCCGGCGGGTCGGTCGGCGTGCGGACGGCATAGTAGGCGCCCGGATACATCGTCGGTCCCGTCGCCGCGAATCCGACGACCATGTTTCCGTGACGGTCCACATTCACCGTCGGCCACATCGTATGCACGGCAAATCCCAGCTCTTCGCCGCCGATATTGCCCTGGTCCGCCAACGCGACGATGTTTGGGTTGGTCGTGTCAAAGCGGAACCAGTGGGCCGTCACTTGGTTGGTGTCCTGACCCACCGACGGATAGATCACGGTTGTCGCATACAGCGAATTGTCGCGCCACACCGCGTTGATGATCCGCCGGTCCCCGCCGTTGATGCGCGCTGTCGTCTGACGTTGCGGCGACGTGAACTCGATGTTGATGGCCGTGTCTTCGATGTCGCCCACGTTAATCGAAAAGCGTTTGAACGTCGGCTGCGCCGCCAACGGATTCGTGACCCACACCAGGTCGACAAACTCCTGTACGCCGTTGTTCATCCCGTCGTACATCACCAGCCAAGTGCCGCCTCCCGCCTGCGCCGTGCCATACACGTGGGCAGGCTCCATGTGGCGCCGTTCGGGCGTTCCCGTATAGTTGCCGGTGAAATCGACGCCGGCGATCCGCGCGGCATCCCACATCGTCACCGCCGACGGCCCGTTCTCGTACAATCCGCCTTTGCCCAAGCCCTTGTCCACGATCCACAACCGATTGCCCTGCGGATTGCGCGTCGCCGCCGCAGTCGTTCCGATTCCCGTCAAGTCGCCGGTCAGATACAGGACGCTCTGGTCCAGCCCCAGGCCGAGATTGTCCGTCCACGAAGGGACGAACTCGCCGGGATTGGTGTTGCTCGGAACATTGACCAGCGCGTTGATCGACTGGTAGTACCAAGTCCCGTTGGGGTCGTCGTCGTCCGACACGGCGACCATGATGCGAGACCTGTCGTACTGGTTCGTGGCGCGCTGATACGACTCGAGGGCGGCAACGACGTAGCGATTCGAGTACTGATCGTAGACGGCCTTGGGGTTGGAAATCCCGGTGTCGGCGTACAGCGGGGCGAAAAAGTTCCTCAGGCTGGTCTGTACCTGTTGCGCCCCGTCCTTGGTAAACCACTGGATCGTCGAATTGCCCACGTTCAGGATGTGCCGCGGACCGGCTGCGCCGGACGTGTCCGGCGGGAACATCACCAGCCCCCCGTTGTTCGTGAGCGTGTTGTCGACGTTGAAACCTTCGATGGTCTGCAGCAGCGAGGGCGAAGCCGCCAACAGCCGGCGATCCTCCAGCGCCTCGATCATCAGGCGACGCTGGCGGCTACGAGTCTGAGACCGGCGCTCCGATTTTCCCGACAACTCTCTGCGCACGGCTCTCGAAGCTTTTAGAAATCGTGAACTCACGATGTGACCCTCTCTCAAACCCGATTTGTTTCTGACCAAGATTGCCGATCTTTGCCAGTTTAATTGAGCGACCGGTCGATTACCACTGTCCCGGCGGGAGGACTTGTCAAAAAGAAGGGGCTGCCTCTGGACGGAAACCCTTCTACAGATGCCTCGGTGGTTCAAGAAGTTCCCTCTCGCGGATCCTAGCCTTTTCCAATTCGGAAAGCTGAAGCGATTGATTGTTGGTTTACCGTCGCTTTTCTGCCCATTCGCGGATATTTCCGCCCGCCTGTGTGAATGCTTCCGGTCATGTCGGCCAGTACGGCCACGCGAACCGAATCGATTCCAGCGGACTTGCGCGGCGTACCGGCGGTGACTCGAAGAGTGATCTGCCGTCGCCCGTCCGGAATCCGGGCGACGTGCAGCCGAAAACGCGGACGGAACTCGAACCAAGAACCCGAGGCGCATCCGGTGGCCTGTTTGGCCGCAGCAGGTGCGCCCTCGCCCATCGCACACCCCAGCGGCCCATGGCGCGGCGTCGTTTGCGCGGACTCGGGGCGACCAGCGCCCTTGGACGCCGGGCTGCCGCTGTCGGCGAACTGGCCCTCAATCGCGCGCCGTAGTTGACTTCATTCCGTACGTCTCTATAAAATTGCGAACACACTTTTTTCAAACCCGACGGGCAGGCAGACGCAGCCATCGCGCTGCGGGTCGGTCGGCCACGTGGTTCTTTTTCGACAACGAGGCGGGAGAAAGCGACGATGGGCGCAAACGTCAAAGAATTTACAGACGGCAATTTTGCATCCGAAGTGCTGGAGGCGTCGGAACCGGTTCTGGTGGACTTCTGGGCGCCTTGGTGCGGGCCCTGCCGTCAAATTGCACCCATGATCGACGAACTGGCGAAAGACAACATGGGGACCATCAAGGTCGGAAAGGTGAACATCGACGAAAATCCGTCGGCTGCGCAGCAGTACGGCGTGAGCGCCATCCCGACCCTGTTGGTGTTCAAAGGTGGCGAGGTCGTCAATCGGTTCGTGGGGGCGCAGGGCAAGCCCAAGCTGCAACAGGCGCTCGACGTGGCTCGAGCCTGAGCGATGCGGCGCGACGGCCAGGGCGTGGTCCAGGCCGAGAGCCCGGGTTGCGACGCGTGAGCGGATCGGGGTCCGGCCCCCAAATGTTGCGCGTCGATCGTCGGTCGGTGCGCCCCGTCGAATTTCGCGCCACAGCGCGGCTGCGGCGTGCGCGCGGCGCGCGATGTCCGGCGCTCGCGTACACTGGGGCCTGCTTCGACAAGACGCCAGGCGCTGAGGGCGGCAGGCCGCGACTTCGGCAGGCTGGGCTCGAGCGACGCCTGGCCGCGGCGATTCGGATGCGACCGAGTCGCCCTCTTCCACCCGCTCGACGCGGGCCAATTCTTGTGCTCGCAGCGCGTGGCAGACGCTCGAATGCTTCGGGTTGCCGCTATTTCACCGTGACACCGTCGGGATCGACTTCGTACGGCTTGACGACAACAATCTTCCAACGTCTGCCCTCACACGGCGATAGTGTTTCCCACGCGGCGACCCGTTGGATCATGTCCGTCGAATCCGGCACACGGCGACGAAAGTAACCGACGCCGGTCTTGTTCCGCATCATGTGTTTGGTGAATTGACGCAACTCGGGGTATTCGTCGCAGGTCTCGTCCTTGAACAAATAGGCGCCGACCTGGTTCAGGTCGTTGTCGTACAGGACATACCCGTCGTCCTGGATGCACCACAGACGCGCCGCTTTGTCGCGCCGAAGCTCGTCGGGAATCAGGGTTGGAATCACGCGTTCAGGGCGCACAATGGCCGCCAGCGCGCCCGCCATGACGCCGTCGCGCAGGATGGGGACTTGCAACGAGACTGCATAGCTATCCTCCTCGACCAGCTTGAAAATCCGGCTGAGCAGCGGTTTTTTATGCAGGAAGACCCAACGGATGTGCTCCTGGTCCGTGACGTCCGTACCGAGCGCCTGGCCGTAGGTATCCGGCTCGACGGCGGCGAGTACGCCCGGCGGCACGATGGTCCACAGGCTCTGACATCCGGGGAAACGTTCGCGCAGGGCAGACAAATAGGGGCGCATGGCGACGCGATCGGTCAACGGCGTCTGCCCCATTTCACGGGCCACGTCGCTCATGCCGCCGATTGCCGTCTCGAGCTGATGTTGTAGACTGGCGGCCATCTGGTCCGCCAGCCGTTGCAGGTCGTTGGCGAGGCCGGCGACGTCCTCGACGGCCTGCTCGGCCCGTTTTCGCGCCCGGTCGGCCTGACCGCGCGCCTCGACCGCCTGCTGGCGAGCGGCGTCTGCCCGGAACGCCCAGTGTATGGCAAGACTGGCGCTGGTGATCAGCGCGATAATCGCCACCAGCCCCCCGGCAAGCATCGCTTTGTGGCGGGCGACAAAGCGGCGAACCAGGTCGCGCTGGGAATAGGCATACACACTGACGATGCGGCCGTCGCGATAAGCCCGCAACTGCTCGGCCAGGCGCCCCGCGTGCTCGAAGCGTCGCGCCTGGTCCTTGTCCATGGCTGTTTCGCAGATCGCCACCAGTTCGGGAGGCAGGTCGCGCGACCGCGTGCGAGGAGATGGAGAAGCGAGCGGGCCACCGACGCGCGCCAAGATTCCCGACAGGTCACCCTGGTAGGGCAACTCGCCGGTCAGAATGACGTACAGGATCGTGCCTAACGCATAGACATCGGTGCGCGCATTGACCGCGCCAAACCGCGAGTCGACCTGCTCGGGGGCCATGAACGCGGGCGTGCCGAGGATCTCGCCGTCCAACGTCATGCTCGCCGGCAGATCCTCCGGCGGCGCTAGTTGGGGCGCCTGCGCCGGGCGCTCTTGTGGCGGCTCGGGTTCCTGTTTGGCTAAACCCCAGTCCAAAATGATCGTCTCGCCGAACTCGCCAAGCACGATGTTGTCAGGCTTCAGATCGCGGTGCACCACGCCGCGTGAGTGGGCGTAGCTCATGGCTTCACAAACCTTGAGCAACGGGCTGAGCAGCTTCAACCGTTTGCACAGCGATTGCTCGGGACGCTCCGATTCAGTCGATTCCGTCGCATCGAGCGCGGCCTGCATCGTCTTTCCGCGCACATATTTCATCACGTAATACAGCGTCCCATCCTCGCGCAGACCGACCTCGTAGACGGGCACCACGCCGGGGTGCTCGAGCTGGCCCGTGATCTTGATCTCGCGCACGAATCGATTCAGCCGCCTGGGGGTGTCGCGCGGATCTCTGGGCGGCAACAGCTCTTTGATCGCCACGTCGCGTCCCAGAGCCTGATCGTGAGCCAGAAAGACCCGGCCGATGCCGCCCTGGCCCACCGTGCCGTGGATCGAGTAATGGCTGGCATAAAATCCGCCGTGGTCGGTTTGCCCAAGCTGCTCGAGCGCGACACGGAACGGCGATTGGCTGGACAGATTCAGCTTCATGCCGCTGCGTTGCAGTTGCGCGACAACTTGCTCGATCAACGTCGCGCGGGCATCGCCGACGTCGAAGCCCGCGGCCGCCGGCGCGTCGCCACGGCTGGCCGGCGAAGGAGTTGACAACGCGGGGGTTGACACCGTCATCGCGACGGTGGCCTCGCTGTCTGCGCTTGGATCAGGCGGCGGAGTACGGCGGTCATCGGGCGCGTGGGCATCGGATACCATACCCGTCATTCTACTGTCGCGAACGCGCATCGAAAGCCCCAAAAGCGCAGCCAGCAGATAGGACGGCGCCGTCCGTCGGATCCGGCGGCGCGACGCGACGGATCACACATACCGCTAGACGGTGATCTCGACCTGCCAGACCTCGAACAATTCGCGTGACGCAAACGCGGCACGCTGGCCGCGAATGCTGGCCACGAGGGATGGCTAGACGTTGTACAGCGGCTCGAACTTGTCTCGCAGCAGGTTCAGCAGCGGCTGTGCGGATAGTTCGCGTCCCGTGGCGGCGACGATCAGTTCGGCAGCGGTGTAGCATTGGCCGTGAACGTGGATCTGTCGGCGGAGCCAGCGCAACAGGGGCAAAAAGTCGCCCGAGGCGAACAGGTGTGCAGCGCCGCCCAAATCCGCGTCGGCTTGGGCGAAGAACTGGGCGGCGTACAGATTGCCCAGCGCATAGGTAGGGAAATAGCCGATCAAGCCTGCGCTCCAGTGGATGTCCTGGAGCACGCCATCCGAGTCATTCGAGGGCTCGATGTCCAGGTACTCGCGGTACTTGGCGCGCCACGCCTCGGGAAGATCGACGACCTTCAAATCGCCGCGCACCAGCGCACGCTCGAGCTCGAAGCGGATGATGATGTGCAGGTTGTAAGTCGCTTCGTCCGCCTCGATGCGGATCAGGCTTGGCCGCACGTCGTTGATCGCGAAATAAAAATCGTCCAGGGAAACGTCCGCCAACGCATCGGCGAACTGCCGCTGGGCTTGCGGGAAGAAATATCGCCAGAAGCCCGGACTGCGACCGACCGCGTTTTCCCACATTCGCGACTGCGATTCATGGATGCCCAGCGAGACAAAGCTGCCGGGTGGCAAGCCGTAATGCTCGGCGGGCAGGCCCTGCTCGTACAGGCCATGCCCGGCTTCGTGCAGGACGCCGAAAAAGGCCGTGGGAAACGAGTGCTCGTCGTAACGCGTCGTGATCCGACAGTCGTGCGGGCCCAGATTGCTGCAGAACGGATGATGCGTCACGTCCAAGCGGCCCCGCTGAAAGTCGAATCCGATGGCCTCGGCTGCCCGCCGGCTGAACGCCTCCTGGGCCTCGATGGCGTACCGGCGACGGAGGATCTCGCGGCGAGGCTTGCGGCCGCTGGCCGCCAGACCGGCCACCAGCGGCGCCAGTTCGTGCCGCAGCCCGGCCAGGATCCGAGCCACGTCCGCCGTTCTCGCTTGCGGTTCGTACTCGTCCAACAAGGCGTCGTAGGGCTCGTCCGCATAGCCAATCGCTTCGGCCTGCTGGCGTTTTAGATCAAAGATCCGTTCTAGGTGCGGACGGAATGTCGCGAAATCATCGTTCTTGCGCGCTTCGGACCAGGCCTGTTGCCCCAGAACGCCGGCTCGCGCCAGCTCTTCGACCAGCGTCTGGGGCAGCTTCGAGCGTTTGTCGTAGTCTCGTTGCACTTGACGGATCGTCGTGCCCGCCGGGCTGTGCGGATCCGCCGCCAGCGGGCTGTTCGCCAACTCGCCCAGCCACGCCGCGAGCTGCGGGTCGGTGCGGCGACGGTGGACCAGCCCGGACAGATAGGCGATCTGCTCGGCGCGATAATCGCCGCCGGCCGGCGGCAGCATCGTCCGCTCGTCCCAGCCCAGCAACTCTTGGACCGACTCGAGCAACGCGGTCTGGCGGACAAACGCACAGAACTGCTCGTAGGTGGCGGACAGCTTGGCATTCATGCGTATTGCTCCTGGCGCACGCCGACTCGAAGGTTTTGTCTAGTCTATTAGCCTGGAACACATCCTTCGAGGGGGCGTAAAACGATTGAAGGGCCACGCTGTGCGCATGGCCGTAACCAGACGGACGCGACGGAGCGCGTCCCTCCACGGGTGTCCGGATGGTGGAAACGGCAGACATAGGGCGCAACCGGACGGACGCGACGGAGCGCGTCCCTCCAGGACGATGCCCTGCCGTCCGTTCGCTGCCCAGGCAGTTTGATTACCGTTGTCTCGTGCCCAGCGCGTTATTCTGGTAATCTGGGACGACTCTCCGTTCCATGTCCCATCCACCGTGATCCCTGGCACTAGTCTGACGGCGTGACACGAACACCACGAGCGGCTGCGGCTGGCGAGTCCGAGCCGGCCGCGGCCAAAATCCCGAGTCCGTCCGAAAACGCGCGGCGCGAACTGCAGCCCATGCCCAACGGTACGTGCCGTTGGGTTTCGGGGCTGCGCGTCTGGCGGATCCCGGAATTGGCGAGCTTTGCGATTCTCGCAGTCGCCGCAACATGGCCCCTAGCGCCGAACGCACGTACATGCCTGCCGTTGGGTATGGAGCCGGCCGCGACGGTGCCGTTGTTCACAACCTGGACGGTGTGGTGGAACGCTGATCGAGCCGCCCATCTGTGGCGCGGATACTGGGACGCGCCGATTTTTGCGCCGACACGCGGAACGTTTGCTTTCTCCGAGCCGATGCCGACCACGGCGATCGTCGCGCCGTTGGTTTGGGCGACCGGAGAGGTGATCCTGGCGCACAACGTATTTCTGTTGTCGGCTCTGGCGTTGAATGGCTGGGCGACGTTCCAACTGCTGCGGCGGCTGAGAATGCGCTGGTGGATCTGTTGGCTGGGCGGCGGGATGATCGTTCTCCTGCCGCTGATTCACGGTGAACTGGGCGTGCTACAGATGGCGCCTTTGGTCGGCGTCGTGTGGACGATACACGCGCTGGATGCGTTTGGCCAACGCCCCGGGTTGCGGCGTACCCTGGCGTTGGGAAGCGCGGCCGCGGCAACCTATCTGACCTGCGCCTACTACGGATTATTCTTGAGCCTCGTACTGCTGTGCGCCGGCCCCTGGCTCTTGGGCAAACGTCTGGCTCACGGTCGAACGTGGGCGTTGCTGGCCGGCGCCGTGGGTATCGCGCTGCTGTTGGCCGCGCCGGTGCTCGTGGCTCAGGTGCGCACGATTCGAACCCATCAACTGCGGCGAGCCACAGACTGGATGGCGCGGCTGGCCGCGTCTCCGGCGGACTATGCGGTCGCCCCATGGCCTCAGCGGTTCGAGCCGGATTGGGTGGTCGCGCGACGAGCCAACCGCAGTATCCATCTCGGCCTCGGATGGTTGAAGATCAGCCTGGCTGTGCTGGGCGTGTGGGCGGGGCTGCGCGGGCGACGCTATCGACGATGGACGCTGTTCTGCGCAACCTTCGGTACGGTTGCGTTCTTGCTGTCGCTCGGTCCGCGGTTGGCTTGGGACGGATGGTCGCCCTACAGCTTGTTGGTCGCCTGGTATCCCGGCATGGCCCAGGCGCGAAACGTGTATCGGTTCGCCGTGTTCGTCCAGTTGGCCGTCGTCTTGTTGGCCGCGATCGGCTTACAGGCGATGATCGGTGGCCGGCCCGGTTTTCGATCGCGAGGCGCGGGCCAGCGGAGGCGCCAGAGCGTGCTCGGGTTGGCGGTCGCCGCCCTGGGGCTGCTGGCGATGGTCGAGGTGGTTCCGCCGCCGCAGAACCTGTTTGCCGCTGCGCCGCGCAGCTCGCAGCGACGCTGGACGACGTGGCTGCAAGCTCACACGCCGCCGGACGCGACCATTGCCTGCGTCCCGTTTCCTGACGGGACGGGCGTCAAGGATTACGAACAGACGGCGCTGTGGATGTACTGGGGAACGATCCACCGCCGGCGGATGGTCAACGGTTATTCCGGGTTCTTTCCGCGGTCGTTCCGGACCAGCAAGGCGGCGATGCGCGGATTTCCGGACGCAGACAGCATCCGCCGCTTGCGCGAAGTGGGCGTCACGTACTGTGTCGTACGGGCGATGCCGACACGACAGGCGACGTCTGGCGCGCCGCACATCGCGTCGCCTCGCATTCCGCTCGACCTCGCGTTTCACGACGAGGCCGCCGGTATCGACATCTATCGGCTGGCGCCATAGCCGAGCCACGCGGCGGAACCTCGCGTCCAGCTTGGCCGCCAATCATGGCAACGTTACGGAATTGCCGTCGTTGATCGAAGCCAGATTGGCGTAATTTGTGGTGTCGATCGCCTCGTCCAGGAATCGCACCGAGCCGTCGGCCAGCAGAAAATGGGCGCCTCCGGGATGCCGGCTGCCAAAACTGCAATCAGAGAAATACAGCGAGTTGATCGGGCCCGCGGCGAGCGTAGAGGTGTACGCCGGTAGAAAATTGTTGAGAAAGGCAACCGGACCCGCCACGCGCGCCCACGACGAGATCCGCCACTGGCCGTTCCAATCGTTGTTGCCTCCCGCCCACAGCGGGAACACGCGACCGGTCTGCGTGGGATGCACGTTGGACGAGACCGTGACTTCGCCGATCGCCAGCACGTTGCTCGTCCCATCGGAGATCAGTCCCATGTTGGTCACGTAATGATTGCTGTTGTCCTGTGCCAGACGGAATACGCCGTCCTGGCCGGTCTGGCCCGATGGCGCGGTCCAAGATGTTGCGCCGTTGGCCGTAAAATAGTTGACCCAGGGCGCGTCGCTGCCTAGCGAACAGGCATAGTTCGACTTGCCGTACCCGTTGTTGTCGGTCTGCGGCAGAATGTCGCTGGGGCAGATGAACGCGGGCAGGACCGTCATCGCCGCGCTGTTTCCGTGGTTGTTCCGCACCTGCGCGTACCAGTTGTAGCTGTCCGTGCTGGCCACGGGATGACCGGCTGGAAAAGGCGAACTCGGTTGCTCGACGATGCTCGCGTGAACCTGGACGTTCGATCCTCCTTTGTCGTATACGATGGCGGCGCCACCGGCACGCAGCGTGTCGTAGATCGCCTGCTGTTCGACGAACGGCAACAAATAGGCCGACCACGAGTAATTGTCGTTGTCGTCGTCCGGTTGTCCGACGGGGAAACGTTTGTACGTGTCGTGGAAATTGTGCAATGCGACGCCCAACTGTTTGAGATTGTTCGCGCACTGCGTGCGCCGGGCCGCTTCGCGAGCCGCTTGAATGGCGGGCAACAGCAACGCTACGAGAATCCCAATGATCGCGATGACGACCAATAACTCGACGAGCGTAAACGCTCGACTATGGATGGAACGACGGCGACTCATAGCAATACTCCTGTCGGGATAAGGTAGGACAAAAGAACATTCGGAACTTACCCTGGTAATCCGCAAAACAAGAAAAGGCGGCTAGCGAATCGTCTAGGCTAAAATACTGGGTCGGCCGCGATCGCCGGAGCGCAGGAGTCGCACACGCAGGCGAGTGCGGGAACCCGAAACTATGGTTAGACAAGACACTAGCGCTGCTCTGAAACGCTAGTTTATCTCGTCTATCCTGTGCCTGCAACAGCCAAACGGCAGACTTTTACACGTTTCCAAAGCGACCGAGCAGCGAATTGTCGGATGGTCCGGCCCGCGACGCGCACGCCGAGGCAGCTCATTTTCGACCGAAGTCGGCTGGGTTTTCGCCCCAAGACTCGGTTTTCCATTTCAGCACCGAGCTCGAAACCGGATTCTTTTCCAACCAGATCAGCGCCCGCTCGATCAGCTCGAATAGCGGTCGATTGGCGTCCGACCGGCGGAGTCGCGTATTGACGCGTTTCTTTTGCACCCAACCCAGCGCAACCTGCGAATCCGAGTAGACCGGCACGTCTCGGCCTTGGCGAGCGAGCACGGCCAGCGCGTGAACGATCGCCAGAAACTCGCCGATGTTGACGGTGCCTTCGAGGTACGGGCCGCGATGGAACAGTTCGTTCCCGCTGGCCGTATCCACGCCGCGATATTCGAGATCGCCCGGACTGCCGTTACACGCCGCATCGACGCACACGCTGTCCAAGATCACGCCGCGCTCGGCCAGCTCGTGCGGCCCCACGCGATACGTCTTGGTATCCTGCCCCTCAAATGTCTCGAAATCTTGATCGAACGCTTCGATCGCCGCCTGGCGCGTCGCAAAGGCCTTGAACTTGGCCCCCGGGAATCCGTTCACCTGTTCCTGACACTCGGCCCAGGAATCGAACACGCCGGTCTTGTAGCCCTTCCAGACGACATAGTATTTGGGTTGTTTAGCCATCGACGAACCCTGGCCGTCTGGCGCGGCCTGGCGGCCCGCGGCGACGATCAAATCCACCTGCGCGAAGACGGCATTACAAGCGGCGGACGCGACGGAGCGCGTGCTTTTGAGGCGATGGCCCGCGCCCGTGAAGGGCCACGCTCCGCCGTGGCCGTCGAACACGCCGTGGCTGCCAGGCACGCCCGGCAAACCTTCACCCTTCACCCTTCCCCCTTCACCCTTCCAATCGTGCCTGTCGAGCACGCACGGCAGACGCCTCATTCCGCGGGCCCGAGATCCAGCTTGGCCCACCTCTTGCCCGCCAGCTTCTTGCGGCCGTCGGCGGTGACTCCTGCATTTTCTTTGAACGTCAACGATCGCAGGTTGGGCATCGCCAGCAGTCGATCAATACAGGCGTCCGTTACGTCGGTCGTGCGGATGGACAAGTCCGTCAGTTTCTCCAGCCCCGCGATGATCTCGACCGTGGCGTCGCTCATCTGAGGAACCGTCCAGATGTCGAGCACTTCGAGCGACTGGAGCGACGCGAGATTTTGGAGGCCGGCATCGCTGACTGAATCGAGCTCGTGTAGATACAGGCGTTTTAGTTGCGGCAGTTCGCCGAACACGCTCAGCGCTTGATCGTCGACGCTCGGCAGGTCGCGGAGCGTCAATCGAGACAGCTTCTTCAGCCCCCCCAACGCCTGGACGCCGTCCGAGCCAAATCCTTGACATCGAAAAATCTCGAGTTGCGTCAAATTGTCGAGCGCCGCCAGATATTGCCCCGATTGGCTGGTGATCGCAAAATCCTGGATCAGCAGCGACTCGAGCGTCTTGCAGTTCGACAGGTACTCGATCCCCATGTCGGTGACGGTCGTGCTGCGATGCTTGAATGCAACTAGTTTGGGCAGGCCGCCGATGATCTCCATCGTCATGTCACCCGCTTCCATGTTGCCGCGCAGATCCAGCGAACGCAGATTCGTCAAGTTGGCCAACCGGCTGGTGCCCACGTCGTTGAACCGATTCTGGACGAGCGTCAAGCGTTCCAGCCCGGACAACTCGCAGATCACGCGCAGCACCCCGTTGGTCAGATTGGTATTGGACGAGAGGTCGAGTTCCGTGAGTTTGGGGAACGACTTGACGATCAGCTCGACCGTCGGATCATTGATGACCGAATTGGTCAGAGCGAGCGAGGTCAGTTGCGTCAATCCGGCGAGCTGTGCCGCCATCTCGTCGTTCAACGCTCGAAAATTGTAGATCTGCAGCCGCTCGAGATCCGTCAACTTGCCGAACAGGCCGATATCCTGCGCCGTAAGTGTCGATCCATCCCGGATGGTAATCTCAGTAATCACGTCGCCGGGCAAGACCTTGGATGTGGCGGTCGAGCCTAGACGCGCGAGCAGCGATTTTGCCGCCTCGACGTCTTCGGCCTTGACGGTCGCCGCTCGAGCCGGCGCAGCCGTTCTCTCGGGCGCCGCGCGCGCCGGCGAAACCGTAGGCTCGGGCGCCGCGCGCTCGTCAGCCGGCGGCGTCGGGCTGGCGCCGCTCCCGCTGTCGCGCGGCGCGGGGCAACCCGCCAGACAAATCACGCCAAGCATCAACCCACCAAGAAAGCGGCGTCCGAGTCGTAAATCGTTCATCGTTCGTCCTTCGGCCCGCACAGCGCGCCGGCGCTGTCGCGGCTGTGGCGTATGATCGGCGCGGCTGCGGCAACACACGCACTCGGCCATCGTCGCCGCGGGCTTTCGCCGTAGATGAAAGTCAAAGCAGTTGGAACGGCGCGCATGGCTGCGCCGTTCGGTCGTTCGTCGGATTGCGGTTCGAGTTTCGACAAATGGGACGCCGGCATTTTCCGTCCGATAGGCAGTGCCAAACCCGAGCCATCCATCGCAGGGTCAAGCACAGCACGCGGAGGTGGGTTCACATCCCCGGGCAACCATCGGCGGGCCACTGCGTCCACGCCCTTGACGTATGTCCTTCGCTCGTGCCGGCCGGGCTGGAGGCTGAAGGCCTGTCAGCCCGGATGAGATGTTCGTTCGCGCACGGCGCGACCACGTGGAAGCGGCATCCTGCCGCTTGTAGCAACGAGACGCCCGTTCGTGCACGGCGCCCGCATGATCACAAACCTGCGGCAAGATGCCGCGGCCACCCATGATCGTGGCGGAGGCACTAGTCCAACCGATAACCTTCCGGATACTTCGGCTTGACCAGATCGGCCACGTGGGGCGTCTTGAGCGAGGCGACGTTCGTCACCCGAAGGTTCTTTGCGTCCCACTCGACCTTCTCGCCCCAATCGCCCATCTCGCCGCCTTCGCCGCCGGTCGCCGCGGCCCAGACGGCCAGGTTGCCCAGCAAGACCGTCTCGGTCAACGGACCCGCCCGATCGATGAAGTTCGAGTGGCAGATCTTCGGGTTGCCCGCGTACTTGGCGCGGAACAGCTCGTACATGTTGTTGACGTCGTTGTTGCCCTTGTTCTCGGCCTTCTCGTACTCGACGGCCACCTTTTGGACGCCCTTCAGCTCGTACCGGCCGCAGTAGTCGTCGCTGCTGTAGAACGCGCCTTTTTCACCGACGATCAGCACGCCGCTGTCCGAAACGTTTTCGATTCCCCACTTGCTGAACACCTCTTGCGGCGGCTTGTTGCCGCGGCGGTCGTACCACCAGAACTTGATGGCCGGGCGTTCAGCGGTCTCGGGGAATTCGTACTCGATGATCGAGCTGGCGGGGAAGCTGTCGTAGTCGTGGCCGGTCGATCTGGCGCGCACCGAGATCGGATCCCGCAGCCCGCACGACGCGAACGGCACGGTCAGTTGATGGCAAGCCATGTCGCCCAGCGCGCCGCTGCCGAAATCCCACCAGCCGCGCCACTGGAAACTGTGGTACAGGCCCGGCCAGTACTCGCGCTCCGGCGCGACGCCCAGCCAATGTTTCCAGTCGACCCGCTCCAAGGCCCGCTCGATCTCTTTTTTCTTGCCTTCGATGATCCGCTCGGCGTCGTCCGGGTTGTCCTTCTTCGCCTGCTCGGCAAACTTGGCCATGGTCATCCGACGCCCGGGGCCTTGCGCCCAAATCGGCCGATTCGACCAGGCCCAGACTTCTTGCAGTGGGCCGAGCACGCCGGACTGGAGCTGGGCGATCGCCTCGCGCGAGGAATCCAACGCCGTCCCCTGGTTGCCCATCTGAGTGCAAACGCCCGTCTCGGCGGCGACCTGGGCCATCAGTCGAGCCTCGTAGATCGTGCGCGTCAGGGGTTTTTGGGTATAGCAACTGATGCCCAGCCGCATGGCCTGGAGCGTGGCCGGGGCGTGCATGTGATCGGGGGTGCTGATCGTCGCAATGTCGATGTTCTTGCCGTGCTTGTCGAGCAGCTCGCGATAGTCCGTGAACGTCTCGGCGTTCTTGAAAGCTTCGGCCTTGGCCTTGCCCTCGAGCGTGCCGCGGTCGACGTCGCAGATGGCGATCACATTCCCGAATTGGGCCGCGTTGTTCGAGTCGCTGCCGCCCTTGCCGCCGACGCCGATACAGGCCACGTTCAGCTTTTCATTGGCGGACAAGCTCCACGCCTGTTGGCTGCCTGCAGCCACCCAGAAACCGACGCCCGCGGCCGTGGTGGTCTGTAAGAAATTACGACGGGTGATTCGCGACATAGGTGGGATCTCCTCAAAGGGGGTTCAACGAAAGCGACGATTTCATAAGATACCATGATGTTCCACGTCTTCAATTGCGCCAACCGGGCCGATCGGGCGATCTTGCCGTAGCAGGCATCGGCGACGCGCTGTCCGCAGGACCGTCGAAACCCCGCAACAAGTCTCGACGGCGCGCACGACCGCAACGGCGCACGTGACCGCAACGATTCACGCGCGGCGCTGGCGCCCCGGACGATCAGGCGGACACGCGGCTCGGCGGTGCGGGTCGGCGCGGCGCCGCCCGGGCCTGTGCGCGAGACAAAATATCTGCCGCCGATCGCGGTTCCGACCACGACGACGCAAGATTCGCCGCCGTAGGCAGTTGCCCGTCGATCGTCGCGGCAAACGCCCCGCCGTGCCCGAAATTTGCCCCTTCCCCGCCAGCCCCCGCGTCGGCTACGATCTGACGCATGGTACATGATCTGAATCCAACTCAAGAACAGGCGGTCCAGACGCTGGCCGGCCCGCTGTTGGTCCTGGCAGGGGCGGGCAGCGGGAAAACCCGCGTGGTCACGTTTCGCATCGCCAATCTGATCAAGCACGGCGTCGTCCCCAGCCGGATCCTGGCCGTGACGTTTACGAACAAGGCCGCCGCCGAGATGCAGGAACGCATCGCCGCCCTGCTCGGAAAACGTCGGAAAGACCGCCCGTGCGTATCCACATTTCATGCCCACTGCGTCAAAATTCTGCGGCGGCATATCCGACGTTTGGGATATCCCGAAAAGTTCGCGATCTGCGACCGAGGCGATCAAGAGAGCTTGGCGCGCAACGCGCTGCGCGAGATCCGCGTGCCCACCGAGTCGTTGCGGCCGGGAGATCTGATCCACATCATCAGCGGCTGGAAATCTCGCTCGATCCTGCCCGCCGACGCGATCCGCGTGGCCCAGACCGACAAAGAGCACCTCGCCGCAATGGCCTATCGGCGCTATCAACGCGCGCTGAAAAACAGCGGCGCCGTCGACTTCGACGACCTGCTGCTGTGCACCGAAGAGCTGCTGGCCGAACACCGCGACGTGTTGGTCGAAGAAGCCGGACGGTTCGATCATGTACTGATCGACGAGTATCAGGACACCAACGGCAGCCAGTACCGGATCGTCAAAGCGCTGACCGCGGGCCATCGAAACCTGTGCGTCGTCGGCGACGACGACCAGTCAATCTACGGCTGGCGAGGCGCAGAGGTCGCGCACATTCTGCGGTTCGCCGAAGATTGGCCCGACGCCACCGTCGTGCGATTGGAGGACAACTATCGTTCGACCGGCGAGATCCTCGCCCTGGCCAATCGACTGATCGCGTTCAACCGCACGCGGCACGACAAAGTGCTCCGCGCAGCGCGTCCGGGCGGGCTCAAGCCGCTGATCCGCCAATACCCGGACGAGAACGTCGAGGCTCAGGAGATCGTCGACGAGATCCGGCGGCTGATCGAGCGCGAACACGCCGAGCCGCGCGACTTTGCCATCCTGTTTCGCACGAACGAACAGCCGCGCGCGTTCGAAACCGAGCTGCGCAAGAAGAAATTGCCCTACGTCCTGCTGGGCGGCATGTCGTTCTTCGATCGCAAAGAAGTGCGCGACATCACGGCATATCTTCGTGTGCTGACGCATCCCCAGGACGAGACGGCCCTGCTGCGGATCATCAACACGCCGCCGCGCGGGATCGGACCTCGCGCCGTCGAAGCCCTGATGCAGACCGCGGTTGCCGATGGCCGACCGCTGTGGGACGTCATGCAGGACGACGCCCGCGTGCCGGAGGCGGCACGCCCCGCCGTCGCCCGGTTCCGCGAACTGATCCGGCGATTTCAGGACCGTTGCCAGCCGGGAAACCTGGCCGCCGCGACGCGCGAGTTGGTCGTCCAGATCGGTTACGAAGCCGAATTGCAGCGGCAGTACGCCGATGCGGCGGAATGTCAGGCCCGCTGGGACGCTGTCCAAGAAGTGGTCAACGCGCTGGCCGCGTACGAGACGAAAGCGGCGAAGCCGGCGCTGGCGGATTTTCTCGACGAAATCATCCTGGGCGACCGCGACATGGGCAACGATAAAGACCGCCAATTACAGCGCAACGCCGTCGCCTTGATGACCTTGCACAGCGCCAAGGGTTTGGAATTCCCCCAGGTTTATCTGGTCGGGCTCGAAGAGGGAATCCTGCCACATCACCGCAGCTTGGCCGACGACGAGGCGGGCGTCGACGAAGAACGGCGGCTGTGCTACGTCGGCGTGACCCGGGCGTGCGAACGGCTGACGCTCTCGCTGCCATTGACGCGAATGAAGTGGGGCAAGCCCCGCGACACGATCCCCAGCCGTTTCCTGTATGAAATGACCGGACAAGCGGACAGCCCGCAAGCCATCGCCAGACGCCAACAAGCCCGGCGCGAAGCCATCGCCAACGGGCGCAGAAAACAGGCCGCCCGAGCCAAACCCAAAACCAAACCGCCGACTGCTTCACGACATTCCCGACGCCGCCCGCCGGCGTCATGACCGCCGGCTCCGCGCTGTGCTCGACTACGCCGCCCGAACCGCGCTGGCCTGCCCGACGCTGGCCTACGCGGCGCGGGCCTACTTGTTGCAGGCCTATCCGTCGCCAGCAGAGGCCCATCGCGTATGAGACTCCGATCCTGTACACGATCCGATCTCGAAGCCGTTGTCGCGCTGTTTACGGACTCGGTTCACGGCCTGGCCGCGGGAGATTACGATCCGGCGCAACTCGCAGCCTGGGCGCCTCAACCGCCCGATCTGTCGGATTGGGAATCGCGGCTGACAAGCCTGTATACGATCGTCGCCGAAGATCGCGGCGAGTTGCTCGGCTTTGTCTCCTATGAACTGGACGGACACCTGGATCTGCTGTACGTGTCGCCGCGACATGCGCGGCGCGGGGTCGCGTCGGCGCTGTGCGACCGGGCCGAGGCTGCGTTGGCACGGGCGGGCGTTCGTTACGTCTTCACAGAGGCCAGCCTCGCTGCGCGCCGTTTTTTCGAGAATCGCGGCTTCGTCGTTCAAGGGGTACAGATCGTCCGGCAACGTGGTGTCGCCCTGAAAAGATATGTGATGCGCAAAGCAAGCTGCCACGTGCGACACCCGGCGATACCCGACGGCCGCCCAGCCGTGCCGCAGGTCCCTGACGGGCCGTGACCCGCCCGGCCGGCCGTTTGAGTTACCGACTCGATGCCCGAACGACTCGAACCGCTGGATATGCCGCGCCGCCCAATATGCCGCACTGTCTAATACGCCGCGCTGTCGACAATGCCGCGCCGTCGAGAACGACCGCACGCTCGTCAGCCTGGTGCCGCCAAGGCGGCACGAAGTCCGCGTCGCGAAGTGACACGCCGCGCGGCGCAGAGTATAACAGTCATTCGGTCGCTCGCCGGCGGTCGTAGCCGCGCCCGACGTTCCTATCGCATCAATTTGGGGAGGCCGTTCTATGAAGACCCGTGGTACAAACCGACGACAGTTTCTACAGTCCGCTGCGGCGGCGGGCGTTGCAGGCGTCTCGCTTCCGATTATCGGCAGGGCTCGGGCCGCCGATTCCCCGGCGCCCAGTGACAAGATCACGATCGGCTGTATCGGCGTCGGCGGAATGGGCACCGGCAATATGAAGGTGTTTGTCGGGCTGCCGAACTGCCGCGTCGTCGCCGTGTGCGACACCTACGAAGATCGCCGGCGGCGAGCCAAGTCGATCGTGGACGACAACTATGGCAACCAAGACTGCCAGATGTACGGCGATTTCCGCGAACTGTTGGCTCGCCAGGATATCGACGCGGTGATGATCGCCCCGCAGGACCACTGGCACGTCATCGTGGCCACGGCCGCCGCCAAGGCCGGGAAGGATATGTACTGCGAAAAGCCGCTGGGCGTGTCCGTCGAGCAGGGCCAACAGATCCGCGACGCCGTGCGCGGTGCAAAACGCGTTTTCCAGACGGGAACCTGGCAGCGTTCCCAGCGCAAGTTCCAGCAGGCGGTCGAGCTGGTTCGCCACGGCTATGTGGGCAAGATCCACACGGTCGAAGTCGCCGCGCCGTGCGCCCAGTACCGTCCGAAGTACAAGGGATCGCTCGATCCCCAGCCGGTCCCGGCCGGCTTTGATTGGGAAATGTGGCGCGGGCCGGCGCCTGCCAAACCGTATAACCCCGGCCGCGTGGCCTGGCCGGATTGGTATCTGATCTCTGACTACTGCGCCGGTTTCATCACTAACTGGGGCGTGCATCACCTGGACATCGCCAATTGGGGCTGCCCGCAACTGGGTACCGAGCCGTTCGAGGTCGAGTGCGACGAGGTCTTGCGCAAGGAAGGGCTTACGGACAATTCCGAGACGTGGAGCGCAACGTTCAATTATGCGAGCGGGCTGAAGATGATCTACAAGGACGACTCGCAGCAAAAGACGGGCACCCGATTCATCGGCGACGAAGGTTGGGTCCACGTCGACCGGGCGGGAATCTGGTCTGAACCGGAATCGCTGTTGAAGGTCAAGCTGACGCCGGACCAAGCGCCGATCACCGACTCGAAGCACCACCAGGACAATTTCCTGGATTGCGTCCGCAGCCGCCAGGATCCCGTGTCGGACATCGACGCCGCGTATGTGGCTTCGACCCTCGGCTTGCTGGCCGACATCTCCGGCCGACTGGGACAAAAGCTGAAGTGGGATCCGCAGCACGAGCGGTTCGTCGATCACGACGACGCCAACGCGATGCTGACGCGAACCTTGCACAACGGCTGGAAAGTGGACACCTAGTAGACGCGGCATCCTGCCGCGTACCAGACCGCGCGGCGCCTTGCAGACAGTTTCAACTGACGGCGTTCTGCCCGTGGCTCCGGACTAGGACTCTCGGCAGGCACGAGCACACAACGCTCCGGTTCAGGGGCGGGCCGCTCAGCGGACCGTCCGCTGAACCGGTCGTTAGTCGCAAACCGCTTGTAGAAAGTCGCCTCATCTCACACGATACTCCCGAATCCGCGTGTGCTCGGTCAGCAAATGCATCGTGGTCAGTGTAAACACCTTACCGTCGGTGGCCTGTAGCAAACGGCGCATATCCTCCCGCCTGACCTTGAATCCACGCCCGGCGATGCAGGCAATCACGTCGTAGTCCTTACCCTGCTCGTCGCGCAACGTGCGCAGGCGCTGGACGCGGGTAACCTTGTCGCGCGCCGTACCGTCGTCCTCCGTCAGTTTCGCCTCGATCAACGCAACCGGTGTGAACTCGTCAGGGATGATGAAATCTGGCGCCTGGTCAAAGCCCGGAATCCGCTCGGCACGTTTGGTCTCGCGGAAGCTCACTTTGGCCTCGGTGAGCACGTTTTTGACCGCAACCTCAACAACCTCGCCAACCAGTTCACTCACCGAATCCCGGTGCGTCGCATAAGGCCGCCCAAGGAAGCGTTCGTAAAGCAGCACCGGATACGGCGCTCCGAGATCGGCGATGGATCGGACGCTCAGGAGCCCTTCCGCTGTATCGGCCTTGTCCAGCCGGTGCACAATGCCCGGCGGCACGATGCCAGGTCCTTTTTCAACCGCCCGCACGCCAGCTTCGATCATGGCGCGGATACGCTGGGCGGTGACACCATTACCCTCATTCCTCGGCGCGAGCGGCTTCAGACGCATGCTTCGGTCGATGGACCGCGCCGCGGTCTGCCCCACTTCAACGCCGGTCATCTCCGTGGTGACGTAGGCCCATTCAGGGGGAGAGAAGCCGAGTATGCAGCGAAAAACAATGAAGGCGATCGGCGCTTCGCCGACAGCCGAGAGAACAGCATCCGTCGTGACTTTGGCGAAGGCGTCTGTATTGCGTTTGAGCGTCTGGTAGCCCTTCTCGAAGGTTGGGTAGTCGATAAACCCGTCGCCCTTGGGCATTTCTAGAAAGCTCGAAGCCAGCTCGCCGAACACCTCATCGACGAGCGGTTCCCAAGCGATACTTGGAGCGCGGTAGTCAACCTCAAAACGCAACGACATCGCCCGTCCTTTCATTTGCCTCAGCCGTCGCGAAGAGCGGCCCGGCGGGAATCGACATCTGCTTTCCGGATGCCACCACATCATCAAGAACTTGCTCGGGGTCGG
Source organism: Candidatus Anammoximicrobium sp. (assembly GCA_032229885.1). Classification (GTDB taxonomy): domain Bacteria; phylum Planctomycetota; class Planctomycetia; order Pirellulales; family Pirellulaceae; genus Anammoximicrobium. The sequence goes on along the minus strand of JAVYAJ010000125.1, from coordinate 30,392 downwards.
CGAGCCGCCGGACGGCCTGAGCAAAGCGATCAAGCTTTTCGGCGGTCGGCAGGGAATGGTCCCAGTCATTGCGCAGATTCCAGGCGGCCATGCGAGTGAGATGGCCGAAGATGATGCAGCGTGTATCTCCTCTGGTCGATTCGCGGCCTGCCTCTGCAAGCTGGGCAAGGTCGCGGACGACGATGGCCGCGAGTTGCTGCGCCGACTCGAAGAGCCATTGTTGGGGCGCACGGCCGTGGTCACGGCAGACAAAGACGGTATCGACAATAGAAGACGTCGTGCCGTGAATGTGTATGGAACCGCCCATTTCGGCGGGACAAGGCAGCGAGGCCGAACAGGTGAGCCCGGAATCGAGGATCGCGACACCAACCGCGAAATAGGCTTCGAGCTTGTTGTGATGATAGGTGAAGGCGAGCGGCGCGCCGGGTTTGAGCGCCCGCGCCATATTCGTGTAGACGCGCGCAAGCCCCTCCGTGAAATGTTCAAGCCCACGTCCTCTGGTCACATTGCCGGTCAACTCTTCGGCGGCGCGCGTCGATTGCTGGTCGAACCCTTTCGCCTTGCTGCCAACAAGACGCCGCAGCCAGACATAGCAGAAGTCCATCAGCTCGCCATACTGCACGTTTCCGAAGTACGGCGGATCGGTGAACACGGCATCGAGGCTGTTCGGCGCGATTTCGATTGCCGTGGCGTCGTCGCAGTGGATTTCAACCTTGCGCCACCGCCCGCCCTTTCGCCTTTCGCCGATCCACTCGCCGGGCACAGGCACCTGCACATTGCGCGAGCGCTTACGGCGCATCTCAAACGGCGCATCGCAGTAGCGTTTGGCCTTCGCGTACTTGTCGACGATGTTTGTCCACCCCCCCGAGCCGACATTCGTGTCATTGTCGTTCACAATGCCGAGCAGATTCGACTCGCACTGCACTAATCCGACCGGAAAGCCATGCACGGAGAAAATATCAAGCGACTTGAGCGCCCAGGTATCGTACCGGCACAGCATATTCTGGTAGCGTAGTAAGTCGGAAAGGTTGGTTGCGAGCGCATGACGTACGCGCTCATGCTCGATCTCGTGAATCAGGCAACAGCTTAGCTCCAGGCCGAGAAGCTGTCGCTCACTGAACATCTGGTGGTAGTGGCTATAGCCCCAGCGGTGCAGCCGGTCGGTTTCATCACCGGGCAGGATTTCCTGGTCGGGGACAAAAAGTGGCCGTGTCCGCAACCAGCGTTCCTGCGCAGCGACAGCGCGAGCAAGGTCCTTCTCGTCGGGCTTCTTGAAAAAGCGTCCCTTGTGCCTCGCCTTGCGGTGCGGGTTGTAGTACTCGATTGCAAACAGCCGATGGCGCGGCGGGCCGTCCTCCGCACGCGGGTAGCAGTTCTCATGTCCGCAATGGGGACATGCACAACGGCCTCGCCCTGCGGGGCCGTTAATGGTCAGATGCGCATCGCAACTCCGGCAAGCGCCAGCCTGCTTCCGATCGTCCACCTCGTTCAGCTCGCCGCAAGACCGACAGACGAGAACATTCTTCGGGTGTCGCGCGTCCTCGGAGAGCAGATAGCCGGGAAATAGGTCAATCCTTTTTTCGCACGACTCGCAGTCGATGATCTTGACCCACAGGAAGTACTTCACGGGAACGTCGGTATCACCGTAAAGCGGGCAATCGGTCAAGTAAAGGTCGCCGATTTCGGCGCTAAGCTTTCCGAGCAGCCGGATGGCTTCCTCCTTATAGGCGTCCACATCCAGATGCTCGATTTCCTCGCGAACAATCCATGCGGCCATCGGATTGATGTCGTAGCCGGTTACATCGCAACCGACGCGGTTGGCCTCGATCAAGGGTGTACCGCCACCCATGAAGGGATCAGCGACCTTGCGGCCGGGGAAATCGTTCGCCCTGAAATAGATATCCGCAAGTGGCGCATCGCCGAATTCGGCGAGGGTCAGGGAGCGGAAAAGCGTGCCGGGACGCCGCGCAAACCATTTATGCACGGCGATGATGGGCCGATAGTTCTGCTGAATCTGCTTCTCCCTGAGCGCCAAGCTCGCGACCAACGGGATGTCAAACTTGGTTTCGATACTCACAGTGTCAGTAGCCCTTTCACCCGAGCGTATCTCTCCTTGCGCATAACAGCTAAGTTAAACCCCGCCGTAAAGCGGCGTCGGTTTGAATGAATAGTTGGGCGGCCGTCCCATCATACCCTAACCCTCGAGCGATAGGAGCTCGGACGTCCAACTCGCCAATCTCGTCCGGATTTGCGAGGACGATATTGTCTGGCTGAAACGTCGCTAGAGCCTCAGCGAGCGCCTCGGGTGGAATGGTTCCTGCCACCAGGACTGTATCTGTGAAAGGCCAGAACTCATAGCCAGGGTCAAGCTCCGAGGTGATAGCGTATATGGCGGTCACGTCAGAACGTCGAAGCGAGCAAAGAAGGGTATCGCGAAATAGCGGGATTCCGAGGTGAGGGACAAGATTGCAGCCAATAGAAGCTTCATCATCGTTCCCATCGAAGAATCGATCCAGTGAAACCACTCGTAGCTCGGCCTGAGTCTCAAGCTCTCTCTTTAATGCGATGCGCTTTTCTTGATCCAGAGTGTATCCTCAACTGACGTCTAACGACGGGGATCAGGCCGCGGGGATGGGAAGACGCAACCACTGGCAACCGACCTTACCCTCGGCCGCCTGCATCCGTTGATTCGTCGATGTACACGGATGCGTTCAGGAACGGCTTACGTCGCATGGATCCTCTCGAGCACCCATTCGCGGATCAGTTCCGCGTCTGCGACCTCACGTGATTTCGCGATCGTGCGAACCGCGTTGACGTCATCCCTTTCCAGGCGGATCGTAATTTCGGTGTCGCGTTCAAAGACGCTTTCACCTACCTCTTCAAGTTCACTCTCAAACTCGGTGACGTCATGGGTGTCCCAAAAGCTGGCCAGTTCCTTGATCGAATCGGTCTGGGGAAGTCGTGCAGCGTTCATCGGTTCTTCCATTGGCGGTATCGCCGTTTTTCCTTGTCCGTCATGGGGCGAGCTGTAACCGGATAGCCCTTTCCGTCTGGAAACCGGATGGCCACACAGAACAGGCGTCGGGCGGCATCAGCCTACCCCAGACCGTAGTACGCCGGGTTCTCGCCCTCGGATTTCGCCCGCTGTACCAGCGCCTGCCCAAAGCAGGCCTCTTCAACCTCGTTCGGCGTAACGCGGTGTCGGTCGATGTGATCGATTCTATCCTGCGGCCAGACGAACTCGGTGATTCGCATGGCCCCATTCTACCGCCTCGATGGGGCGGAGCCAACTACGGGGCCCGTCCGAGACTGAGGGCCAGCCACGGCCCGGCAATGCTCTTTCGCCCCCAACAGCCAGCAACCGCGATTGCGTCGGCGAACTTGGTTATAGAATGATCAACGTATTACCTGTAGCCCGCATGTTTACAGCCTTGTCATAACAGGTGGCGTTGCGTCATAAGTCGCATTGTAATCATCTCTTACGCATCTGTCATACGACTTTTGAGCGTGATAGGCGGTTTTAGCTTAACGCTCGCCGAACCGGCGAGCCAACACGTCGGCGGGGCTACGGACTCTCCTCCGACTTCGGCTCGAAACATGCGCCCAAATCAGCGTCGTACGGACGTCGCGATGGCCCAGCAATTTCCACACGGTGCGAATGTCGTAGCCGTCGGCCAGCAGATGCGTGGCAAGCGACGATCACGCGGCGGGAGATCAAGGAGCCATTTTCGTTCCTGCGGACGTCACGCGGCTTAGGCGAGGCGGCCGGGGCCGACGGCGCGGCAGTGGTTGCGAGTGTAGCAAGACGTGGGTCGCGCCAACGTGTCGGACGGTTGCATCTGCTCTCCAGCCGCTGCCCCCCGATATGGATGACGCGCTGAGGTGATTTCCGCCCCACGGAAAACCCACGGCGATACAATGCGCCTGCGGGATTGTCGTGCCGGACGGCGTTGGGTCGCGAGTCTGTTATATTCGACGTCGATCGCTGGACGTAAAGCCGTATCTGAAGGGGACCAGACGCTGTCGCGTCGTTTTAGCCGTGGATGGTTCTCGCGGTCTCCCGCGAGCGTCAGTAGGGAGGAAGGACAATGGGATGTCGAGTCGGTGTGCGGTGTGCGGTGTTGCTGACCGCGTTGCTGTCCGGCTGCCTGGTCTGGGGACAGACGCGACCGAGCCAAGTTGAACTGCTGCCGGACGGGGTCTGGCTGGCGCGCGACGACACGGGGAACTGGGGCGGCCCGACGATGGGGATCACGCACCAGCGCGGCCCGGATTATTGGGCCAAAAAAGTCGTGGATCTGAGCAATGTGCCGCTGGAGGCGTGGAACCAAGTCGAGGAAATCCGACTGTCCGCCTACTTCTGCGTTCGCGACTACTCGTGGCACGACGGTCCGCCGGCCAACGGGCTGGACGAGGCGATCGAAGTCGTTGTCAACGGACACGCCCACCGGATCCCGACTAGCGCCGGTCTGCCCGTCTACGACGAACGCAAACCGATGACCGCGTTCATGCGATGGCACGATTTTTCGTTGGCCAAGGAGGAGATCGTTCGCGGCCCCAACGAGATCGTGCTGCGGATGGCGCCGCTCGCAGACGATTCGCCAGCCGACAAGAAACCGGACGACTATTTGTACCTGGGCATCGACCCGACTGTGCCCGGCGAGAACAGCTTTGTGCGTTTCGGCCCGGCTGGGCCGTGGCGGCAGGATCGATTGAACGCGCCCGGGGGGCGGGGCGAGTACATGGTGCGGCTGTATCTGTTGACCCGTCCGCGCGGCGTCGAGGCCCGCTGGTCGTCCGGCCAGCCGCAGCCGGAGGATGCGCGACGGATGATCTGCTATGCCGGTTCACACGGACCGACGACGCGATTCGAGTGGGATCCGCAGCGAGTCGATCGGCTGGAGAGCCTGCGCGTGCGGGTCGAGACGTCGGACGACCAGCGGTTCCAGTTCGCCTGGTTGGACGAGGCCGGCAGTCCGGTTCAACCAGCCGAGGTGCACGGTCCGATCTACGAAGCCGTGCTGTCGCCTCCGTTGGCGTTCCTGCCCAGCGGCGTGGAACTGCCCAAGACGCTGAATCTGCGCAGCGTCACGTTGTCGACCGCGGCGAACTATCACCCGGTGTCGCGGCCGCTCGACATGGCGCCCGTCATGCAGCCGCCCGCCGGCCGAGCCGCGGATCGACGGCCCGCGTGTCGCATCGCCGGAGATCGGGTGGTGCTGGAGAACCGGAACCTGCGATGCGAATTCATCCGCCGCGAAGGCCGCCTGCAGCTCGCGTCGCTGTACAACGAAGTCACGGCCGGCGAGATGGTTCGCCGACCGGAGGACGTCGCGCTGTGGTTGGTCGAAGTCGAGAGCAAACGCTACGCCGGTTCGCAAGACTTCGTCTGCCGCGAAATCGAGGCGACGGACGACGGCGTCGGTTTCCGAGCAACGGCGGTCTGCGAGCCGATCGGCCTGGAAGCCGTTTACACCGCGACGATCGGCGACAGCTTGCGGCTGGGCCTGAACATCGTCAATCGGAGCGACAAGCCGGTCGATTTCAAATTGGCGTTTCCCCACTTCGCGGGCCTGTCGGTCTCGGCAGAGCCTGCCGACGATTACTATTTCTTTCCGAAGAGCCTGCTGGTCACGGACTCGCCCGCCTTGATTCGCCAAGGATATGGCGATCACCAGGCGCTGTACCAGGTGCTGGATATCTTCAGCCCAACGCGCGGCGGCGGGTTGGCGGTGCGCTCTCTGGATAGCGACGGCCGTTATAAGGTACTGGCGTTGCGGAAACATATTCCAGGCCAGGTGGAACAAACCGAGGACGATCCACGGACCCCGACGGCGGATGACTTCAAATGGACGAATTCACTGCCGGCGGTGGCCGGCGTCGGTCTAGCGTACGAGTACCTCCGCCGGACGCGCGAACCGGGGAGCTCGTTTGCCCCGCCCGACGTGGCGATCGCCGCACACGCCGGCGACTGGCAGACGCCGCTGCAAGAGTACGCTAGCTGGTGCCGGCAGGCGTGGACGTTCCGCCCCTACCCGTCGCGGCTGACGCCCGTACAGAACATGATCGCCGTGGGTTGGGGGCTCAGTCCCATCTTTCGTGACGGCAAGTACCGCATGGATTTCGTTGGTCCGGGCTGCGACTGTCTCGAACTGATGTCGTGGTGGGAATGGTCGCCGTTGGGCCCGAAGGGCATTCCCCTGGACCAAGTCAAAGACAAGCTGGGGGCGGCCAAGTATCAAAGCTGGAAGAGCTATTTCCCGCCCGACCCGGTGACCGGCCAGCCGATGTTCTCGAACAACCCCGGCGATTACGACGGCTACAACCAACGGTGGGGCGGTCTGCCGGCGCTGCGCGACGCCATCGAAACCTATCGAAAGAAGGGAGCCCTGGTCACGCTGTATACCGATCCGTTCCGGGTGGACTACAATTCCAAATGCGGCCAGGAGTACGGCGAGCGGTGGGGCGTGGTCCGACCGGATGGCGAATACCGGGACGATTACGACGCCTGGCGAATGTGCCATGACGTGGCCGAGTACCGTCGGTGGGTGGCGGACACCATGCAGCGCGTGTTGAAGGAAACGGGCGCGGACGGGATTCGCTTGGATGAATACGGCCACGCCGGCTCGGCGTGCTTCAGCCGTCGGCATGAGCATACGTTTGCCGAATGGGGCTGTACGGAATGGCAGCGCGGCGTGGCGGAGGCGACGCGCCTGGTGCGGCAAGCGATGGACCAAGTCAATCCGCAAGCCGTGCTGACCACCGAGCATCCCGGCTACGATTTCCTGTTGCCGTACATCGAAGGTTGCATCACATACGACTTGACCGTGCTGGCATCGCCGCTGCGTGCGGTCGAGGTCAACTTGCAACGCTTCTTGTTTCCGGAATGCAAGGCGTTCGAGCTGGACCATCGCGGCGCGGATCGACAGCACCGCAAGCGGTTCTGGAATGCGGTCGGATCGTTCGGCAGCTACTATCCGCCGGCATACGATGTGATCTTGCGCGAGAATGCGGATGCGTTTGCCAGCCGCGAGTGCCGACCGCTGGCGCCGACGCTCGAACGCTACATCTACGCGAACTGGTATCGCGGCGAGGACAAGGAGATCTACCTGCTGTACAACGGCACAGGACATACTTTCTACGGCGCGGCGCTGGCGATTGACCTGCCTGCCGACCGGCATGTGTTCGATCTGCTGCAGCACAAAAAGCCGGAGGTGGAGGAGATAGCCGGTCGGCGACAAGTGCGGCTGTTCTTGGCCCGCGACGACGTAGCTTGCCTGGCGATCCTGCCGCGAAGGCTTTCGGTTTCGGCGGCAGGCGATCGCCTGCAAATCCGCGTCGTTGACGCAACGGTCGACTCGCGCGTCGTGCTGTGCGATCAAGAAGGCAAGGAACTCGCGTCCAGTCCGCTGATCGACGGCCAAGCCGAGATACCGCGAGGGCCCGCATCGCGCCAGCAAGGATGTATCAAGCTGCTGCAGGGCGGACGGTTGGTGGACGCTGTCTCGAGTGGGTCCGGCGGATAAGTCCAATCGCAAGCAGCGGGCGGCCCGTCCATGGACCAGAGGCTGGCCCCGCCAGCCCGTGTACAATGGCTCACCCGCGGCAGCAGTCCGAAGAATAACGATACGCAAGTGACTGGCGACGACCGGACATAGCATCGGCGCGAACGGTCTGCGCCGTGCCGAGTGGTTTTGTGAGAACGTAACCGTTCACGGAATGCGCGGGCAATGGAAGCGGAACGGCGCCAATGGAAGCGGAACGGCGCAAGCCGTCCGGTCCGTTGAAGCGGGTGGGTTCTTCGTAACGGATCAACAGGATTGACCGCGACGCGATACACCGGAGGGCTTGCGCCCTTCCGCAATAATTCTTGTGCCCTTCCGCTCCTGTGTTGGTTCTCCGGAGACTGGAATTCTTGCCGTCTGAAGTTAGCGAGTCGTGAGGGACATCCTGCCGGAAGGGTCGCGACATCGTGCCGCCAAGGTTTATCGCATTCGCGCCAATCCCGGAGTGAAGGAGTTGGGCGCGAGGCCGAGCGTGAACTCTGCCCCCCGGTCTCGGCTGCTCGCTTGGCGCTCGGGTCGCACCTGTGCGCTGCCCTAGCGTCCGCCCAGGCCGTCTGGGATTGTCAGGCGGTGTCAGCCGCTCGACAACCATTCGCCGCCAACCGTGCCCGGCCCCGGCGCAGCAGCGCCTCTTCCAGTCTGCGATCGTGCTCGGCGCGGATCACCTGTGCGAGCCCGGTGAGCTTGTCGGCCGGCGCGATGTACCCCAATATCAATTCGTGAGTAGCGCCAACCGTGAACCGTGTTCGCGCGCCGGCGGCGCGTCGCGCGAACACGGCGAGTGTCCCCGTGGCCGTCAGCTCTCATTTCCACAGATCGTCGATGATCTCGACCGTCTTGTCGACCAACATCTGGCCACCTTCGGGGCCGATGACGTTGCTCTGGGGAATGGCCGAGTACGATCCGGCCGCCTGGGCGCGGGCAGTGGGCAGATAGCTGCCGTAGCCGGACAGTTGAACGATGAACGTCTGCGTCGCCTTGGAACGCGCTTTGATCCGAATGCCGTACTCGCAGAACAGCTCGAACGGATTCGAGCAGACCACGATGTCGCCGATCCGAACGACGTGGATCTCGGCGGGATAGGTAGCGTTCGGGTCCTTCTGCAATAGCTCGTAACGTTTGACGACGCCGTGCTGCCAGTCGCGGGCCATAAAGGCGACCCGCGGCGCGCAGGTCGGGTCTTCTTCGAGCTGCGCCAGCACTTTTTCATAAGCTGCCCGGGCCTTCTCGTAGTCGGCCTCGGAGATCTTGTTCAGCGGCAATTGGAGCGTGGCCACGGTGTGTTTGAGCACGGGCGCCGCGTCCTTCGCCTTGTCCACGGCGTCGAGCGTCTGGCTGACGGACAGGTCGATTCGACGAGCCAGTTCGTGCAGCTCGTCGATGCCCCGCAGTTCGCGCATCCGGGCGTTGGCCGCCTTGTGCAACAGCGGACGCGGCGAGAGATCGCCGGCCGCCGCCCCCCAGCCCAGCACGACGACGTCTTCGCCGTACCGCGCTTTCAGGTTCTCGCGGACCGGCAGCCAGTAGTCCGCATTGATCGAGCTGCGCGACTCGACCACCTGGGACGGACAGGCCACGTTGACGACGATCGCCTTCAGCTTGTCCTGCTGATCGTAGAAGAAGATCGATCCGACGTCGTCGTCGTCCATGCCCTCGAGGTTGACGAAGTCTTCACGGTTCGTCTGGCCGTACATCTGCGCCGAGCCGTTGGCGTAGACCACGCGCCGCCCAAACCCGATGCTGTTGCGGTCCAGACCGTACCCCATCTTTCCGGGCGCGATGTTCTTCCAGGCCGCCACTACGGCGTCGCTGATCCTATCTGCCAAAAACGCCAGTGTCTGCTCGACGGTCAGCGTTTGATCGTTGACCGGAATGCCCGGCGTCCCCGGCTCGAGCACCGGGGCCGTGTGTGTATGCGTGGCCGTCAACATGATCTTCTGCACATCGATCTGCGCGTCCTTTTTGGCCACCGCGTCGCGGATCGCTTGGACGAACACTTCGGGCAACTGCAACAGGTCCAGCGAAACGAACGTCGTCTGGACGTCGCCCGAACGCAGCGCGACCGCGTTGGCGGTCAGCGGCGTCTCGGGCTTGGTGGACAGCCGCATGTGGAACTGTCCCCACAGGGCTACGGCCTTTTCCGGGGTGATGTCGACCGACGCCGCGCCGACCTGCAGTTCGGCGGCAACGCCTCGGCTCGGGCACATCGACCAAGCGGCCAATCCGCAACCGATTGCCCAGACTCCGGCAAGACGCACTAGCGTTTTCATCCTCAAGGCTCCTTTCTAGAAAGACAGCGGTGTCGATTCCCACGCACGTTCGTAGATGCGGCATCCCGCCGAATAGGCCGCGCAATCCACGCACGTTCGTAGATGCGGCATCTTGCCGCATAGGCCGCGCGATCCACACGCCCCCGTGGCCGCGGCATCCTGCTGCATGGACCGCGCCGCGCGCACCATCCGCAGCCGTCCGCACCGAGACGATCCGCACCAAGCCACCCCGCCTCGAGCCCCATCACGGGCCGTCGGCGCTGATCAGCACCACGCGATCGACAAAGATGGCGTCCAGATCGGGGTCGTGTCCATGAGCAAACCAGAAGTACGCCCCGGGGACAAAGTCGACCACGCCCAGATCGATCCAACGAAACTTGCGATCAAACGAACCGTCGTCGGTGACGAACTGCTTGGCGTCGAGGGTTGCGCTCTTCAGGCTCTTCTTGCCCGGCGCGTCGTACACGCCCCACGATCCCAAGCGTCCTTGTTTAATCGTCCCCTCGCAGCGCAGCGAGGCCAGCAAGCGGTACTTGCCCTTGACCGGCGGCGTGTAGTTGGTGTTCCAGTCGACCTTCGTTCCCATCCGGACGCTCTTGCCGTTCCAGCCTTCGGCGTCCTCGATGATCGTCGCCGCCTGGTTGACGTTGTTGAACGACAAGGCATCGCAAACCAGCCAGTTCTCCTCCGGCAAGTCCCGACAGATCTCCGGCGGGTTCTTCTGTGCGATGAATCCGGCTTTGAGCCCTTCCAGGTACAGGGCGAACGTGTCGTCTCGTTGCGAGATCACCGCGGCCTTGGTCTTGAAACGCTGGCACAGTTGGGCGAACGCCTCGGCGGCGGCCAGCGGATCCTGGGGGCCGAGGAAGGGCTGGCCGGCGCCTCGCGCCTCGCTGCGCAACGGATAGTACCGGCTCAGCCACACGTGGTCGATGCCCATTTTGGACTTCTGCAGCCGCCGCAGTTCATTCGAGTCGCCGCCATAGGTCTTTGTCGCCGTCTCGATCGCCCGGTCCATGATCTGCGTGACCCGATTGAGCGTCGCCAGGTCGATCCATTTCGCCGAGTTTACGCCGAAACAGCCCAGATAGATCTTCGTTTCCTCGGCCCGGGCGATCAACACGTCCCAATACTCTTTGATCAGCGGCGCGACCGCCTCGCCATAGTAGCCACGGCAGAACTCGTCGATCAACGCGCGGTCGTCGAGCTGCGGCTCCCACATCAGACGCATCAGCAGCCAGTTCTTCAGCTCGCAAAAGTCGTCGCCCTCGCCCTCGGCGAACAGACCGATGGCCCCATGCTTGACGAAGTATCGCACGTTCGGTCCCAACACGCGTAGGTTCGGATGCGGACCGAGATAGTCGTTATAGTTCGTCGTATAGTCCCAGATGAACAGGTGTTTCGCCAGGCGGCTCCAGCCCTCGATGTCCGCCGCAAAGCTGCGGTTCTGCTCGCCGTCCAAGGGCTGGATATACGAGCACTCGATCGTGCACAACCGGATCAAGACATTGTCTCGCGGCTTGACGGTCTTTGGTGGTTTGCGCGTATACTGATACGCCAGCGATTCGACCAACACGTCCGGAAACTCGCGCTCCACCGCCTCGGCCACTCGATTCAGCATCCGGATCAGCGTTCCGGAGTGGCTTCCCTCGGCATCGTCAATGGCCTTGCACTTAGGGCAGGTACAGTACCCGTACCAGTCGTTCTGCGAGACGTCGATCATGCGGGCGTCCGGATTCTTCCGCAGGGTTTCCAGTACGTTCTGGATCAACTGGGCGATCATCTCGTCGTTGGTCAGGCAAAGCTGCGCACGCTCGTGTTTGCGTTTGCCATCGATTTCCGAATACCAATCGGGATGCGCGTCGAAGTATTTTTCCGGCGGAAGATATTTGTAGAACGAATGCACAAAATGGATGATCCGCACTGCCCCACCGTACTCCGGCGTCAGAAACCCGTTGCCCTTCATGCGAGCCGAGAACACCGTCGGCTGGGCGTTGCGATGATACATCTCGCGCGAGATCAACTGGGGCGCGTACGAGACGTGCAGTTCATCCGGGATCGTCAGCGTCGGCCGATGCGGAATCAACGTATCCTCGGGCGTCCACCAGCGAACGCCGACAACGTCCCGCAGGAACGAATAGACGGCGTACAGACAGCCGCGTCGCGGATGGCCCGCCAAAATCAGGTTGCCGCCGTCCAACGAAATCAAGATCTCGTCGAATGCGTAGTCCTTGCGCGGCTCCTTGGCCGTATTGCCGACGAAGATCAGCGAAGTCCCGCCCGCCGGCGCCTCGTGTTCAGCAATCGTCGGAAAATCTGCGCCCGTGACCTGCCGCAGGTGCTCGGCCAACTCGCGCGCCGCCGTCCGTTCGACGATCGTCGGCGCGTCGGGCAGCACGATCCGCCAGTCGGTGGCGCCATCCTTTGCCAGTTCCGCGCAACGCGCCCCCGGTTGCGCTAACAAGAGGCCGCAAAGCAACGCCACAGCTCGCTTCATCTGGTTTGCTCCGTTTTGGGATGACTTGGGTCTCGAACCAACGTCGTTTCCTTGGGGCGCTGGCAAATCCGGGATTCGCGGCGCTCGGCGTCCAGGCGGGCAAAACGGGCAGGGCGGACCGACGTCCGCCCAAGCAAATGCCGTTTCAACCCGTGCGAACCGCGAATCGAGCCAACCGGGGCGATACGCCCCGGCCGTCCACGTCCCGGCCGTCCACGCCCCGGCCGTCACGCCCCGGCCGTCACGCCCCGGCCGTCGCGCCCCGGCCGTCGCGCCCCGTTCTGGACCTACGCCGCGCGGCCCGTTTCGCGGGCGGCCGGCGAGCGCGATCAACCGCCGCAGCCGCAGCCGCAGCCACCACCCGCGTTGCCGCCCGCGTTGCCGCCGGCGGCGTCAACGGCGCCGTCGCTGCAACCACAGCCGCAGCCACCACCGCCACCATCGCCGCAGCCACACCCACAGCCTCCGTCGCCGCACCCGCAGCCGCAGCCGCTCATTTGGAAGATGTAAGGGTTGTCGAACGTAAAGCCTCGCCGGCCATTGCCGTCGAACCAGTCGATCGTGGTGCTGTCCAGCAACAGCGAGCTTTTCTTGTCGACGACCACATCGATCCCGTGGAACTCGTATTTCGTGTCCACTTTCTGATCAAAGTCCGTGTCGAAACACAGGACATAGTCAAACCCCGCACGGCCGGCCCCGGCTACGCCGACCCGCAGAAACTGCTGCGCGGCCAACTGATGTTCGGTCTTGACGCGTTTGATCTCGTCGACCGCGCGTTCGGTGAGCGCAATCGTCATATCTCGTTCTCCTATCTCGTTCGAGAAGGTAGTTGTGTTAGACCAACGTCTGTAGATCATAGGGCGTCGCGTTCGTCGAGAAAACTCCTGCACCGAAAAAAGCCCGGTCCGGTGCGCGCGAGCCAACCCGACGTGTCGTAGCCGAACTCGCGGTTGGACCGTCGTGTCCGGACCGTCGCCGCGTGGTCGCGCACCGGGTTGTCGGCGTGGGCGGGATTTCAGAGGGTGGGACGCATGGCAGAGGGGCCGTATTTGCGTGACCGCCTTGGATATTAGATCCGGGTTGTGGCCACGACAGCGCGTCGTGCGCCAAGCCTAGCGCTGGCGCTTCGCGGGGGGACGCGCTCCGTCGCGTCTGCTGGTCAGTAGTAGTGCGTGCCGTACCTTCGCCGGCGGCCGGCGTGGCGAGGTCGCGCGAAGACCGGGACTGGCGAGGCAACTGTGCCCAGCGCGCGCCTGGTTGGCGTCGCGCTCCGAGACCCGTGCGTTGGCTTCACGGGCTGCTAAGCGAGAGTTTGGCTTCCAAAACTTTCTCGATCCGCGCGGCCGATTCCCGCAGGTGCGCGCTGGAATAGGCGTCCAGCTTGACCTTGCTGGCCAGCAGCTTGTCGATGTCCTCGCGCAGCGTCGCCAATCGTGCGTAGGCGATCGTCTGGCAGTCTTGCGGCGCGAAGGCTCGCCCCATGGCGATGTTCGCCAAGGTCTTCAAATAGCTACGCTGCAGATTTCGCCGCACGCTGGAAATCGCCGGTTTGCGCTCGGTGAAATTGCCGTCCTTGATCTCCTTGACCTCGGCGAACACGGCGCCGGTCAGGCGGTCGAGCAGCTCGGCCGTCGTCAGGGCATCCTGGTCCACCGCGATCTTCAGTTCGGCGTCGTGAATTCGATTCAACGTCGCCGACGAGGTGAGCTGGCCCAGAACCTCCTCTTGCCACCTCAGAATGACATCATGGGGTCCAAAATCTTTGCGCAGCAGGATGTCCGTCCCCCAATGATTCCACAGCGACGGAGCCAGATAGTTGTAAAGCTCGGGCGGAAAGTCAAACGGCTTGTCGCTCAGCACCTGTTGTTCCAGCAACGCCAACGCCTCGCGTTGTTTTTTCGCGTCCACGATCGTAAACGGCGGCAAGGCATCCTTGTCGCCCTTATGACTGCGACTGGTATAGATGCCTCCGACGTAGCGGGCGGTGAACGCCATGGCTCGCGCATAGTCAGCCAGAATCACGTTGAACGCTTTGCGCGCCTTGGTATAGTCGTCGCCATCCTTGACGGTCCGTTCGACCAGCTTCGGGATCAGTTGCCCCATCAGTTCCGCCCGCTGCTTGGCGAACGCCAGCGCGTCGTCTCCCAAGTCGAATCGGTTCGCCTCCGGATCCGAGTCGGTGACGCCCAGCGTCTCTTCGTCGGTCGCGTATTTCAGCCCTGGCTCGCCGCTGCGCGACGCGATCTTCTTCAGCTCTTCTTCCTCGTTGCCGGAAAACTGGCGATAGCCGTACTCGATGGCCCACATGTCATACGGACCGAGCGTGGTCGGGTAGAAATCGCCCTGCGGCTGTCCCTCGGGCACGATGTTCACCGGGACATAGTCCATGATCGACCCCACCATCCCGTCGGCGCGGGTCTTGGCCGGATCGTTGATCTCCGCCAGGCTGCGATACGCGCTGCCCTTAAAGTTGTGTCGCAACCCGAGGGTGTGCCCGACCTCGTGCATCGCGACCTCTTTCAAACCTTGCATGATCAGCTCGCGCTGGCGCTGGGCGGCCCGGGCCGGATCGGGCTCGGCCAACAGAGCCGTCGAGCCGAAGGCAAATTGCAGGGCCTTTCCGTGGCTCAGCCCACAATTGCAGTGCGCATGGCCACCGCCCAGCAGGTCGGCGACCGTTGCATTCTGCACGCCCAACATGTCTCCGCCCGCTCCAAGCCCTGCCATCGCCGCATACGCGCCGGGCCCCAACGTCTCGAGTGATTGCTTCCAGAACGTCAGAAAATCCGCGTCGAAGATAATGTCCGCGTCCAGGATCTGGCCCGTGTACGGATTGACGCGAGACGGCCCCATCGCAAACCCGGCATTCGCCGTGATCCAACGGAACGTGTTGTAATTCACGTCCTCCGGATCCCAATCCGCGTCGTCCGGCTGCTGGCGGACCTCGATCGCGTCGACAAAACCGGCCTTTTCAAACGCCTTGTTCCACTCGGCGATCCCATCGCGAATCGGCTTGCGGTACTCGAAAGGAACCGTCTTTTCGATCCAGAAGACCAAGGGGACTTTCGGCGCCGACAGCTCGGCCGACGCGTTGGCCTTTTGAAGATGCCAGCGATTGATATAGCGCACGAATTGGTCTTCGTCGCTCTTGTTCGAAAAGTCTTTGACGGCCGTCACAAAATAGCCGACGCGCGAGTCGGCGACGCGCGGCTTGTAGCCGGTGTTGGGGATCTTGGCGATCGAGTAGTGCACGATCACCGTCGCCCCGCGCGAGTCGGGAACCGTGTCCATTTCGACCCGTCCGCTGGACGAGTAGACGGCGGCAACCTGCAGCTCGACATTCTTTTCGAAGCCCTTGACCGAATCCCAGGTCGATTTGTCGGCCGCGAACGCGAATCCGGGCATGACGCGCGAAATCTGCGGCAGATCGCTCAGGAACACGGGCGACAGATCGATCAGATCCCCGCCCTTGGGACCTTTGGTGATGATGGGCAGACTGAAGATCACGCTGTCCGTAAAGGCGTTCTTTACGGCGCGCGCTTCCGGAGTACCGCCCTCCGCCTTGAAGCGGACGTTGCGGCGAACGATGTGCACGTTCTTGTCTACCTTGCGGAACGACCACACCCAGTCGTCGCCAAAGCCCCACGTGTATCCACCCAACAGCGGACGCTGACCGATGCCGCGGGCGATGGCGATCAAGATCAAGTATTCGTCCTGAAACTGCCCGCCGCTCAACTCGGCGTACAACCGGCTCTCCTTGTGGTACAACGGAATCAAGCCTTCGATGGTCTTGGCATCCTTGAGGAGGGCCTCGTGGGAAATGGGCGTCGGCCCCGAGCTGGTCGACACTTTCACCTCCGACGACGCTGCCGGCTTGGCGGACGGGCTCGGCTCGGCGCCGGCCGTCTCCGCGGGCGTGTCGGATGGCGCCGCGCCATCAGCGGCCGCACTAATGCCGGACGCAGCCGACCAGATGCAGATCAGAACTAGGCAGAACCAAGATAATGGATACTTCATGTTGTTGCTCGTCTTTTGAGATCGGGCCAAGAGGAAGACCAAATTCCACAGTAGACCGTTTCACGACGCGGCCGTCGCCAAATAGAGCCGCCCCCTTGACGCGGATTCTCGCCCACCTTCCAACAACGGCCGAAAAACGCGGAAGAAGAACCACGGATCGCACGGATAACGATCAGCGATCCACCTGTTTCCTTTGTGCGTGTGATCCGTCGTTCCCAGGTGCGCTCGCGGGGCGCGGCCCGCTGATTTCACGTCGCCCCATCACGTCCGCGACGGGGCGAACCCATCGTTGAATCCGCCGTTTGCCCAAAGCTGTCCCATGTCCTGCCCCAAATATACTTCACTCTGCCCGTTTTGCGAGACCGGCACAGATTCCCAGCCTGGGCTTTCCGGAATATTCCGTGCGGCTTTGCGCCAGATCGGGCTATGACAAATAGAAGGTGTGACGGCGGGAAACGGATGACGAACGAAGCAGAGCGTCGTTCGGATCAAATCGGCTGGGCGCGAGCGGTAGGACGCCGGCTCGCCCGCTCGGGCTGGCGCCCGCGGCCCACGCTGCTCGCGCGTCGCAGTGGGTTCTTAACCGGGACAACGTCGGAACAAGCGGAAAATCTGTCAAATCGCGGCGCATCCGTGCGTTGTGCGCGCGGGCTTTGCCGGCCGGCGCTCGCGCGACAGCCTAGCGCGGCCCGCAGCCGCAACCAAATACGGGCCGAGAAATATTGAGAAGGACCATGAATCACACGAATAAAGACATCGCGTCTAGCCGTTTGTCTTCATCCCCGCTATCCGTGTCCATCCGCCGTGATTCGCCTGTCACGTCCCTCCCGGCTACGGCGAGGCGCCGAAAACTCAGCGTCCTCAGCGTCTCTGCGTTTCCAAAACGTATTTTCATGTAGCCCGGCCAGTGCGCCCGCGCAAGGACGTCGATGAAACGCAGAGACGCAGAGGACACAGAGCTACGGCAAGCACAAGATGTAATCCTTCAACAACTTAACGCTGTCGCTGTCTGAAGACATTGTCGAAAAGTACACGATGTTTGAGGTTAGTAGCACAGAGCGGGTTGAAGTCGTCGCTCGACGCAAGGGGCTGGCCGCGCCGTGCGGGCTTGGTGGTCGTAGGCCGCGCTGTATGCCGCAGAGGGACGCCGAAACCGGCCCGAGCTGACGGCAAGTCAAGCGGTTCGAGCCGAAGTCCCCTTTTCTAGAACGACCGTTCGTGCGAATATGGGATTCTCGGGGCGGCGCCGGGCGAGCACGGCGGGCACACGTTTTACAAGCCCGCAGCGTGAGGCGCGCAGATCGGGGCAAGACAGACCGACGCTGGGACAGCGGCCGGCTGTGCTGGATTTCGCGCGGGAGAGAAAGGTTGGTCGAACGTCAAGGCTTGTACAGCAAGCCTCGTACAGCACCGGCGGACGGGAATCCGCCCGCCGAGATTCCCTTTCTGGCCAGGCGGAGCGTCGAGTCGAGCCGCAAGCTGCGCCGGCGCGCCCTCGCGGAACGGCCTGCGCGATGACGACCTGCGCGAACGGTAGGCTCGGATTGGATTAGAAAAAATGGTGCTTGTTCGGAAGCAACATCCTGGTGGAGGGCGGAAACGATGGGATTGAAAGAGAATCTGCACAGCGAATCCGTCTCCGAATTGCCCGTGCGCGAGGCAATTCTGGTTTCGCCGCAGACCACGATTCGGCAAGCGGTCGAACTGATGCAGGCCCGCCGGCTGGGCTGTGCGATCGTCGTCGATGCGGATAACCGGCCGCTCGGTATGTTTACCGAGCGGGCGCTGATCGAGCTGTTGCTGCAGCAACCCGACAATCTCGACCAGCTTTGCGTCTCGGATCACATCGAGCGAGACTGCCATTGTGTCCAGAGCACCGACCCTGTGTGGGCGGTGCTGGATCTGGTCCATAAACGCGGCGCGCGGTTCATCTGCCAGCTCGACGCGCAGGGTCGGGTGATCGGCTTGACCGGGCAAAAAGGGTTGGCGGAATACATCGCGGATCACTTCCCCAAACAAGTGATCTCGCAGCGGATTGGCGGACAACCGGGCATGGAGACTCGCGAAGGAGCTTGACGATGGCGAAACTCGAACATCAGGCGGGTGATTTTGAAGACCCGCTCAGCAATTACGAGCCGCACGAGTATCGCGACGCGATCGAGGAAGCGTTGGCCGAGCAGACCGTGGAGGCGATCCCATCGCGACCCTACGCCGAGATCTCGCCCGACAAATCCGTGTTCGACGCGTTGCGCGCATTGGCCGGTCTGAAGGTCGCGAGCTTGTTGGTCGTCGAGGACGGGCGTCTGGTCGGCGTATTCACCGAACGCGACGTGCTGGAACGGGTCGCGCTGTCCGCTCGGGACCTCAAGCAACTGACAGTCGACGATGTTATGACGGCGAACCCGATCGTCGTTCACGACTCGGATTCGGCTGGCGGCGCGTTGGGGGCCATCGCTGTGGCCGGATATCGGCATGTGCCGGTCGTCGATGTCAACAATGCCGTGGTCGGTGTCATCAGTCCCCGACGCGTGTTCGAGTTCCTGCTGGAGAGAATGACTTGAAGCTCGCAACGGCGCAGACGTATGGCGCACCCGCTTGTCTTTGAGCAGCGTCTGATCCAGGCTTGGCCTCCGGAACGCTGGCAAGACGTGACGGTTCTGGTCGCCGTCTCCGGCGGTCCCGACAGCGTGGCTCTGCTGCGCGCTTTGGCGGCCGTGCGGGCGCCCGGCGGGGGACAGTTGGTCGCGGCTCACTTCAACCATGCGGTGCGCGGCGCGCTGGCCCAGGCCGACCAAGACTTCGTCGTCGATGTGTGTGACCGCCTGGGACTGCGATGCGAGGTGGGGCGCGCGGCCTGGCCGGGCGACGCGGGTTGTCGCCCCCGCCTGCCCGCCGATCGCTCGTCCGCGGATGGGGCCGACCCGTCAGTGGGCGATGCGCCCAGCGAGGCCGTGTTGCGGGCCGCTCGCTATCGATTTCTGTGCCAGGCGGCACAGCGCGTGGGGGCTCGATATGTGGCCATGGGCCACACGGCGGACGATCAAGCGGAGACCGTCTTGCAACGCATCTTGCGCGGAACGGGAATCGCCGGGCTCGCCGGGATGCCCCGACATCGACAGTTGATGACCGGCGTCGCGCTCGTCCGGCCTTTGCTGGACATCTCGCGGCGGCAGGTTCTCGACTACCTCGAGACGCTCGGCCAACAGGCCCGTGAAGACCATTCCAACGGCGACGTGCGATATACGCGGAACCGGATTCGGCGACAACTGCTGCCCCACTTGGCGGCTCGATACAACGCTGACGTGGTCATGGCCGTCACCCGTTTGTCGGGCCTGGCGCGAGACGTCCAGGACGTCGTCGCTGGCGTCGTGGATGATCTTCAGGAACGTGCCGTTCAAGTCGAGTCGCCCGACGCGGCGCATATCGACTGTCGCGAGCTCGGCTCGGCGTCGCAGTATCTGGTGCGCGAATTGCTGATGGCCGTCTGGCGACTGCAGGAGTGGCCCCAGCAGGCCATGGGCTTTAGACGCTGGGACGAGTTGGCGGACCTGGCGAGCACGCCGCCGCGAGGGCCGTTGAAGAAGATGTTTCCCGGCGCGATCGCGGCCCAGCGCGCGGGCGCCCGACTGACGCTGCGGCGCCTGCGCCGGCGTCCGTCGGGCGATTGCTGACACCGGTTGTGCCTCCGGCGATTCGAGGCTTCCCACTGGTTCGCCTACTATTGCAGGCCGTGCAGCGAGGGGCGACAATAGGCGGGTCCACGCATCGACACCGGTCGTAGGATGCACTGACCTTCGCCCAGGCCTGCGGCGCAGGCGCCCACCCCGTCCGATTACCGTCATTCGATCACTGGAGATTTCTCGATGAGTCTGTCGTGTCCGTCGCCCGGAAACGCTTCGCGCCAACATCACCCAGCGGTTTGCCGTACACTGAATCGGCGCCGTCGCGTCGTGATCAGCGTCGTCCTGCTGCTGGTCGGTCTCGCCGGCCCCGTCGCCGCCGAGGTCTGGACCGACAGCACCGGCCAATTTCAGATCGAGGCCGAGTTTGTGGGAATTCGCGGGACGGACCTGTATTTGAAAAAGTCGACCGGCGCCATCATCAAGGTTCCGTTGGCGCGACTGAGCGCGGACAGCCAACAACTAGCTCGACGACGGGCGGCGGCAGCAACCCCAGCGCCGGACGCGGCCACCTCGGACGACGCCCCGGACGTGGCAATCCGCGCGTTGCAGGCACGGATCGAAGCAGGCGACCTGCGCGCGGTGTGGGATGCCTTGCCGTCCGGACATCAGCGCGACGTCAACGATCTGATCCGAACGTTCGGGGCGAATATGGACGCCGGCGTGTGGACGGCCGGAACGGGACTGGTCCAGAAAATCGTCCGCCTACTGAAAGAAAAGAAAGAGTTCCTGCTCAGCCAGCCGGCGCTCAGCCAGGGCCCCGTCAACATGGCCACTA
Source organism: Candidatus Anammoximicrobium sp. (assembly GCA_032229885.1). Classification (GTDB taxonomy): domain Bacteria; phylum Planctomycetota; class Planctomycetia; order Pirellulales; family Pirellulaceae; genus Anammoximicrobium. The sequence continues at coordinate 9,585 of JAVYAJ010000125.1, read as the reverse complement.
TCGCCGAGAATTGGGATAGCCTAGTCGGTGTTCTGGAGACCATCGTCACCAGCGAACTGGCCGACCTGAAACAGTTGCAGGCCATCGACATGGGCGCCTTTTTCGACGGCACGGGAAAAAAGCTCGCGGATCGACTGGCGGCGCTGGCCAAAGCCGCGGACGACAAGAAGCTGGCGCTGACCGAGTTCCCCGCGATGCCGGTCGAAGCCATGCCGCTGGCGGGCCTGGCCACGGCCAAGATCTCGACCGTCAAGCGAGACGGCGACACGGCCACGCTGCGCGTCGAAAATGACGGGAAGACCGAGGAACATGAGTTCGTCCGCGTCGATGGCAAGTGGCTGCCGCGGCCGATGGTCGACGAATGGCCCGACAAGATCCGCGAGGCCAAGACGGCGCTGACAACCACGATGCCGGACCGGCTCAAGAAGAACAGACTGCAGATCATCATGCCGCTGCAGATGATCCAGGGCGTGGTGGACCAGTTGCTGGCGGCCAAGACGCAGGCCGAGTTCGACCAGGTTCTCCAGCAAGTTATGCAGATGTTTGCGCCGGCAGGGAACGCCCCTCCGGGCGCAGCCGCCCCGGGCGGTCCGTGACGGGCGCGCCCTCTCCCGGATCGAACAGAGTGATGGACCTCAGATCGGCGGCGCCACCGTCCCGGCTCGTGGCCGCCGATCCATGCTTTAATGTCATACCAGGCTTTCGCCGATCCGATGCCGAGCAACGTTTCACGACCATCCGATTTGACTGGGTACGCGGCCCTTGTCACGGTCGGCGTCCAGTGGGGCGACCAGGACGCTTTTGGACACGTGAACAACGCGGTTCCGCTGCGCTGGTTCGAGTCCTCGCGAATTCGGTTGCTGGAAGAAAACGGACTCGGACACGTGATGAACGGTTCGGACCTGGTTCCGGTGGTCGCGTCGATCGCCTGTCGCTTTCGGCGACAGTTGACGTACCCCGATACGGTGTTGGTCGGTACGCGCGTCGCCGAATTGGGCGGCGTCCGAATGAAGTTGGCGCATGTCGTCTACAGCCACGCGCAACAACGGATCGTGGCCGACGGCGAGACCGTAGTCGCCTTCTTTGATCGCCACGCGCAACGTCCGACGCGCATTCCGCCCCAGGTGCGAACGACGCTGGAACCAAGCGACGGCGCGACCGCGCGGGGATCGGCGCGGACAGACGAGGGCCGGGGGCGGGAATCGCAATCGGAATCCGGCTCGTAACCTCGCAGCGCGCACCGATTCGCAGCGACGGCGCGGACGATCGCCCGCTGTAAGGCATCGGCGGATGAAAGCCCGTCCCGCAGGCTTGAATCGCAGCCCGCGCAATGCCGTCCGATTTCAGCGACAGCCAACGTTCGGTCGTTTCGAGGCGTTGGTCGCCGGGCGGCGCCCGCAGCCGGATGGCGCGCCACAGCGTGGCGGTCCGATCCCCGCCGCCAATGCCTCGTCCCGTTTTATTCTTCGCCCCCATTCAGGAGTTGTGGGATGACTGGTCTCAATCGCCGCTGGTTTTTGAAACGATCGACGCTCGCGCTGGGCGCTGCCGTGGGCCTTGCGCCCCACACGCGCGTCCTGGGCGCCAACGACGATCTCCGCGTGGCGGTCGTCGGCTTTCGCGGCCAAGGCGGTTTGCATTTGCGGCTGTTGCGCGAACTGGCCGGGGTGCGCGTCGTAGCGCTGTGCGACGCCGATCGCAGTGTCTTGGAACGGGGCGTGGCCGCGGCGGCCAAGCTGAACCAGCCCGTCGCCGGGTTCGTCGATGTCCGCAAGTTGCTGGACGACAAAAACATCGACGCGATCACGACGGCCACGCCCGACCATTGGCACTGTCTGGTCACCGTCTGGGCCTGTCAGGCGGGCAAGGACGTGTACGTCGAGAAGCCCCTATCGCACAACATCTTCGAAGGCCGACAAGCCATCGCCGCAGCGGCCAAGTATCGGCGAATCGCCCAGTGGGGCAACGCCAGCCATGGCCAGCATACGGGCCCCGTACACCTTGAACACGAACGGTTGGGCCGGATCCGCGTCGTCTGGACGTCGTTGAACCGGATGCGAGAGAGCATCGGCAGGGCGACCGAGCCGCAGCCGGTTCCTCCGGCGGTGGATTACGACCTGTGGACCGGCCCTGCGCCGCTGGAGCCGCTGCGACGGCGCAATCTGCACTACGATTGGCACTGGGTATGGCCGACCGGGACGGGCGAAATCGGCAATAACGGCATCTATCCGCTCGACGCGGCCCGCCTGCAATTGGGGTTGAACACGCTGCCGCGGCGGGTGATGAGCCTGGGAGGCCGGTTTCTGTTCGACGACGATGGAGAAACGCCGAACACCCAGATCGCTCTGTACCAGTTCGATCCGGGACCCCTGATGATCTTCGAGGTTCGAAACCTGCCGTCGACGCAAGGGCCCAAGACAGTCGGTGCGAAGGCCCGCTATGCGCAGGGCGACGCCGGGCTGCCGCGGCCGACGACGCCCGAGGGTGATCGCGGCGGCTTCACCGCGCACAAGGGACATCTGTTCAATTTTCTGTCCGCCGTTCGCAGCCGTCGCGAGGAAGACCTGCGGGCGCCGCTGATCGAGGGTCATCTGTCCAGCACGCTGGTTCATCTGGCCAACATCTCGTATCGCTTGGGCGACGCACGACCGGTGGCGGCGGCGCGCGAGGCCATCCAGGACCAAGGCGCCGAGGCGCTGGATGTGTTTGACGGCTTTCGCGAGCATCTGACGGCCAACGGCGTGGACTGGTCGCGGACCGAGGTGGTCGTCGGGCCATGGCTCGACTTCGGCCCGCAGACCGAGCGGTTCGTAGGCGATGCGGAATTGGCGAACCGCGCGAACGCCTTGGCCCGCGGTCAATACCGTGAACCGTTCGTCGTCCCCGAAGTCATCTGAGCCAGCGACTGGCGGCGACCGTAAACAACGTGCGACGCGTGGAGGGACGCGCTCCGTCGCGTCCGTTGTGTTACGTCGCGTCCGTTGCGTTGCGCCACGCCCATCCGGTTGCGGCCACGACAGAGCGTGGCCTTCCAGCGCCGGCTATGCATGCGCCGTTGCGTTCTGCCGCGGCATGGACATGCCTCGACGGATGCGTTCCAGGCTGATAGACTGGGCAACAAGTGTCCGTCGTGGGCGATCGATTCGGACTGGCGGTACGAGACAACGGGCCCGCTGGCGGGAGACGCGGCGACGAAGGCAAATCCTCGCGGCGGTCAGGGATTCAGTCGCTGGCGGAGTTCGTCGACACAGTCGTCGATCTTGACGCGCGACTGTTGCAGCGTATCGCGGTCGCGAAACGTGACTGTTCGATCTTGCAACGTCTGGGTATCGACGGTGATGCAAAACGGCGTGCCGGCTTCGTCCTGGCGACGGTAGCGACGCCCGATGGCGCTCTTTTCGTCGTAGAACACGGGAAAATGGGGTTTTAGCGCGCGGTAGATCTCTTTGGCCACGTCCGGCATTCCGTCCTTTTTGACCAACGGAAACACGGCCGCCTTGATCGGCGCCAACCGCGGGTGGAACTTCATGACGACCCGCTGTTGCATCTCGCCCTTGTCGTCCGGCGCCTGATCTTCGGTGTACGCCTCGCACAAAAAGGCCAGCGCCGCCCGATCGGCGCCGGCCGAAGGCTCGATCACGTGCGGCACGTAACGCTCGCCGGTCAGGTCGTCGCGATACGTCAGGTCGCGCCCGCTGCCCTTCCATTTCGGCTTGCCGTCCGCTCCCATCTCGACCTGCAGCGGCCGCGTTTTCTCGTCCAACTTGCCCTCCATGTGGCTCCGCAAGTCAAAATCGCCGCGATGGGCGATGCCCTCCAACTCGCCGAACTCGCCGGACGCGAGGAAGGGAAACGCATATTCGATGTCGGCCGTGCCGGTCGAGTAATGGCTCAGTTCTTCCGCGGCGTGTTCACGCAACCGCAGCCGCTCGCTGGCCAAGCCCAGCGACGTGTACCACCGGACGCGCCGATCGCGCCAGTACCGATACCAGTCGGCTGACGAGTCGGGATGGCAGAAAAACTCGATTTCCATCTGCTCGAACTCGCGCGAGCGGAAGGTGAAGTTGCGAGGCGTGATCTCATTGCGAAAGCTCTTGCCGATCTGCGCGATGCCAAACGGAATCCGCACGCGCGAGCTGTCCAGGACGTTTTTGAAGTTGACAAAGATCCCTTGCGCCGTCTCGGGGCGCAGAAAGACCTTGCTGGTGTCGTCGCGGATCGCTCCGGTATGCGTCTCGAACATCAAGTTGAACTCGCGCGGCTCGGTCAGATCGCCGCCGCACTCGGGACAGGCGCTTTGCAGGCCCGCCGGCGAGGCAGGGTCGGTGGCCAAGTAGGGCAACAGCGCCGCGAGGCCGAGCGTCGTTCCGGGGCCTTGCGTCAAGGCGTCCGCCAGCGACAGTGCCGCCGCCTCCGGATCCCGCGCGAACGCCAGTCCGGGCGCCGCTTTCTTGCCCTTTCCCTTGGCCCACTTGATCAGGCTGGCAGGGTCGATGTCGATCGGATCGTTCAAGTTTGCGGCCTGACACGCAGCCATCAGCGAGCTGACCCACTCGCTTTCCGCGAGCAGGCCCGCAACGTGGTCCGCGCGAAACAGTTTTTTGCACTGCCGACAGGTTTGCATATAGTCGTGGAACAGATCGTAGTGCCCCGAGCACTTCCAGACCTGAGGATGCATGATGATCGTACAATCCAACCCGGTCATCTCGTAGGTCGTGGGCGCCCCGGGCTGGACCACGGAATCATCGTGTCCGACGACCATGTCACGCCACCAGGCGTCCTTGATGTTGCGTTTCAGTTCGACCCCCAGCGGCCCGTAGTCCCAGAATCCGTTCAAGCCGCCATAGATCTCGCTGGACTGAAACAGAAAGCCCCTTCGCTTGCACAGCGAGACCAATTTTTCCATTTCGATCATGACCGTCGTTTCCAAATAACCTGTTGTGAAATGCATCTGCCGACGCCCCCAGAATAAGACAAAAGACGTGACAGCAACATGGGGCGTTGCTCGACAACTGGCCGGGCGACGTGGGCAGCGCGGCGAACGCGAGCTGGATTCCGCGCGGGTCGGACGACGACCGGCTCGCGGTGTGTCTCGCGCGGCGTCCGTACAGATGAGGGGCGGCGTGCGATGCGCCAGCGGCGCAAGACACCGACGGTCCGTCCGCCGGGATCTCCAGCCTGGGCGACGCCACAAATCTCCGGTACAATGGCGCTTAGACTGACAGACGCCAGGGCTGCGCCGCCCTCGTTTCGACAGGAAACAAACCGGCTGGCGCGACGCGCCCGGGTCCGCGGCGCCGACCGATCGCGCCCCGCGGTTGATTCGCGAGCGAACCGTTGTTGCGCGGACCGGACTTATCGGAGGAACGAGATGGCGACAAAATGGTTTTTTAAGCAGAGTGGGAAGACGGTCGGCCCGATTTCGAATCAAGAGCTGGTCGCCAAAGTCCGCAGCGGCGAGGTCGTCGCAAACTCGTGGGTTCGCAAAGACGACTCGCCGTGGTTCCCGGCCAACGAGGTGAACGGCCTGTTCGAGGCCGCCTTCCGCGACCAGCCTGACCGGATTCGTCGCGAGCGGGAAACCGAATATCGGGGCGACTGAGAACGTCCGTCGCCCCGCACTGACAAACACTACGCAAGCAACTGAGATAGGAGACAGACCGATGACCAACGGAGGTCTTCGAACGGCGATTCAGCAGATCGATTTCGCGCGCAACCATACGCTCAGCCTGCTGCAAGGCTTGGCGGACGATGACTGGTTTCGGCAGCCGACCGAGGGGATCACGCACATCGCCTGGCAGGTCGGCCACTTGGCGATGGCCGAGTACGGATTGGCTCTGTTCCGGATCCGTGGGCGGCAGCCCGTGGATCTGGACTTGATGCCCGGCCAGTTTCGTAAACAATTCAGCAAGGATTCGCAGCCCGATCCCGATCCGGCCAACAACCCGACGCCCGCCGAGCTACGCGAGGTTTTCGATCGCATTCACCAGCAGGTCTTGCGCGAACTGGCGGAATGCGACGAGGCCTCGTTGGCCGAGGCCGTCGAGCCGCCCTATGCGGTGACGCCCACCAAGCTGGGATCCTTGTTCTTCTGTTCACACCACGAGATGCTGCACGCCGGACAGATCGGCCTCCTTCGCCGCCTGTTGGGCAAAGCGCCCGTGCGGTAGAACGGCAACGGCCGTTCGACCGCGGCCGGGGCCAGCGCGCTGCGCAGCACAGCGCAGGCACGCCGGTTGTCCCAGCGGTCAGCCGGGTCGGTCGCGAACTCGGATGGGGCCCGATCAAGACTCCGCTGGCGGCTTGCTCCCGCCGAGGATTTCATGCCGAAAACCCCCGAAAGCTGGTGGTCGCGACCGTGTGGCGGACGCGAGGTGCTGGCGATCGCCCTGCCGCTGTTCATCTCTACGGGAACGTGGTCGGTGATGATGTTCACCGATCGCATGTTCCTGCTGTGGTATTCGTCGGACGCGTTGGCGGCGGTGCTGGCGGGCGGGATGCTGTACTGGACGATGATCTGCTTTCCGGTCGGCGTCGCGGGCTATATCAATACGTTCGTGGCCCAGTATTTCGGCGCCGAGCGTCCCGAGCGGATCGGCGCGGCGACCTGGCAGGGTATATGGATCGGCGTTTATGCGACGCCCCTGTTTCTGGTCGCGATCCCGCTCGCGCCGCACGTGTTCCACTGGGCGGGTCACGATCCGCGGGTCATCCCGTCTGAAATCGGCTATTTCCAGATCATGTGCTTTGCCGCGCCCGCAGCGGTCATCGCCGCGGCCCAGGAGGCCATGTTCACCGGACGCGGCGTCACGCGCGTGGTGATGTTGGTCGACCTAGCCGCCCTGGTGATCAATGCGGCGTTGGATTATCTGTGGATCTTCGGCAAGTTGGGTTTTCCGGAGATGGGCATCCGCGGCGCCGCGTTGGCGACCGTGACCGGCGGTTGGTTTCGCGTCGGCGTCTATGGCTGGTTGATGTACCGCGAACCCGTGCGGCGGGCCTATAGCCTCGCGGCAACGTGGCGTGTGGACCGCTCGCTCTTGAAACGCGTCTTTCTCTACGGAGGTCCGAACGGATTCCAGTTTCTGGTGGATGCGGCCGGATTTGCTGTGATGGTCATGCTGGTCGGCCGGCTGGGAAAACTGGAAATGGCCGCGACGGCGTTGGCGTTCAACGTCAACACGGTGGCGTTCATCCCGATGCTCGGCACGGGCATCGCAGCCAGCACGCTGGTAGGGCAGCAGTTGACTCGCGGTCGCCCCGATCTTGCCGCGCGGGCAACCTGGACGGCCCTGATTTTCGCCCTGGTCTTCACAGCCATCTGCGGCACCTTCTTTTTGGCCATGCCCGATTTGTTTCTGATCGGACATCGCGCGGGCGCCGATCCGGTCGAGTTCCAGCAGCTCCGTGATGTAACCGTGGTCCTACTGCGGTTCGTGGCGGTGTACTGCCTGTTCGATTCGACGCAGATCATCTTTGCCGGGGCGATCAAAGGCGCGGGCGACACCTGGTTCGTGCTTTGGGTGAGTACGATCCTGTCGATTCTGGGCGTGGCGCTCTGTTGGATCGGCCTGGATCGCGGCCTGTTGTGGTGGTGGCTGGTGCTGACCTGCTGGATTTGCGCGCTGGGGGTGATCTTCTGTGCGCGCTTTTTGCAGGGACACTGGCAGTCGCTGCGAGTGATCGAGCGCGAACCGTGCGGTGGCGAACCGCAGCCGAGCGCAGTGCTCGACCGTTGACCGCCAGACGTTGCGCAGCGACGAGGCGCCGAGCGCAGTTGTCCAAGACGGAGAACCTCGGCGTCTCGCTATTCCCCCCCTTCCGCCTCGTTCGGCAATCCGAACACGTCGTCCGGCAGCAGCTTTCTGAGACGCGTCAACAGTTGCGCCCGGGCGCGGTGCAGGCGGCTACGAACGGTGCCCACGGAAATCTCGAGGACGTCCGCAAGCTCTTCGTAGCTGAGCTCTTGCAGATGGCGCAGGACGATGATCGTGCGATGCTCGCTGCTGAGCAGGCCCAAGGCTTGTTCTAGCTTTTGTTTACGTTCCGCCAGTTCCAAGGGTTCACTCGGCGACGTGAAGGCGTCCAACGGTTCGTCACCGGTGGCCTCGCGATTCTGCTCGATGGACAATTCCAGCTTTTGTCGGCGGCGATGGCTGATCGAGACGTTGACGGCGATCCGGTACAGCCAAGTGTAAAAGCGGCTGTTATGTTTGAACGACCCGAGTTTGACGAAGGCTTGGATAAACGCCTCTTGGACAACGTCTTCGGCTTCCGCGCGGCAGCGGACAATGTGCACGACGGCGTTGTACAGCCGATCCTGGTATCGACTCACAAGTTTCCCGAAGGCTTGGGAATCTCCACGCAGCGACTGGTCGATCAGCAGTGCTTCGTCTTTCAAGTCCGCGTTCCGCCCTGGTTCAAATACGTTGCCGCCGATCTCCCGCCTCAATCTTCACGTCCAACGAGAGGATTGTCAAACGGGAGCGCCCGGCGAGGCTGCGAGCCACCGCCGGATTGCGCAGGCGGCGCGGACGTGCGCCGTGCATGCTCAAGGTTGCCAGACCGCCAGGATCTCGCTGGTGGACACCACCAGTCCATAGTGTTCGCCCAACGTCTGCAGAACGCCGGCCTGCGCGACCTCGTTGTCGCACGCCAGGGCATCGCGAGCCAGCACCGGCGTATAACCGAGCGCAAAGCCGTGCCCGACGGTGTCGCGGACGCAGACATCCGAGTCGATGCCGCCAAAGACCAGCGTCTTGACGTTCAGTCTGCGCAACAGGGCGTCGAGCGGCGTTCCGACAAAGCCATCGTAGGTGTGCCTCGAGATGACGATCTCGTCGTCTCGGGGTCGAAGCGGCGCGACGAACTCGGCGCCCCACGTGCCATCGATGACGCAGCTCGGCGGTCCCCAGAAATTGTGCCAACTTTCCGGATTTCGCAGCAGATCGTTGAGAATCCGCAGATGGATGACCGGCACGTTCGTTGCGCGGGCGCTCTGAAGTAGGGCGCTGCACGTCGGGATGATCTCCTGGATCCAGCGATTCGTCTTGCCCCACTGTTTGACGAAGATGCCCTCGTCATGGACGAAATCGTTCTGCATATCCACCAGCACCAATGCGGTGCGCCCGGGCGCGATCTGCTCGGCCAATCGGACCGTGCGTGCGGCAAGTCTGCTGTGCCACGGCATGGATCTGCTCCTCGGACAAGGCCGGGGCACGGCGGCGCGGCGAAATCCGTCGCGGGACCGAAACCCCGGCGTCCGTCGTCAAGGCCAAACATTGGGGTCGTCGCGGTCGCCAAGCCGCGAGAATCGGGTGCTCTGGCGAGTTCGGTTACCCGAAAACTACGATTGAACAACGGCCTAAGGCGGGCTAGCGCCCGCAACCCAACAGTGTACTGTATAGACTGGTGTACCAGATGCGCCGCGATACGGACTAAGACTTCAACGGCCAATAACCCGCGGTCGGGCAGCCCCGTTTGGACGCTGAATCTGTTTGGCCGAAGGCCTCCGATCACCGTAGCCTGGGGCAACGCCCCAGGGCTGGCGCCGCGCGCGTGCCTCTTTTGGCCGAAGGCCATATT
>JAVYAJ010000124.1:0-26545 GCA_032229885.1 Candidatus Anammoximicrobium sp. | reverse complement strand
GCCCAGGGCGAGACGGTCGAGCTGGCGCCCGAGGCTTGGGCGGGACCCGAGGGTCGGTTGGTGGCGACCACGCGGGGCATCGACGGCGAGGCTGGCGTCCGCTGGACCGGCTTGCGCTGCGCATGGGGCGAACTGACAAGCAATGTCTCGGTGTCCATGCCCGAGCCTCCCGAAGTCCTACCGCCCCCCGAACTGCCCGCGCTGCGGCCGGCGCTTGTGCAGGAGATGATCGAGTGGGACTGGCGGATGCAGGATGGAATCGAGACGCCTCGCGAGAGCCGCTCGTATGACGAGGCGATCGCGACCACTTTCCAGCGCGGCGATGAACTGCTGGCCAACCTGGCCACCGCCGGCGTCTCGCTGAACGAGCTGGTCGACCGCTGGGAAACGCTGCGCGCCAAGCATCGCGAACTGGCGGCAGCCGCCGCCACGCCGCCCGCCGATTGGGAATCGCTGTGGCGCCAGGTCCACGTCGTGCGGCGGCAGATCGCGCTCGGCAATCCGCTGGCCCAGATCGGACCGTTGGTGCTGGCCAAGCACGTGCCCAGTTCCATGAGCCATCAGTTGACCCAATACTCGGGCTGTCGCGCGCGTCCCGGAGGCGGCTTGTTCGTCCTCGAGGCGCCGGGCGAATCGATGCAGTGCCGACAACTGGGCGACCTGCCGCCGGGCAACTATCTGTCCCCGGACGTGTCGTGGGATGGCCAGCGCGTGCTGGTCTCGTTCTGCGCGACGGATCCGAACGTCACCGAGTGGGGCGAGATCCCCAATCAATACTATCATCTGTACGAGATGGCCGCCGACGGGTCGAGCCAGCGTCAACTGACCAGCGAGGCGCACGACGACATCTCGCCGCGTTACCTGCCCAACGGCAAGCTTCTGTTCCTGTCCACGCGCCGCGGCGGATTCCACCGCTGTGGCCGCGGACCGTGCCCGGTCCACGCGATGGCGACGGCCAATGCCGATGGGTCGGACGTGCGGACCATCTCGTTTCACGAAACCCACGAGTGGGATCCGGCCGTGACGAACGATGGACGGGTGATCTATACCCGCTGGGATTACGTCGATCGTCACGCCGTGTTCTATCAACAGTTGTGGAGCGTGCGGCCCGATGGAACCGATGTCCGGGCGTTTTACGGAAACAACACGCTGAATCCGGTCGGCGTCTGGGAGGCTCGGCCCATCCCCGGTTCGAGCCGGATCATGGCGACGGCCGCCGCGCACCATGCGATGACCGCCGGTTCGATCATCCTGCTGGATGTCGCCCGCGGCGTCGACGGGCTCGAGCCGATCACGCGGCTGACGCCGGATGTGCTGTTTCCCGAGAGCGAGTCGCCGGTCGGCCATTGGTATAACCCGGCGGGCGTTCCCGTGCGGCCCGAACCTTCGGCCGAGCAGCGGCGATGGCCGGGGCATTGTTACCGCACGCCGTACCCGCTGTCCGAGGATGTGTTCCTGGCCGCGTACAGCTTCGAGCCGCTGATCGGCGAGCCGCGACCAAACGCGGCGAATATGTTCGGCATCTACTTGGTCGATCGGTTCGGCAACAAGGAGCTGCTGTATCGCGATTTGAACATCAGCAGCCTGTGGCCGATTCCCTTGCGGCCGCGGCCGACTCCGCCCGCGCTGGCGTCGATGCTGGTCCAGACCGAGGCGGGCGAGGGCACGTTCTTCATGCAGAACGTGTACGAGAGTTGGCCGCAACTGTCCGAGCAGACCGAGCCGATTCAAGCCTTGCGAATCGTACAAGTCCTTCCGAAGACCACGCCGCACGCCAACACGCCTCGCGTCGGGCTGGCCAACGCTTCGCCCGGCAAGCAGGTGTTGGGAACGGTCCCGGTCGAGGCCGACGGCTCGGCCTACTTCCGCGCGCCGGCCGGAATCGGTCTGGCTTTCCAGGCACTGGACTCGCGGGGAATGGCCATCCAGACGATGCGCAGCCTGACGTATCTGCAGCCCGGCGAGCACGCCAGTTGTGTCGGTTGCCACGAGCACCGTACGGCCGCGGCGGTCGCGCACGGCGCCGCGCTGGCGAGCCTGCGGCCGCCATCGGCGATCAAACCAGCGCCGGACGGATCGAAGCCGTTCAGCTACTCGATCCTGGTCCAGCCGGTCCTAGATCAGCACTGTGTCCAATGCCATAGCTCGACCGACCCGCAAGGCGGCGTCGACCTGAGCAGCACGCCCGTCGGCGAATTCACGGCCTCGTACAAGGCGCTGGCGCCGCGCGTCCCGTACTCGGAATGGAAGGGGACGCCCCAGGCCAACGCCGAGCCGCTGACGCCTCCAGATCAGTTCGGCGCCCGGGCCAGCCCGCTGATGGCCCTGCTGCTTAAAGGCCACGGCGACGTCACGCTGTCCGCCGAGGAACTCGAGCGTCTGACGACCTGGATGGACGCCAACGCCCTGTTCTACGGCACGTTCGATCCGGCGGATCAAAAACGGCAGCAGCGGGGCGAACGCATCGCCGGCGCAGCGCTGGAGTGACGATCGCCACAGAGGCTGCATAGGTCATATAGGTCATATAGGTCATATAAGCCACAGAGGTCACAGAAACCACAGAGTAGATCGGCTGTAACGCCGCCGCGGCGCGGCAGCTTTGCTATTTTCCCCTTCCGACTGACATTGACCACTCGGGCGGTTTTCCTAAAATGTGCCCCTCGACACGGGGCTCGACCGACCTCGCCGCTCGGCTTGTCGGCCTCGAGGCTCGCATTCCAGTCTTAGCATTCGAGTCGTGATGGCAAGCAGGGAACCCAATCAAGCTGAACGAAAAGAGCGAGGAATCCACGAATCGTCCCGTCGCGACAAGCTGCACAAAATCGCGGACATGGGACTGGATCCGTGGGGTGGGCGATTCGACGCGCGGTCGTACATCGGCGATATTCGGGCTCGCGCCGCCGAGATCCGCTTTTGTCGGGACACCGGCGAATCGATCGAATTGCCGCCGTTGGACGACCAGACGGCGACTGATTTTCGTGCGTGGTTGCAGCAACAGGGACCGGGCGAGCTGACCGGCCCGCAGGTGCGGGCGGCGGGGCGGATCGTCCTGCAGCGAGACACGGGCAAGCTGCGATTCGTAGACATCCGAGATTGGACGGGGCGGATCCAACTGTTCATCGGCAAAAAGCAGGTGGGCGACGACGGGTTTGCGCTGGCCGAGCAGTTCGATCTGGGCGACCTGATCGGCGTCGATGGCCAACTACGACGGACCAAAACCGGCGAACTGACGATTTTTGCCGAGAAACTGCACTTCTTGTGTAAAGCGTTGGAGCCGCCTCCAGACAAGCATCACGGGTTACACGATCTCGAGCTGCGGCAGCGGATGCGATACGTGGACCTGAATTACACCGAAGGCGTGCTGCCTCGGTTCCTGAACCGCACCAAGATCGTTCATTCGATCCGTCAGACCCTGGCCCGCGAGGGCTTTTGCGAGATCGAGGGTCCGACGTTGCACACGATCGCGGGCGGCGCGGCGGCCCGGCCGTTCATGACGCACCACAACGCGTTGGGCTTGCAGTTGTACTTGCGGATCGCCTTGGAACTGCACCTCAAGCGGCTGCTGGTCGGCGGGATGGAACGGGTCTACGAACTGGGCCGCGTGTATCGCAACGAGGGAATCAGCCCGCGGCACAATCCCGAGTTCACGATGCTCGAGGTGTACCAGGCGTTGGGCGACTACGAGACGATGATGGAGCTGACCGAGCAGATCATCCAGGGCGCCATCCAGGCGATCGGCGCCCCATATCGACTGCCCTGGGGCGACCGCGAGATCGACTTTACCCCGCCGCTGGCGCGGCGGACGTACCACGACTTGTTTCGCGAGCACACAGGCGTCGATCCGCAGGACGCGGCCGCCGTGGCCGAGCTGGCCCGGTCGCTGGGCCTGGAAACGGCCGGCCGCCATCCGGATGTGATCAAGAGCGAGGTGTTCGAGACGCGGGTCGAGGACGCGTTGGTCGGCCCGGTGTTCGTGATCGATTATCCGGCCAGCATCTGTCCGCTGACCAAACGCAAACGGGACAATCCGGAGATCGCCGAGCGATTCGAGCTGTTCGTGCATGGGATGGAGATCGCCAACGCCTACACCGAGCTGAACGACCCGGATCTGCAGCAGCAGTTGTTCGAGACCCAGTTGGCCGGGCTGTCCGAGGACGAATCGATGGCCAAGATGGACCACGATTTCATCCGCGCTTTGCGACACGGGATGCCGCCGGCGGGCGGGCTGGGAATCGGCATCGACCGATTGGTCATGCTGCTGACCAACTCGCCATCGATCCGCGACGTAATCCTGTTCCCGTTGTTGCGGCCCGAATCGTCAGAGAGCGGAGTTCAGGCTGCGGGCGAGGCGTCGGTCGAGTGAAACAAGCTTGCCGCGGCGCGGTGGCTTGCGGTGCGCCACGCTAAGGGATTATGGACGTTCGCGGGCGGTCACGAGATGGACGCGGGCCGCCGACGCGGGTTTTGGGCTGGCCCCTTGGCAGGGCTCGGCAAGGGGCGTTCACCGGTTGCGGCGGTCGACCGTCTAAAAATTGTCGCCAAAGGATTGGCCTCATGTACAAGCTGCTTCTGTCCTGGCGATACCTGCGCACGCGTTACATCGCGTTGGCTTCGATCATCAGCGTCACGCTGGGCGTGGCGACGCTGATCGTGGTCAACAGCGTGATGGAAGGCTTTACGCAGGAGATGCACAAGCGTTTGCACGGGATCTTGTCGGACTTGGTGTTCGAGAGCCACAGTCTGGGCGGCCTGCCCGATCCCGAGTGGCACGAGGCGGAGATCCGCAAAACGCTGGGCGATCAGGTGGTGGGCATGACGTCGACCGTGCAGGTCCCGGCGATGCTCAGCTTTCAAGTCCGCGGCCAGTGGATCACGCGCCAGGTAAACCTGGTCGGAATCGACGAGGGCACGTATGCCCAGGTGGGCGATTTCTCCCAATATCTCCTGCACCCGGACAATCAGGCCCGGCTGAGTTTTCTGTTGCGCGACAAGGGCTACGATGCGCGGTTGGGCGAGGCGGGCTGGGACTTTCGGCGAAATCGAGTGACCTACGAGCGGGCCGTCCAAGAGCAGATGCGGCGGATCGAAGCCACGCGCCAGGCGCGCCAACCGGCCGAGGCCGAACCGCCTGGACCGCCCGAGGACCCACTGGCGGGCGTGCCCGCCGACCCGTACAGCGGCGCCGAGGCCGGCGGTGGCGATGTGTTCGACGAGGCCAAGGAACAGCACACGGGCGTGATCCTGGGCTTGATGGTCGCCAGCGTCCGGCATCGCGACCCGGACAACGTCGTGCGGGACTATTTCCTGTGCCGCCCGGGCGACGATGTGAACCTGACGTTCCCCACGGCGCCGCCTGAGGGCACGGCGCCGTCGGCGCAGAGCGCCAAGTTCACGGTCGTCGACCTGTACGAAAGCAAGATGAGCGAGTATGACAGCACGTTCGCGTTCGTCCCGCTGGGCGAGCTGCAACGTCTGCGGGGAATGATCGACCCGCAGACCCGTGTGGCCAGTGTTACGTCGATCCAGATTCGGCTTCGCCCCGGCAGCGATTTGAACGCCGCGCGCGACGCGTTGATGCAACGTTTTCCAGCCGACCAGTACGCCTATCGCATCCAGACGTGGAAGGATCTGCAAGGACCGCTGTTGGCGGCCGTGCAGATGGAGACCACGATCCTGAACATCCTGCTGTTCCTGATCATCGCCGTCGCAGGTTTCGGCATTCTGGCGACCTTCTTCATGATCGTCGTAGAAAAGACGCGAGACGTCGGGATCCTCAAGGCGCTGGGCGCGCCCAGCAGCGGGGTGATGAGCATCTTTTTGAGTTACGGTTTTTCGCTGGGCACGGTCGGCTCGGGCGTCGGTATGATCGGCGGGTTGCTGTTCGTCATCTACATCAACGAAATCGCCGCCGGGTTGGAACGCGTGACCGGCCACGAGGTGTTCGATCCGACCGTCTATTACTTTCAGCAGATTCCGACGGTCATCGAGCCGTTGACCGTAGCGCTGGTCGTGGTGGGCGCGATCGCGATCGCCGTGCTCGCCAGCGTCCTGCCGGCGCTGCGGGCCGCGCGGCTGCATCCCGTCGATGCGCTGCGATACGAATGACCACGCGCCTGAGGAAAGAGCAAACGCCATGAAATCCGCCACCTGCGCCTCTGCCGGTTCGTTGCGGTCGCGGCCGAACGCCCGATCATCCGTCCTGCTGGACAGCCTGCGAAATCTGGACGGTCCGCCGCGGGCCGAGCCGGACGCGACGCCCGTGGCTTCGTTCGCCCGCGGCGGCGGCCCGTTGCTCGGGGCCAAGAAAGTCTTCAAGAGCTATCGCAAGTCCAAACACATCGTCCCGGTCTTGCGCGGGGTCGACTTTGCGATCCGAGAGGGCGAGTTCGTGGCGATCGTGGGCCAGAGCGGGTCTGGCAAGAGCACGCTGTTGCATCTGTTGGGCACCCTGGACGCGCCGGACGCGGGCGAGATTCACTTTGAGGGCAATCGGATCGACAACCTGCCGTCGCAGGCTCGCGACGTTCTCCGGAACCGCTACTTCGGCATGATTTTTCAGTTCTATCACCTGCTGCCCGAACTCACGACGCTCGAAAACGTGCTCGCGCCGCGGATGATCGGCCAAGGCGTGTTCCGTTACTGGTTGAACCGACGGCAGCATTTCGAAGAGGCGAGACAGTTGCTGGGCTTGGTCGGCCTGTCCCATCGGCTGACCCACAAGCCGCGCGAGCTGTCCGGGGGCGAGATGCAGCGGGCGGCGATCGCTCGGGCCTTAGTGGCCCATCCCCAGTTGCTGTTGGCCGACGAGCCGACGGGCAACCTCGACCGGCAGACGGGCCAGGAGATCATGAGCTTGCTCCGCGCATTGAACCGACAGCAAAACCTGACTATAGTCATGGTTACACACGACAACGCCATCGCGGCTCAGGCCGATCGCACGGTGCGATTGGTCGAGGGATTGGTCGAGCAGGTGGCGTAGACACCGCAAAACACGAGGCCGCCGCGACCGTCTGTCCTTCCAGCGGCGACGCGCAGGGTCGCAAAGGCCGGGCTGGCGCAGGGCCCGGATCCACCATGACCAAACAGATCTATATCAATGGCTCGTATTACGGCTCGGAAGACGCCAAGATCAGCGTCTACGACCACGGACTCCTATACGGGGACGGCGTGTTCGAGGGCTTGCGGGTCTACAGCGGCAAGGTGTTTCGCCTGGCCGAGCACCTCGAGCGGCTGTGGAACTCGGCCAAGGCCATCTGGCTCGAGATTCCTCTGAGCCCCGACGCGCTGGCCGAGGCCGTCAACCAGACCGTGGCTCGCAACGCGATCCACGACGGCTATGTGCGGCTGGTCGTCACCCGAGGCGTGGGCACCTTGGGCCTGGACCCGAATCGCTGCAGCTCGCCCCAAGTCATCATCATCGCCGACACCATCGCCCTGTACCCTCGCGAGTACTACGAACAAGGCCTGCATATCGTCACGGTCAGCACGATTCGCAACCACCCGGCGGCGCTCAGCCCGCGGATCAAGTCGCTGAACTATCTGAACAACATCCTGGCCAAGATCGAAGGTCTGCAGGCTGGCTGCGTCGAAGCGCTGATGCTGAATCAGAAGGGCGAGGTCGCCGAGTGTACGGGCGACAATATCTTCCTGGTGCGCAAAGGCGAAGTCCTGACGCCGCCGACCGACGCGGGGATCCTCGAGGGCATCACGCGGGCCGTGGTGATCGAGATCGCGCGGGAAATGAATCTGCCGATCCGCGAGACGCCGCTCACCAAACATGACGTCTACATCGCCGACGAGTGCTTTCTGACCGGCAGCGCCGCCGAGATCGTCCCCGTGACGAAGGTCGACAGCCGCAAGATCGGCGCGGGCGTCCCGGGACCGATTACGCTGAAGTTGCTGGAACGGTTCCACGCGGTCACGCGCGAGTGAACCGCGAGCCGTCTCGTCGACGGCCCGATCGACGAGCCTATCGAAGCGACGCCCCGCGCACCCAATCGGCGCGGGGCCCGTCCGACATGCGGGCCGGCCGCCTCGGTTTCCCCTGCGTCCGGCGAGTCCGCCGAACCGCGATGCGCCTCAGCCCTCAATCCGCTGGCCATGAAACCCCATGAGCAATCGCCAATTCATCATCCTGACCGAAGGCTACGCCAACCCGATCACCGCCAAGACGGCGGTCTGCGCGATCCGATACTGCGGCGACGAGGTCGTCGCGTTGCTGGACAGCACGCAGACGGGCAAGACGAGCCGCGACGTATTTCAAGTTGGCGACGTTCCGTTTGTGGCCGATCTGGACGAAGCGCCCGCGGCGCGCACGCTGCTGTTCGGCATCGCCAACCCCGGCGGACGAATCCCGCCCGCCTGGCGCGGGCTGATGCTGCGCGCGATCGAGCGCGGTCTGGACGTGGTTTCCGGGATGCACCAGTTCCTGTGCGACGATCCCGAGTTTGCGGCCGCCGCCGCGGCGCGGGGCGTGCGGCTGGTGGATGTCCGCAAAAGCGACCTGAAGCGCGTCTCGCAGGCCGTCACGTTCCGGCCCGAATGCTTGCGGATCCATACCGTCGGCCATGATTGCAGCGTCGGCAAGATGGTGACGTCCGTCGAACTGACCAACGAGCTGAAACGTCGCGGTCGCGACGCCAAGTTCGCCGCCACCGGCCAGACGGGCATCATCGTCGAGGGCGATGGTTACCCGATCGACTGTATGGTGGCCGATTTCATCAGCGGCGCGGCCGAACAACTGGTCCTGGACCATCAGCATCACGAGATCGTGGTGATCGAAGGACAGGGCAGCCTCGTGCATCCGTTCTATTCCGGCGTCACGCTGGGGTTGCTGCATGGCTGCCAACCACAGGGACTGATCTTCTGCTACGAGCCGGGCCGCACGTCGCCGCTGGGCGCGCCGCAGGTTCCGCTGCCGCCGCTGGACAAGGTCCTGCGACTGACCGAGGCGTGCGCCAGCGTGTACCGCCCCTGCCGCGTGATCGGCATTTCACTGAACAGCCGGCGGCTGTCGGCCGACGACGCCGAGGCCGAGCGCGCGCGATTGGCCGCGCAGTACGGGCTGCCCGTGTGCGATGTCTTTCGCCACGGCGCGGGCGAACTGGCCGACGCCGTCCTGGCGTTGAAAGCGGAGCTTGGCCAGTGAAGTTCCGCCGCGGCTGGACGTCGGGACGCCACCTGGGGGAAAGACGCTTATAATGTCCCCGGTTGGGGCCAGCGCGACGTAGCGCGCGCTTCGGTCCGCACCGCACGGGATTCCACGGCCGACCGATCCGCTGTGCCGTCGGCCTCCGCAGGAACGAGGTCTCTGCCGATGAAGCTGCGCCTGTACGAGTTCGACCTGCCGCTGCGCCACGTGTTCACGATTTCCCGCGACTCGGTCGCCGTCCAAAAGACGCTGATCGTACACTTGGAGCATGCCGGGCTGCATGGATACGGCGAAGCGACCACGAATCCGTATTATGGGGCGACGATCGAGAACATGGTCGCCGCGCTGCTTGCCGTGCGGCCGCAGGTCGAGGCCTGGACGCCGCAGGATCCGGCCGCGCTGTGGGACGCGATGCTGCCGGCGTTGGCAGACCATCCGTTCGCCCAGTGCGCGCTGGATCAGGCTGCGCACGACCTGTGGGGCAAAGCCGTCGGCGCGCCGCTCTACCGGCTGTGGGGACTGACGCCGCGGAATCTTCCCCTCAGCAACTATACGATCGGCATCGACTCGATCGAACGAATGGTCGCCAAGCTGGCCGAATTTCCCGACTGGCCCATCTACAAGATCAAGCTCGGCACGCCCCACGATCTGGAAACTGTTCGCCGCCTGCGCGAGCATACGGACGCCGTCTTCCGCGTCGATGCCAACGGTGGCTGGACCGCCGACCAGACGCTGCGCAATGCGCCGCGGCTGCGCGAGCTGAACGTCGAGTTCATCGAACAGCCGCTGCCCCGCGACGCCCTCGAAGACATGCGACGCGTGGTCGAACAATGTGCGCTGCCGATCATCGCCGACGAGAGCTGCGCCACGCAGGCGGAGGTCGACCGCTGCGCGGGCTGTTTTCACGGCGTGAACATCAAGCTGGTCAAATGCGGCGGGCTGACGCCGGCGCGGCGGATGATCGCCCGCGCGCGGGAACTGGGATTGAAGGTGATGGTCGGCTGTATGACTGAATCCACGGTCGGCATCTCGGCGATCGCTCAACTGCTGCCCCAGTTGGACTATGTCGATATGGACGGCGCGGTCCTGCTGGCCCGTGACATCGCGACCGGCGCCACGGTCGAGCGCGGCCTGTGCCGATACCCCGACGCGAACGGCTGCGGCGTCCACCTGACCGCGGACCCGCTGCGGGTCTGGGCCTAGCCGCGCGACCGAACGACGTCCGCGCGCCGCACGATGGCGTGGTTCGGGCCACGGGGCTTCGGTTGACATTCAAGGCGGGGCAGAGTCGAATGGCGACGGCAAACCGCGACCGCGCTGGGATGAGAACGCGCCGCCGCCCGCGCGGGATCGGGATGGCTGGGCGGCGCGCTGGACCTTAATGAACCGCAAATGAACCGCAGGCGCGCCGGCGCTCCGCGGGACGCGCGCCCGGGGCGAAACGAAAGGACGTATCCATGAAACCCCTGTTCGGCGGCATCGAGGCGGGCGGCACGAAGTTTGTCTGTGCGGTGGGAACCGGGCCGGACGACGTCCGCGACGAGGTTCGATTTCCGACCACGACGCCGGCCGAAACGTTGGCTCGCGCGGCGGAATACTTTCGCGAGGTCCAGCAGCGGGTCGGCGCAATCTCGGCGTTGGGGATCGCGTCGTTCGGTCCCGTGGATCCCAATCCGAGTTCGCCGACCTTTGGATACATCACCTCGACGCCCAAGCCCGGCTGGCGGAACACCGAGTTTGCGGGCGCCCTGCGGCGCGAGCTGAACGTGCCCGTCCTGTTCGACACGGACGTCAACGTGGCAGCGTGGGGCGAACGCGTCTGGGGCGCGGCGCAGGGCTTGGACACGTTCCTGTACTTGACGATCGGCACGGGGATCGGCGGGGGCGGGCTATCCGCGGGGCGGCTGATGCATGGCTTGATCCATCCGGAAATGGGGCATATCCGCCTACCTCGTGATCACGACGCGGATCCCTTCGCCGGCGTGTGTCCGTTCCACGGCGACTGTCTAGAAGGACTGGCCTCGGGACTGGCCATCGAAGCCCGCTGGGGCTGCCCCGCGACCTCGCTGCCGCCGGACCATCCGGCCTGGAAGCTCGAAGCCGAGTACCTGGCGCTGGCGCTGGTCAACTTCGTCTGCACGCTGTCTCCGCAGCGGATCATCCTGGGCGGGGGCGTGATGGACCAAAGCCACCTGTTCCCGCTGATCCGGACCCGTGTCCAGACGCTGCTGGCGGATTACATCCAGGCCGAGGCGGTGCTGCACAAGATCGACCAGTTCATCGTTCCGCCGGGCCTGGGAAACCGCTCGGGCGTGCTCGGCGCGATCGCCCTTGCCCGCTCGGCCACCGAAGGTTCGTAAGCCTCGTCCGGCGGACGCCTTGAAGCTCATACCGCGCCATGCACGCACGCTTTGCGTGGTCCGGCGGCGATGCGCGCCCCGTGCGTTCGCCACCGCCCGCGTTCGTCATCGCACGTTCCGCGGCTGTGTCTTCGCCGCCATGTCGGGCGATCGCGCCTCGGGCGCGCCGTCATCCGCGCCGCCTATCTGCCGAGCGCCTTGTTCACGGCCAGGATCTGTTGCGCCGCCAGCCACCGATACACGTCGAATTGGGCCGGGGCCCAGAGGTCGTCGTATTTGTACTTGGGCTGGACCCGGATCGCGTCCCAGACGGACTGCAATTCCGCTTGGGCCGTGGCAGCCACCTGCCGAATCGACGCTTCCGGCCGTTGGCGCGCTTCGGCGATCGTCTGTTCCAGAGTATAGATATACCGATAGTCGTCGTATCCCTCGCGATACGCCTCCCACAGCGCCACGGGGACCGGCGTTCCGTCGGGTTCGTGACGATTGAAGAAATCCATCGCTGCGCCGTCCAGATAGTTGTACGGATCGCCCGTGCTGGACGAGTAGATCCAGGGGATCAACGTCAGAAACCCGGATCGCCAGAACCCAAAGCCGTAGGTCATTCGCCCGCCGGCGACGGGTGTGTGGTCGTTCTCGCCGTTGACGTGATTCGGATAACACCAGTACTCGACCTGGCGAGCCCGCATGTCGGCGAGAACCGTTTCGCGATCGGGCGCGAACGGCTGCGTACACCAGACGTCGATGTAAGGTCGCAGCGGTTGGAATTGCTCGCGCGTAGGGTCGGCCGTGACGTACGTCCGCACGCCGGCGGCTTTGCACGCGCGCAGGACTTTGACCATGAAGTTCACGGCATCCGGGTTGGTCCCCGGCTCGTCGACCGGATAGTACAAAAACTCGGGCCAGCCGCGCCGTTGCCGCTCGGTTTCGATGGCCTTGACCAGCGCCGTGATTTCCTCGCCAAACGCGTCCGGCGGGTCTTGCACGCCCGCCAGATGGCTGCCGTAGGGCCGTTTGACGTATTTGGCGTACACGGCGCCGGTGCTGATGTGCATCACCAGCGGACCGCGGAAACCGTGTCTTCGCCCCAGCTCGATCTTGTCGGCCAAGAGATCCCAGTTGAACCGGAAATTGCCGTCGGCATCGGCCGCCGAGCTGCCGCAGGACAGGACCACGTTGCGAACTCCGTGTGCGACCATGTCGGCGTGTTCCAACTCGGCCCGCCGGCGAAAATACGCCCGCGACACGTCGTCCGTGGCTCGCGCCATCTGATCGTACGGATGTCGATAGTAGATCCCGAACAATTTGCTCGGATCGTCGCGCAGCCGAAACGGCAGGATCCGCAGCATGACGGGCACGTCGGCGGCGCCGCTCGAGCATTCAAACGTCACGCTGCCTTGGAAAAGGCCGGCCGGAGCGTCGTCCGGGATCCGGATCGTGAGCCAGAAACGGCAGTTCTCGCCCGCGGTCAAGTCCCCGGAATCGAAGCGTTCCAAGACGTCGGGCACGATGCGATAGCGGTGCAGGATCCGATAGTTCGGCCGAGCCCGCAGATAGCGTACGCGTCGGATCTCGACATTGGCGGCGGGCACGGGACCGAGGTCGCTGACCCGCACGCGCGCGTTGGTCAGATCGCCCAGCGGATGAACGACGAACGCCGCCGGCTCGTACTCGCCCGGCGTGCCGAACAGGCGCACCGTCGGGTTCAGATCTTCGGCCCGCGGCTTGGTCCCCGGATAGACGCACTCCAGATAGTGCGGCGCGGACAGCATGAAGCCTCGCTTCCGATCCGCTTCGGTGGGCGTCGGCGCAGGGCCCGATGGCGGTTCGGGGTCTTCCTGCCACTCCGCCCACTCGTCGGGCGGCATCCGGAACGTCCACTGCTCTAACGGATCGATCACATCGCGTTGGACGCGTTCGGCGTCGGCGGGCGTCCAGGCGAGGATCGCGCACGCGGCCCACTTGCTGCGCGGCGTGAACCGGATCGCCAGCGGTTCGTCGGTCGCCCGGGCGCGAAAACGCAATCCGCAGAATCGATATCCGCCCTCGAACTGGACACGCTGCCGGTCCTCGCCGACCTGAATCGTGAAGTCGAAGTACTGGGCGGGCATCGCCTCGCTGACGCCGCACAGGACGTACACGTCGACCTGGCCGGGCGGCATGCGCATCAGGAACACCGCCTCGCGATCGCCGATGACGGCGTCTTCGGTGATCGGATTGGTCCAGATCGGCGGCGGTTCGTCGCGGTCGCGTTTATGGTTGCGGACCGACGACGTGTACGCACGGGCGACGGCGCTCAGCCCCTCGGTGGATTGCCAGCCGAAGCCGGTCTCGTCGGTGAAGACGCTGTCCGACGTGACGCGCGTACAGCCCTCCCAGACCGCCGAATCGCGTTGCCCCAGATCGAACAGGCTCGGCGTCGCCGCAGCGTTCGCCGCGGTCAATAACCAGATTCCCCATACGATGGCGTTCATGTGTGGTCGTCTCCGTAGCGCAGCCGACGGCTGCAGTTCCAGACAGGGATGCGGGTCACTGATTGGGTTCGGTTGTCCGTCCGGCGCAGTTGTGTCGGCGTGTGAGCTGCGCTCGGTCAATCCAGCATAGGACCAATGGGACACATGGGATCTATTCTGCGCGCGTACCGCGGATCGGTCGCTCAATCCAGCCTCGTGAGGACCAGATCGTCCAGGTGGACTTCTTCGTCCGGGCCGAACCCGTCCAGGATGACGATCAGCCGCAGCGACTGGACCGCCTTGTTGTTCAACATCGCCGGGATCTCGCCGGCGATCGCCACGCGTCTCCAATCGCCGGACCTGGCTGGGATGATCGTCGAGAGGGCCGGCAGGTTGGCTCGCTGTTCATCCAGCGGGGTGATGCTGAGCGTGATCGTGGCGTTGCCCTGCGGCGCCTGGAGCACGTGGATCGCGGCGGACGCCGTATAGCGGCCCGGCACAAAGTCGACCGTCTGCAGCGGCCCGCCTCGTTTTACGCCGCGGCACAACACGCCCCAGTCGCCCGAATGGGCCGCGTCGCGACTGATCGCCATGCTGCCGACGCCGTCTTTGATCCAACGCGACCATTCCGCGGGCCATTTGTCGTCCGCCGTCTCGAACGACGGATTCTTGCCCAACGATCCGAGGGGCGCCTTGATCGCGGCAAGCATTGCCTGCGCCGATACGCTGGCCGCCGTCTGCGACTGGGCGATCTGCTCGAGCCGTTGCCGGACCTGTTCATTCCGGCTGGCCACGTCGAAAGTCGCCCACATCAATCCGGTGGTCCAATCGTCGCCGCGCAGCAGCGGGTAGCGTCCGAAATCGATGCGATGCAGCAG
Source organism: Candidatus Anammoximicrobium sp. (assembly GCA_032229885.1). Taxonomy (GTDB): domain Bacteria; phylum Planctomycetota; class Planctomycetia; order Pirellulales; family Pirellulaceae; genus Anammoximicrobium. Next base: position 11,703 of record JAVYAJ010000124.1, on the reverse strand, counting down.
CTCCGGGCGCCGCGGAAAGATATCGGCGACCAGCCGCTGCCGCGAGGCGTTCATTTCCAGCCGCCGGACCGATTCGTCCAACATGCTCAGGGCGTCTGCCTCGGACTCGACGACCGTCGTTTCGGCCCGGCGCGCAGCGCCGTAGGCGATCGCCGACGCCTCGTAATACTCGAATGCGAGCATCAACAATTCGGCCCGAGCCTTCTGCTTGGGCGTCGTCGTCTTGGCTCGCACATTCTCCAGAAGCGTGCGGCAGCGAGCGATCTCTTCGTCGGTGACGTCCGCCAAGTACCCGGGATTGTAGAACGCCAGATACTGTCCGTTTTTGGTGAACCACTTCGAATCGAGAATCCTTCGCGTCCAAAAATCCTCCCAGTGCGCATAGTAGGCGGCCAGATCGTCGGCCGCATCCGCGCCGACCGCGCGGACATACCATTCGCGCAGCAGCGCGTCGACGTCCTGGTTTGGATCCCATTGCAGGCGGAGCGCGACGTACAGCTTGGGGCCTTCGCCCCAGTTCGGGTAGGCCTCGGCATACATCGCCCGGACGCCATGCGCGGCGGCGTAGCGATAATAATCGGCCATGACGTGGAACCACACGCGGGGTGCGCAGTAGGACGAGCCGTAGATGTAATCGTACCATCCCAGCACAGGGCTGGTCGCCTGCCACGCCTCGGTCATCCGTTTGCCGTCCGCCGCCAGCTCGGAATCGATCCACTTCATCCGATCATAGGTCATGTAGGGAATGATTCGCGGATTGACCGCCACCCGCGACGGCGCTTGGGCGACTTCGCTGTAGGCCAGACATCCGAACCACTTGTCCGGATGCTGTTTGAGAACCAGCTCGACGACCTTGTTGCACCAGCCATAATATCGATCCGAGCAGTCGCGGCGGCCGATGAAGTTCGGCTCGGGCGGATCCTGGGCTTGGCATTGCTCGCACTCGCAATGACCGCTGGAATCGACCACGCCCAACGAATACGACTCGGCCTCCGGATGCTCGTCGAAGTATGCGCAGATCGTCTTGGCCGCCTCTTCTACGAGGCCTGGGGCAGAGAAGCACGGCTGCCAGCCATGCGTATTGCTGTCGGGCGGAATGTATCGCTGGCCGTTGCGGATCGGGTAGAACTCGGGGTGCGTCCGAGCATATTTCTCCGGCGCCACCAGCCGTTGTAGATTGTGATGAAACGCGACGCGCCCGTGCATTCGATTTCGCTGTGCCCACGTGGTCTGCGGACCGGACAACCCGCTCATCAGGCGCGAAAAAAACACGGGCTCCAGACGCACCGTCTCCTGGGGAATGTCGATCGTTTTGTGTTGTGGCACGTCCGTCCCGTCGTCGCCGGGCATCAACCAGCGAACGCCGACGAACTGCTCGAGGAACTCGCACACGCCGAACTCGGTCCCAAAGGGCGTCGGCCCCGCAATGACGACCGTCTGGGCGTCGACGCCGCGGATCACGAACCCGTCCTGGTCCAAGTCGGCCAGTCCTAGATCCAATTGCTTGACCTGGTCGTCCACGCCGACGTGGATCTTGGCCATCTGGGCGTCGTCGCCCGGCTCGTCCTCAGCCCGGATCGCCAGGGTCGCGCCGGACGATTCGCGGATGCACTGGGCGAGCAACTCGGCCGCGGCGCGCGTCTGCGAATCGCAGGCCGCCGGTACGATGATCGCCGCCCGCGCCGTCCCCTCATCGACGATTCGAATCGGCTCGGCGGCGACGCTCGCGCCGCCGACCAGGGCCGCCGCGGACACGACCCAGCACGCAGGCCATCGGCGTACATCCATCATCGTTTCATCCTCCTGTGGCTCGTTGGTTTGCGCGTTCCCGGTCCTGAATCCCCCGACGGGCCCGTCGCTGGCAAACCGACGTTGCGGCGCATTGTAATCCATGGCGAGGCGCCGTGACATTCGTCGCCGCGAACCGTCAGCCGGACAACACAGCGCGCGGCGCAGCCGCCGCCGCGTGGTCACGCGGATGGACGCGCGGAACCCGCGCCGCGGGTGGGCTTCGCGAGATCGCCATCAGCCGCGGCGCACCGCGGCCTCGTACAGGGCGAGATATTCGGCCGCGGCGCGGTCCCAGGCGAACTCGAGCGATTGTGGATACAAGCGAGACAGCATGCGGGCGTACGCCGGTTGGTCTTGCTGGTAAACGGCCCGGGCCGCGGCGAGCGCGCCGGCCAGCTCATGGACCAGCGCGACGTACAGCGGATACTGCATCCGATGCTCGGGACCCGGACCCTGCAAGATGGCTCGCCATTGCCGTCCCGCCTGTTCGTCCGTGTCGACGGCCTGCGGGCGGAAGAGGATTCCCGTGCCTTCGGACGGATGTTCGCGGACGTCGAGAACCTGCTGAACCAGGCCGCCCGTGGCGTGCGCGACCACCGGCGTTCCCTGAAGATACGGCTCGGTGGCGGCCCCGAAAGGCTCGTACAGCGAGGGCATGACGCAGAATGTCGCGCCCGCCATGGTCTCGAAATATCCCGCCTCCATGCGAAATGGAAAGACGACGACGTCGCCGGCGCGTTCGTCGGCGACCTGGCGCCACTGGTCCAAAAAAGCTTCGGCTCCGGCGGGCACGATGGGACAGACGACGAACTTGGCGGCGCCGCGCGGTTGCGTCCGAACGGCCTGCGCCAAGACATCGAAGCCCTTCTGTCCTGGATCCAGACGGCCAAACATCATGAATATGGGCGTCTGGTCGGAAAGATTCGGCAACCCGCGGTCGGCTGAATCCGACAGTTCGCCGATGCGCGCCGCCGGAGAATACTCGGCGAGGATCTCGAGCATTCTGGCGCGGCGGGCGTTCTTTTCGGCAAGGATCTGCGCGAAATCGCCGCGCGACACACCGTCGATCGCGTCCGACGAGAACGGACAGCGGGGTTCCAAGAACAGCCCGTTGTCGATGCCAACCAGTCCGCGCAGGGCGAACACGCGCTGGAGGTGGCCGGCGAAGTACGAGCGCTGGAGGAGGCTGCGGACCAGGTCGCGGGCGAACTCGCGGCTGACCGTCGCCACGGGCGCGTCGCACAGCGGGATCATGCATTCGTAAACCGTTCCGCGCCGGGTCCGCGCCGCCCCGGCATCGCTGGTTTGCGGGGCGACGTTCCGGGTCGGATCGCCGACAAGAGGCTGGCTGCGCTCGGCCACACGGCGGCCATCCGCGGCAACGTCGTCCTCGATGTCGGGCGCATGCGCCGCCCGATTCGCCGCGTATTCATGCTCGGGCCGCGGCCAGCAGCGGTCGGCGGTGCGGGTGGTGATCTTGGCCAAGTCGGCGGCCGTCAGGCTACAGTCGTAGGGGTTATGCGAGGACAGCACCACCGCCGCCGAGCTCAACCGCCCCGCCAGGATCGCCTGTTTGACGGTCAGGGCTGCGGCGGCGAACTGCCAGTCCTGGACGTGGACGACCACATCGTGGACGATCTCCGAGTAGGCCAAGACGTGTGGAAGCGCCGCGGCCGCGAACAGGCTGTCTCGCAACAGAAGCGAATTCGAGTCGACGGCGGGTCCCGCCGGGCTCGAATGGTCATACGGGTCGGCGCCATTGGGGCCCCCGGCGGCGTCAAAAAAGCCCGGGGCGCCGAACAGGATCCAGGGGATCGATCCGCTTTCGTCGCGATAGATCGTGGTCTGCACGCGACGGCCATCGAAGGGCACATCGACCTGGCCCACCATCTCGCCCGGTCGATCCGGCGCCTTGCGCAGACGGGAATGGAACGGGCTCAGACAGACGGCGCGTACGCCCGCGCGAGCCAGCGCCGACGGCAGACGCTCGGCCACCGCGTACAGCCCGCCGGCGCGCGCACCGCGGTTCTCGTAGGTCGCGAACACGACGGTTCGGGCGCCAGCCGAGATCTGCTGTCTGGCGGCCGCGATCACCTGCAACTCTTGGGCGGAGAACAGCGGCCGCAAGGCCCATAGTTGCGGCGATGATTTCGTTAGCTCTACATCAAGGGGCGGATAACGGCTCATGCGATGCCTGCTCGAGCGGGGCTAGGGGACGGCGCGGTACGATCCAAAATGGGCGGCGGGAATGGCCTCCACGCGCTCGGACGAATCGGGCGGCTGCCAACCGAGCCGCACCGCGCGGCCCGAATCGGCTTTGCCAAAAACCAGGATTCTAAAAAAAACCGGCTTGCCAGCCGTCAGCGCCACGGGCGCAGACGTGGCGGTCTGTCCCGGCTGGTTTGCCGCGATCTGGACCAGCGAGTCGTCGGCGACGCCCGTGCCTTGGATGTATAGAATGGCCCGGCCGTCGGCTTCGAGAGACAGCGGATAGTTGCCCGAGGCCGTCGGATACAAGAATCCCTGGATGCACGCGAGGTTGTCTCCAGAGACCGCCGGAACGTCGCAGGACAGCGACTCGGCGATCGGGCCGCTCGCGTCGGGTTGGCGTCGCAGCACCGCGCCGATCTGCGTCAGTGGCGTGTCCAAGGCGACGCCTTGCCAGACCTCACAGACCAGCTTGCCGTCCGGCTCGCGGCGCGGCGCGGCGCAGGGCACGAAGCTGCCGTCGACCAGGGCTGCGAAGTCCACGCTCGCCAGCCGATAGTTGAATACGCGCAGATCGTCCAACGCGCCCGCGACGCCGGTGATCCTCGTGGCGTCCCAGTAGACGGGCGCCGCCGCGTCATACTGTTGGCACCCGCGATGTTCGCCGTTGAAATAGTAATGGGTCTGCCGATAGCGGGCCGAGTAGGCAAAGCCCAGGTGGACCCAGGAATTGAGGCTGGTCGTCAAGTCGATGCGGCGAAGCCCGCCGGTGGCCTCGTCCGTCTCGGGGCCCGGCAAGGGCTTGCGTCCATCGAGTTCGAGCCGCGGAAACCCGCTCTGGACGAACAGCGCTATCCGCTGTCCGCTGATCAACGCCCCGTCCTCCGCGGGCAGGCGGGACAGATTGAGCCAGAGGCCGACGGAGAACTCGGTCGCGCGAGTCAGAATCGGCCCGCCCAGCAAGAACTGGGTGTCCGGAGACAACTGCAATGCGCGGTCGACTCGCCCGGCGATGAACGCGTCCGAGCCGAGCAGCGTGCCGTCGCGTCCGTGCCCCGAGCGGTCTGTGGCGTCGCCATCGAACGGCCAGTGGGCGACCATGCGCCCGAAACCGCTCAAAAAACCATTGGCGGCGACGGTCCGACGTTCGGCTTCCGTGGGCGGATTGGCCAGGTCCAGCGTCTCGTGTCTGGAGCGTGGGTCCGGCGGCGGCTGGTCCGATCGCGGGATCTTGAATCGACGGCCTTTCCTCTCGTGCGCGGCCTGATCGGGCTCTGCGGCCTGCGGCGGTGCATGCTCCGGCACGTCGCGCCGCCAGCGCGGCCGGTACTCGCGGTGGACGCCGCGGACCAGAGAAAAATTCTCGAACACCTCCTGATAGCCGGGGCGACGCAGAATCAGTCGGTGCCGTCCAGGATCGAGTGAAAACTCGCCTGCCGGCGGCAGAGGCTGAGGCTCGTCGTCAAGCAGAAACAGCGTGATCTCGCGCCGTTCGTCATCGGTCAGGATCAGCGTCAGGATCGGCGGCGGATCCGAGCTGCGCGGCGTGGTTTGGCCAGGCGACGCATCGGGGGACGAGTCGGGTTGCCGCGCGACGTCCCCCCGCGGGCGTCCCAGGGCCGCGATCATCACGACCACGAGCCCCACCGCAGCCAGGCCGGCCGCCAGCGCGTACACCGGACCTCGTCGGCCACGGGCCGGCGACTCGACTTCGCCGCCTTCGTCTAGATCGGCGACCTCAGGCCGTCGGCGCGCAGGCGGACCGCGACGGTTTCGTGGGGGCGGCGTGATCCCTCTGCTGGCCGAAACGGACGCGGCGCCGACGTCGATCCGCGGCGGCTCGATGGTCAACACCGCCGGCGGTTGCGGCGCCGGCGGTTGGGGCGCTCGCGCGTCTTGCGGAGGCGGGCCTGTTTCCGGCCCGCCGTTCGTCGGGTACGCTTGGTCCGCGGCCAGGCGGGCTCGCAGTTCGGAATCGTAGGCGGCTTTCTTGTCGGCGTTGAGCAGACAGAGCCGCGCCCGGGAAATTTCGTTCAGCAGCTTTTGCGAGTACAGCGCGTCATCGCCCGAGGCGAGATCTTTCAGATAGCCCATCAGCCGATTGGCCGCTGAGTCGATCACGTCGCGGTCCGGCTCGAACGGCTCGATCCCCAACAGGCGATAATGATGAGGAGGCTGGTCCTTGGGGGGGATTCCTAGCCATTTATAGTAAGGGTCAAAGTCGTCGGCCATTCGTCGCCTCGGGGGCTGCCGATGCAGCGCTCAAGTATTCTGCGATTTTATGGTCGATTGTGCAACCCTTCAGAACTCGAGATCAGAAAAGACCTCGGAATCCCCCTCTTCATCCTGAAAGACATGCGGCGTTTGGAAATCCAAGTCCTCGCCGGCGGCGGCGCTGGCCTCGGCGCCGCCGGTCGGCGCGCCCAGGGTGAACGGCGCCGATTCGGCGGCCGGGGCGAGCGGTGACGCAAGCCCGAACAGCGACTCGCCCGCTGCGAGCCGCTGCTCCCATGCCCGCAGCTCGTCTTCGCTCATCCCGGACGCCCGCTCGATGACGACCGACGATTCGATGCCCATGTCCGGCAGCGAGGCCTTTACGCTCAAGCGGCCGTTGGCGGAATAGAAGAACTGGACGACGACAGGTGTCTTGGCCGGCAGCTTGGGCGGCAGGTCGTTCACCAGGCATTTGCCGACCGCGGTGGCGTTCTTGCCGCTGTCATCGCCGCCTTCGACGACATGGACGGCGACGCTGCGTTGGTTCGCGCGATGCGTGACAAACGCGCTCTTGCTGCGCGCCGGGAGCCGCGTATTGCGCGGGATCATGATCCGCCGCCGTTTCATTCCCGTGGCTTTTTCGATTCCCAACACGCCCAGGTCGTGCGAGTTGACGTTCTTGACCACTAGGCTTCGATCGGCTGCCTGGCTGCCCTGCTGCAGGAATCCGGCATACAGGGCCGCACCGTGCGCGACCGCTTCGTCCGGCGACAGCGATCGGTCGACGCTCTGGCCGGTCGTCTGTTCAAGCACCTGTCGGACCATCGGCATTCGCGTGGCCCCGCCCACCAACAGAACGCGCGTCAGATCCTCCATTTGCACACGCGCGGCGCGCAGCAGGCGTTCGACGGTGAACACGGTCCGTTGCAGCAAGTCGCTGGTCAGCGCCTCGAACTCTTCTCGAGTCAGGCCGATTTGAATTCGCTTGCCTCCGTGAGCGAACCGCAGCGTGACGTTCGTCCGATTGCTGAGCGCCCGTTTGGCGTCTTCGGCTTCCTGGGTCAGCATCTGCAAGGCGACCGGATCCTGGCGAGGATCGACGCGGTGCTGCTCCTGAAACTGCTCGGCGACAAAGTCGACGATCCGGCGTCCCCAATCGATTCCGCCCAACTGGACGTCGCCGTCCGTGGCGATCGCCGTGTATTGGCTGCCCTCCAGCCGCATCAGCGTCACGTCGAACGTCCCGCCGCCCAGGTCGTACACCAGAACCGTCTCGGGTCGCAACGTGTGGCCGACATTCGACACAAACCCGGCCTGTACGCCGTAGGCGATGGCCGCCGCGGTGGGCTCGTTGATGATGTCCAGCACGTTCAGGCCGGCCAGACGCCCGGCATCCATCGTGGCCTTGCGGCGCGGTTCGTTGAAGAACGCGGGCACGGTGACGACCGCGTCGCGGACACTGCCCAGCTTGTTCTCGGCGTCCCGTCGCATCTTTTGGAGGATCGTCGCCTGGACCACTTCCGGCGGCAGACGCACACCGCGAATCGCTTTCTCGCACAGGGGCTTGCCCATCTCGCGCTTGACGTGCTGCAAGACCGACTCCGGTTCATAGATCGCGGCCTTTGCCGCCTCTTTGCCGACGACGATCTGGTTCTGTTCGAAATAGACGGTGCTCGGCGTGCTCAGATCGCCTTCGGCGCTCAGGATCGTCTGCGGTCGACCGCTGGGCTCTAGAAAAGCGATCACGGAAAACGTGGTGCCCAGATCGATGCCAATGACAGGGGACGGCGAGCTGCTCACGACCGGGTGTCCTCGACGGCTAGTCCGTTGTCCAATCATCATTTTCGGATTGTCGCCCTCGCCAGCGCACGAAACTCTCGCGGCCTGACGATCGCGGCTACCCCGATGTTCGGTCCGAAATTTTCCGCGAACATCCGAAGGCGGGTTCTCGTTTAATCGAGAGCCGCCGATCAGTCATGAGGCGCAGGTTCGCTCGGGTTTCAGCCGTAACCTCTTGCCCAAAGAAGGCTTGCGGCACGATCCCATGGGGGCGGATCTCCCTGCAAATCGGACTGAAATCCTTGTCTAATCGATGGTCATCGCGACTCGAGTTCGGAGTCTGGCCGAGAATTAGGCTCGATCCACAATATGTTGTGGTGGCGCGATCGCTAGCAACACAACCTGTCGCGGTATTTCCGAATACTCAGACAGGCTCCTAGGCGGATTCCGTTTAGTCTTGTCGACGCATTCGGCGGCGCGACCACCGCGCGCGGACGTAGACAGTTATCCTATGCGGGATATGGCGCGGGTTGAAGGGGACATCTGTCTCGTTCGACGGACCGCGTGCGCATCCTGGGTGGCGTCCATCCGCTGTGCCGGCGAGTGCCGTGTGGCGTCGTCTTCCGCAAATGAACCGCGATCCGAGCGGTGTTCGTACCCGTGGGACCCGCCTTCTTGATCTCAAGCCAATGAAGACATGGTCGGCCGTGGCACGATATTTCGCGGCTCGCCGAACGCGCCCCGGATTCAAGCTACCCTTCCTGAAACCCGTGCAACCGGCGGGCGGAGCAGGTTTGGGTAGGATGCGGGATTGGATCCGGGTGCGCCTCGCGCCGCGTCGAAAGCGGCCGGATCATCCCGCCAGCGTCGTTGCGTCGCGCGCAAATTCTTCTTCGAGCATGTACGGGCAGAAGAATTTGGTGACCTGTTTTGCCACAACTTCGACGAACAACGCGCGAAAGCGGGCCTCGCTCATCTCCGTGGCGTGGCGCGGCCCGTTTTGTGGAAAGGTAAAGTCCGAAATCGTCCGGCGGAAGGCAACCTTGCCCTCGTCCTGCATGTCGTAGACCGTCACGGTCATCGTCACGTGGCCCTGGTACAGCGTCTGGCCTTCGTGCAGCCGCAGGTCGCCGACGTCGATCCCGATCACCATGTCCGAGTTCACGCCGCGGCCGATCTGCCGGTAGTCCATCTCGTTCCAGTCGTTGCTGTCGATCCAGTCCGCCACGCTGTCCGGCGGGACGACGTCGATCTTGTCGCCCTGTTCGCGCAGACCTGCGATGATCCGACGTTCCAGTTGCGAACAGAACGTGTTCGGGCCGTACGACCCCGAGTTGGACACGCAGACGACGGCCACTCGCTTGCCCTTCAGCCCTTTGTACTCGGGCTCGATCTTGTGACCGCCTTTGACCATGTGGATCAGTTGCGCCGCGAACCCGATGCAACCGCCGCTGGTCGTCACCGCGGCGGCCAGCGTCAACAGCAGAATGAACCGTAAGGTCCAGCGGAGACCGACAGCCATCTTTCCATCCCTATGTCGCGATGCGACGAAGAGGCGAATCCCTCGATCGACCAGCGCCATCGCCGCCAAGCACGGCCTATGGTCCGACGGCGTGCGCGCCGACGGGCGGCATTGGCTGGGATGTTGCTGCTCCGACCGGGCGGACAACGGCCATCCCGTAACCGTCGGCGCCGTCGACCCCACACGGGCCGGCGCCTGCGCTGTGCCACCCAGGCTCGAGGCCGGCTCGCAGCCAGCCAAAACCGCAGCTCGCCCGCGCCACGCTCGGCGACGCGGAGCGCATCCATCGCGGCAAGCCCGTCGGCTCGGTTGCTGGACGGCGGGAGAATAGCCGTAGTCCGCCAAACGGGCAAGGTCGATCTCGGCCGGATATTGGCGACGTTTTGTCGCGCGTCGAATTGTTGCCCATCCGCATCCACGTTATGCTATTGTTCCGTAGTTCTCGAACCGCTGCGGCGAGGCTTGGCAGCCTGCCCCTGAAATCCACTGACGCAAACAAGGCATCTAGGCGACAGCCCTCTGCTGTCGGCGTCGTGTTGGCACTTTGTACAAGTCAAGGAGACACAACCGTGAGCTACTCGACAACGGCTGTTCGCTGGTCTATCGGGCTCGTTTTGGCTGCTTGCTGGCCGGGTGCGGCGCGGCCGCTGCACGCGGTGGCGGCCCAAGCGGCGGAACCCGCCGACACGGCGTCTGAGGCAAAGGCTGTCAGCGCTGCGGCGCCGGATGTCGCGGCCGTGCGGGCAGTCTCCGAGGCGTTGGTGGCTGCCTACAATGCCGGCCGGGCTGACGAAATCGCGAGTTGCTTTCTGCCGGGCGGCGAAGTGTTGGATGATGCCGGGAACCTGTACGAGGGGCGGGAACAGATTGCCGCGGCGTTCAAAGCGTTTCGCGAGCGGTTTCCGACGGCGAAAATGACGCTGGGCATCGACTCGATTCGCCTGGCGGCGGACGATGTGGCCCTGGAGAATGGCACTCGTACCGTGACCACTGACGAGGCCACGGCCGTCAACAAGTACGCGATGACGTACGTCAAACGCGACGGAAAATGGCTCATCGCGTCGGCACGCGAGGACTCGGCCGATGCGGAACCGACGCCTCGCGACCGGCTCGAACCGCTGCAATGGATGGTCGGCGAGTGGGTCGAGGAGGGCCCTGACGCGGTGGTCTCGATGGTGTGCCGCTGGGCGCCGACGCCGAATTTTCTGCTGGTGGATTTTACCGCCCGCGTCGATGGCGCCGTGGTCATGCAGAGCCATCAGCGAATCGGCTGGGATCCGCTCGTCGGGCGGATCCGCTCGTGGACTTTCGACGCCGACGGCGGCTACGGCGAAGCGTACTGGGTTCCGCTCGACGAGGGTTGGGTGTTGAAGTCCACCGCGACGCTGCCCGATGGCGAGTCCGGTGCGGCGACGATCTATATCGAACCGGTCGGCGACAACAAGATTCGTATGAAGGGGCTCGATCGCATGGCCGGCGATTCGAAGCTGCCCGATTTCGAGGCGTTGATCGTGCGCAAACCACCGCTGCCCGGCAAGTGACGCGAGGTGCTGGCCACGCGTGCGGCCATCCACGAAGACAAGTCCTCCCATCCCAACTCGAAGGCGCCTGACCGATGAAACGCAGGTCTTTGAACCCCGCTCATTTCGTCGCCGTCCCTGTCTGTACGTTGATGATAGCCCTGTGTTGCGCCGTCGATGCGTCGGCCAGCCGCGGCCGCGGCGGCGGCAGCAGCGTCAGTCGACCGTCCATGGGATCCAGCGGCGCCGGCCGCGCCGCTGCGGCCCGGCAGTCCGTCTCGCGGCCTTCCGGCGGCGCTGGTCGGACGGCGGCGCCAAGTCGTCCCTCGATCTCGACGGGCGCAGGGGGCCGCGGAGCGAACCGATCTTCCGGCAATCGACCGTCGCTCGGCGGATTGCCCGCGGGCGGCGCAGCGCGCCCCGGCGCGGGAAGCAATGTCGGTGCAGCACGCCCTGGCGCAGGAAGCGGCGTGGGGGCGACGCGACCGGGAACCGGCGGCGCTGCGGCCGGATCCAGGCCGGGATTGGGCGGCGGAGAGCGTCCCGGCTTGGGAAGCACCGGTGCGACGCGCCCTGGCTCTGGCGGTGATCGGCCGGGCATCGGTCGGCCTGGCGCTGGCGGCGATCGTCCGAGCATCAGTCGGCCTGGCTCTGGCGGTGATCGGCCGG
>JAVYAJ010000123.1:0-3416 GCA_032229885.1 Candidatus Anammoximicrobium sp. | reverse complement strand
TGGGGAATGGCCCGCTTTTGCGGTGCGAACACGCCGGCAAGTTTCGGTCAGGCATTATTCGGTCAGGCATTATATCGTATGCAAGCGACTTTGGCCGTGACCGGATGCCGAAGCGAACCGTCTGGCAGCGGCGGCCTGAGCGTGCGTTCGCGCCACCGATGCGCACTGGCACGCTGGCCTGCGCGAGGACAAACCACCGGAGACATTTCCATCGGCGAAGTTCCGTCCTTTGCAAGGTCTCTCGCCCCTAGTTCGCCGTCCATCCGCTGGCGCATCGCCCGCGGTTCACCTCGGCCGCCCTGCGCAAAAGCCATAGTCGACGCGAACTGGCGTTGTAAGCATTCGGGCCGATAGCATACAATCCGGGCACGGATGTTGGTTACGGAGAAGAATCCGCGTCTTGTTCACGCCCGCGACGGCCCTCTCGGAAAGGATTCCTGACGTGCTGAAACCCACTCGGTCGTTCCTGCCTCTCGTCAACCTGTCGATCGGACTTGCCTGGGCGACTTCGGCGTATGGCGGCGCCCAAGAAGAGACGACCATCGCCAGCGCGACCCAAGCACTGAACGAGATCATGGCGATCCCGGCGCGGCAGATTCCGCAATCCATGCTCGCCAACGCCGCAGGCCTCGCCATTGTGCCCAACGTGGTCAAAGGCGGGTTCGTGGTCGGAGTTCGCTTTGGTCGCGGGGTGGTCGTAACGCGCGACGGCACGGGCGCGTGGCGCCCCCCGATGTTCATCACTTTGACCGGCGGCAGCCTGGGCTGGCAAGCCGGAATTCAGGCCACCGATCTGATCCTGGTGTTTCGGACGCCGAAGAGCGTCGAGGGTCTGATGAGCGGCAAGTTTACGATCGGCGCCGACGCCGCCGCGGCGGCGGGGCCTGTCGGTCGCCAAGCGGCGGCCGCCACGGACGTTCAACTGCGTGCAGAGATCTTGTCGTACTCGCGCACCCGCGGGCTGTTCGCCGGCGTCGCGCTGGACGGCACTGCGTTGCAGGTCGATCCCGTGGCCAACCAGGTGTATTACGGCAATTCCGGCTTTACTCCGGCGGGCACGGTCGTTCCTCAGAACACCCAGTTGCCGGCTTCGGCGGTCCAACTGATGAACCTGATCGCCAGCCTATCGGGCGGCGCGCCTTCGCTCGCCGGGGCCTCGCCCCCACTGCCGGCACTGTCGGCGCCCCCGGGCATGACCGCGACGGCGCCTGCCGCAAGTCCTGACAGTCTGGCCTCCGTCCGCGCGGAACTCGCGGCTCGGAACGCGCAATTGCAAGCGTTGTTGGACGACAACTGGCGGCGTTTTCTCGCGCTGCCCACCGAGGTTCTCTCCGAGACGGCGCCCCCCAACCTGCCGGCTCTGACCGACGCGATCGGGCGTTACGAAACCATCCTCCGCGATCCCCAGTATCAAACGCTCGCCCAACGCCCCGAGTTCCGCGCGACTCTGGAAACGCTGCGCCGCTATCGTGAACTCAGTTCCATCGTCCCCACTCCTGGACCGGCGCCGGCGGCGCCGTCGACGGGCGTGCAGAGCGGCGCCAACTTTGGCCCGCTGCCGCGGTACTGAGCCGCCGCGGTACTGAGCTGCCGCGGGCAATTGCTTAGACTACTGCCGCTTCGGCTGTTGCGCATTTGAGGACACGTAGCCGCTGATTCTGTTTGGCCGACGGGTCCGACTCAGACCGCGTCCGGAATGATGTACGGAGCGCGATATTCGCGGCGCAACAGCCGATCCGCTTCCGGGTCGTCGACGAAACGTTCGGTCCGCGGGTCGAAATGGACGCTGCGGCCGAGTCGGCACGAGATCTTCGCCAGGTGGCAGACGGTGGTCGACAGGTGCCCCTGCTCGACGTCCGCGTTCAAATCCGTGTGGCGACGGCTGCGCATGGCGTCGAGCCAGTTCTTGAAGTGCGGGGCGCTCTCGGCGCGCCAATCGGTCAACTGAGCCGCGGATAGGGCATCGCGCGTCTGGCCGGCCGTCTTGAACGGCCCCGGTTCGTTCTTCGGGCCGAGGAACGAGTAATAGCTCGAATAATCGGGGAAGATCATATAGCCCTTCGAGCCGAAGAAGATCTCGCCCACGCACTGATTCTCGGCGACGAATGGATACTGGTCGCGCATCCCCGCTTCCGAGTTCGTGTACCAGTGCCGAAACTCGAACGTGACCAACACCTGGCGGTTGGCCCACTGGCATAGGAACGCCTGGGTGTTCGGCGTGTCGGCGTCGTCCTCATCGCCCGGCACAAAGCGGCCGCCCAGCGACATGACGGTGATGGGATGCTCGTCCAATCCCAATCCCCAGCGGATCTTGTCGATGTCGTGCACCGTTTGGTTCGCGACGTCGCCGCTGGCAAAGTTCGAGAGATAATACCAGCGACGGTGTTGAAAATTGCTGTACTCGACCATTTTCGCCGGGCCCACCCAGGCGTCCCAATCCAGCCCGGCCGGCACTGGCTGCGGATTGTGTTTGCCCAGATTGCCGCGCAGTTTGTAGGTCATGCCTCGCGCCATGTACAGATCGCCAATCAGGCCGTCGCGCAGTTGCTGCATTCCCTCGCGGACGTTCGGACTGGATCGGTTCTGCGTGCCGACCTGAACCATGCAGCCGTATTTGCGAGCGGCCTTGACCATCTGCCGGCCCTCCCAGACGCACCATGTCGGCGGTTTTTCCACGTACACGTCTTTGCCCGCCTGACAGGCCCAGATCGTCTGCAGGGCGTGCCAGTGATCTTGCGTGCTGAAGCTGATCGCATCGATCGATTTGTCGTCGAACAACCGTCGCTGATCGGTATAGGTCTTGAACGTCACGTCGGCCAGGTCAGGATAGGTCTTCGTGGCCGCGTCGAGCTTGCTCTGATCACAGTCGCAGATGGCCGCGATCTCGACATTTTCCGTGGGCTTGAGAACCGTCAGACTGCCGATGTGCGAACGCATGCGGCCGCCCAAGCCGACCAAACCCACACGAATGCGTTCGTTCGCCCCACGGATGTTGGCGGCCACCATTGGCATCGCAAACGTTGTCGCGCCGGCCGCGCCGACGGACGATCGAAGAAAGCCACGTCGTGTCGTCATCGTAGGTCTCCTGAGTTGGTTTCGTGAGTCAGTCTTCCGAGCTTGGATTCTCGACTCGATTTCTCAACGCGGGTCCGTGCCCGCAACCCAAAAGTGTACGGTATCGATCGCTGTACAGGATGCGCGCACGACGCGCGCATGATACGGGCTAAGACTCCAACGGCCAACGGCATGCTGTCGGTCAACCTCGTTTGGACGCTGAATCTGTTTGGCCGAAGGCCATATTCATGCGGGCCGCGGTGACACGTTGATGTTGGCCTTCGGCCAACACGGTTGCTGGCGTCTCGGACTCCTGGGGCGTTGCCCCAGGCTACGTTGACGTTGGCCTTCGGCCAACACGG
>JAVYAJ010000122.1:0-1646 GCA_032229885.1 Candidatus Anammoximicrobium sp. | reverse complement strand
CGTTTATTCCCGGCAATCGCTCATTATTTCTGGACGATCTTGGGGGCCGGCAGCCCAAAAACCACGGAGAAACGGGGCAATGTCAGGAGTTCTGAACTTTGGCCCAAGAAAGAACGAAGGACTTGCGGTTTTGTGCCGCAAGTCCTTTTTTCGTAACAAGATGCGAGAGACAGGATTTGAACCTGCACCCCTTGCGGGACTGGATCCTAAGTCCAGCGCGTCTGCCAATTCCGCCACTCTCGCGTAGGATTTACCGGGTTCGCGCGCGTCTGCGGATCACTGGGTCCGATAACGACGCGCCGCTAGATATTGATGTCGATCGATCGATGCGGGCCAAATGATCTTGAATGCGTATGCGTTTGACGCCTGTACCCCGACGCACAAACAACGAACGGCGTTGATCGTCGAATGCCGACAGCTTGGGCGGCGGCGATACGGCCAGCGCCGGTTCCCTCTCGAAGACAACACGGTTGAAAAGCCGTAAACTGGTGGCAAATCGCCTGTCGTTGCCTGCGCTTCGC
This sequence comes from Candidatus Anammoximicrobium sp., assembly GCA_032229885.1. GTDB lineage: Bacteria > Planctomycetota > Planctomycetia > Pirellulales > Pirellulaceae > Anammoximicrobium. The sequence continues at coordinate 1,125 of JAVYAJ010000122.1, read as the reverse complement.
GTCTTCGGCAGTCTACGGCATCGCCAAGGCTATGCCGCGCACGGTCCAACTGCGTCCGAGCGTCACTATAGCAAATCACGTCGGTCCTATCCATAGTACGAGTTGATAGCAAGTCCGACGGTTCAACCATCCGGTCGCCTCGCCCGCCCGTTCGACGTGTAGGTTGCAGCGTGCTGCGCGGCGCGGCAACCGGCGCGCGTTTGGGACGCCAGAGCGCGGAGCCACGCCGCGGTTTTTGTGTGGTCGTGATGCGCAGGTTGGCAGGTTTGTTATGCTGGTGTCCATGAACGGTTCCGTCGACGGTCTTCAAATTTTTACGATCGGGCACAGCAATCATCCGCTGGCCGTGTTCCTGGATCTGTTGAAAGGCCGACAAATCGAGGTGTTGGCGGACATCCGGCGATTTCCGGGTTCGCGAAAACACCCCCATTTTGGCCGCGAGAATCTGGCGGCGGCGCTGAACCAATCGGGCATCGAGTACCGTTGGCTCGAATCGCTCGGCGGGCGGCGACGACGCGAGACCACGGATGGCGCGTCGCTCAACACGGGGCTGCGAGACCCGAGCTTCCGCAACTATGCCGACTTTATGGCTACCGAGCAATTTCGCCAGGGCATTTCCACCTTGCTTCAGATCGCGGCCCAGCGCCGGACGGCAATCATGTGCGCCGAAGGGCTGTATTGGCGATGCCATCGACGATTGGTCAGCGATTACTTGCAAGCCATCGGGGTAGAGGTTCAGCACATTTTTCCCGGCGGCCAAGTCAAGCCACATAGGCTGACTCCCGGCGCGCGGATCGAGGCCGATACGGTGACTTACCCCGGACCGCCGAACCTGTTCGACCCGTGACGCACAGCCAAAAACCGCCTCGCACGCCGCCAACAAACCGCAGATACCCAATACCCAGATACCCAATACCCAACGACTAATGACTAACGCGGGCTAGCGCCCGCAACCCAAGAATCTGTTTGGCCGAAGGCCTCCGATCACCGTAGCCTGCGGGCAACGCCCCAGGGCTGGCGCCGCGCGCGTGCCTCTTTTGGCCGAAGGCCATATTCATGCGGGCCGCGGTGACACGTTGATGTTGGCCTTCGGCCAACACGGTTGCTATCATCTCTGACTCCTGG
>JAVYAJ010000121.1:0-7124 GCA_032229885.1 Candidatus Anammoximicrobium sp. | reverse complement strand
GCAACCCAAGAATCTGTTTGGCCGAAGGCCTCCGCTCACCGTAGCCTGGGGCAACGCCCCAGGGCTGGCGCCGTGCGCGTGCCTCTGTTGGCCGAAGGCCCTATTCATGCGGGCCGCGGCGACACGTTGATGTTGGCCTTCGGCCAACACGGTTTCTGTCACCTCTGACTCCTGGGGCGTTGCCCCAGGCTACGTTGGTGATGGCCTGCGGCCAACACGCCTCCTGGCGTCTGTGCTGCGCAACAGCCATCCAATGCCAATTTAACCTAACTCGGTCTAGTGCCCTCAACCCACAAGGGTAGTGTACAGGCCAGTGCACAAGATGCGCGCACGAAAATCCAGGGTGGCTGCATCGGACTGGCGGGCGTCTCGCCTGTGAGTCCATTTCTCAGGGCCGCGCTCGGAGCTACCACTCGGCGCCGCAAACACAAACACGCCCCGGCGGCGAAAACGCGGCGCGGGGCGTGTCGGCGATCGGCGGGTGATTCGGCCGGGGCGCCTTAGTCTTCGGCCGGGTGCGCCGACGACTCGGGCTTGGACGCTCGAGGCGAGATCAGCGGACCGGCTTCGCCCAGACCTCCCTTGAGCGGCGTGCGATGCTCGCGCTCGCGAGGTCGCTCGGACGCCTGCTCTTCGGCCTCTGTCCATTCCACGCGTTTGCGCGACAGGCCGATCTTTCGCTCGTCCGTGTCGACGCGCAGAATCTTGACCTCGATCTCCTGGCCGACTTTGACGACCTCGTCGGGATTCTCCACTTTGTGATCGGCCAGCTCCGAGATGTGCAACAAACCTTCGAGGCCGTCTTCAAGTCCGACGAACACGCCGAAGTTCGTGATCTTCGTCACCTTGCCGCTAACCACCTGGCCGGGCTGGTATTTGTTGGGGATGTTGTGATCCCACGGATCTTCGTCCAACTGTTTCAGGCCCAAGGCGATTCGGCGCCGGTCGCGGTCTACGGACAAGACACGGCAGCGGACCTGCTGGCCTTTTTCCAACAGTTCGTTGGGATGGCTGATCTTTCGCGTCCATGACATGTCCGAGACGTGCAGCAGGCCGTCGATGCCTTCTTCGAGCTCGACAAACGCGCCGTAGTTCGTCAGATTTCGCACGCGTCCCTCGACGACACCGCCTTCGGGGTAGCGTTCGCGGACCCGATCCCATGGATTTTCCTGGGTCTGTTTGATTCCCAGCGACAGTTGTTGATCTTGTCGGTTGACCTCGAGGATGACGACATCGATTTCGTCGCCGATGGCGACCATTTCGTTGGGATGATTGATCCGCTTGGTCCAAGACATTTCGCTGATGTGAACCAAGCCCTCGATGCCCGGTTCGAGCTTGACGAACACGCCATAGCTCATCACGTTCACCACCGTCCCGTGGTGAATCGAGTCGACCGGATATTTTTCGACGACCGTATCCCACGGATTGGCCTGCTTTTGCTTCAATCCCAAGGCGATCTTCTGTCGCTCGCGGTCGATGTGCAGGATCATCACCTCGATCTCTTGATCCAGATCGACCATCTCCGAGGGATGGCCGATGCGTTCCCAACTCATGTCGGTGATGTGCAGCAGCCCGTCGATCCCACCCAGGTCGACGAACGCGCCGAACTCGGCGATGTTCTTGACCACGCCTTTGCGCGTCTGGCCTTCGGCCAAGTCCTCCAGCAACCGTTCGCGATCCTCTTTGCGCTGTTTCTCGATCAACGAGCGACGGCTGACCACGATGTTCCGCCGCGTCTCGTCGATCTTCAGCACCTCGCACTGGACGGCTCGGCCGATATAGTCGCCGATGTCGGACGGACGCCGGATGTCGACCTGGCTGGCGGGCAAGAATACGTTGACCCCGATATCGACCAGCAAGCCGCCCTTGATTTTCCGCGTGACCGTTCCCGTCACGACCTGCCCTTCGCTGACCGAGTTCATCACATTGTCCCACTCGATCAGCTTCTGAGCTTTGCGATAGCTCAGATTGACCATGCCGTACGGGTCGTCGGTCGGGAACTCTTCCTCGGCCTCTTCGACCAAGACTTTGATGATGTCGCCGACCCCCGGAGGCTCCTCGTCCGGATTCCATTCGCTCAGCGGGATCGATCCCTCGCTCTTGTGCCCCACGTCCACCAGCACCGTGCCGTCGTCGATGCGGATCACACGGCCTTCGATGATCTTGTTCACCTCGAATCCGCGGTCGGTGTCGATCAGATCGATCATGGCCGTGGGGTCTTCGAGCGTCGCCACGGCCGATTGGAACATCTGCTCGATTTGGTGATCGGTCTCAAGATTTCGGATCAGATTTCGGTTAACCATAGTTCACTCAACACGCCTGGCTTTCGAATCCACGCAGCGCACGGCGGCGCGGCCGACGAAATGCGCAAACGCTCACCTTCGTCAAGGTCGTACAGAAAAAGGCACTTTCCCACTGTCCGGGTCGCCGACGCAGCGACCAACCGTAAGCTGACAGAGGAAAGCCCTTTACGCTAACAGATTTGTGCATACGCTGCAACCACCCTGAGCCCCCGGAGCAACCGAGGTTTTTGGTCTCCCGAGTCGCAGGCAGCGCCTGTGGTCAGACACGGGTGGCGATCCGGCAGCCCGCGAGCGACCGCCGGGGGCGGGCCACCGGCAACGGGTCGAAAAAACGCGTCCGGACAGGAACCCGCGGCGGCAGCGTCTCAGTCTCCCGATCCCGCGGATTCGACGATCTCGAACGCCCTGTCGAGCCGCAAATATCCGAACGTCTCGCGAATGTGGGCGCACAGCCCCGTCAAGGCCAGCCGCCCGGCGGAGGCCTGAAGCAACTTGTTCAGCGACATGAGCCGTGCGATGAAAGCGCTGTCGACCAGGTCCAAACGAGACAGATCGGCGACGACACGCACGTGGGCGCCCCGCGCGACGAGGGCTTCGACCAGCCGGACGATATCCCACGGTTTGGGCGTTCGCTGCGGCAAGACGTCCAGCGCCACCACGCCCGCCGAGCACCGTTCACGACACCATAAAAAATAACCGCATTGCGAACACGGAGCGTCGTATTGTGGTAGTGCGGGCTCGGAACTCAGCGAACTTCCACAGATCGGACAACGGTAGGTCGCGTCGCTCGGATTTTCGTTCTCGTGGATAGTCATGTACGCACCGGACATTTGGGGTGAGGACGTTGTCCTCGGTCCTAGGCGAGCGTCCGCACGCCGCCCCGGCGGACTGGCCGCGAGGGCAGTGTCGGATCGCGCCGCCCCTTGGTTTCCCGAACGCCGCTCAATCACGGCGTCAGCGACTGAGTTCATTGTACCAGTCGTGGAGAAAATCGCCATTTAACGCTCGCCGGCCGCTGTCGGACGGCGCCGAGCTGGGGCGTCCCCAGCCGACGAGCCTGCTCGGCATCTGCCCTCTGACGGGCGCATCGCACACGCGATCGCGGCTGACGCATTTCATCGCAACCCGCAGCGCAAGCGACGAACGAACGTAGCCCCTCGCTCGCGCTTCGGGTTACGTGTCGTGGTCGCCTGTCCTCCGTGTGTTTCGAGCCGATCCCTCCGCGACGTCCGCGCACCGCGTGCCTGCCCTGCCCCGACGATCCGGCCGGCGCCAACCTTGGCTCAGCGCGCTTCGGGTTCGAGCGGCGGAAGCCTCGGCGCGTCATCCGGACTCGACGGCCCGGGGACGAGTTCGCGAGGCATCGCAGGAAAATCGAAAATCTCCGCGGGCGAGCTCCGCGCCGCGCCAGGCTCGGACGCTGGTTCGGCAAGGGCTGGCAGCGGGACAGCCGCCTTGGCGCCCGCCGCAGGCGCCTCTTGTTCCGCCTGACCCGCCGCGCCGCGCGCGGCGCCAGACGCGGCAGCGTCGGTCGCTGTGTCGTCCACGTCGTTCAGTGCGTCATCGGGCGAAGCCTCGAACGCTTCCTCCGAGTCATCGCCTTCATAGAACTCGATCGGACCATCCGCTACGGTCGGCGCGTAGGCGTCGCTGATCTGGACGCCCGCCGGATCGAACACCGAAGCAACGCGCCCCCTGACTGGATCGCCTCGTTGCCACCGTCCGCCATAGGTTCCGTAGCTGTAATCCTGTGCATTGTCGCACATCGCACAGCCGGTCAGGCCAGCTAGCATCAAGGTGGCGATCCCAGCGAACTGCTTGCTCCACATAGTGGCCTCGCTATCCAACAGACGATTGAACCTGCGCGCGGCACAGGGCCTGAGCCGACGAACGCCCGTACGGATTCCGCACGCTTCCGCTGCGCAGCGGTCCGGACGATGTACGGTCCCTCAACGGCGCCGGCACGTGATTACAATTCCATTTCGGCGTTTGAAAGGCGGAGCTTTAGGTCGAGTGTATCGATTGTAGCGATTTTCCGGATAATCGCTTGCCGCAGGGCCGCCGAGCCCGGCGGATTCGCCGCACGGCCGGCGAGAAACCTGCCGTCACGCGCCCGCGCCGGATCTGGCCCGGCTGACCGAGGCTTCACGCGCCGCGGACGCGCGGAGATCGGACAAGCTCAGACTACTTGACAGCTCGGTATGCAATCTCCACAATAGCCGCTCGGAAGTCGTCTTCTTCGTTCCCGCAACCCGCTGGCATGGCGCGCTGCTGACGCGACGGTGGACGACCGTTTGCGACGATCGCCCGTGCGCGTGCACCGGGCGCGGCTTCGCAAAATGCGGGCTCGATATGGATTCCCTGACCGCGAAGGATGATTGGGATGGCCGACAAACCCTGTGTGATTCTGTCCGGTTTTGCCGACGAAGCCGCTAACCAGAAGACCGCCGAACAACAGTTTTCGGCCTTCGCAGCGCTCGGCTTGCAGTACTACGCGATCCGGTTCATCGACGCCGGGCAGGGCATCAAGAACGTGATGCTGTTGAGCAAGGCGGAAATCGCCAGGATTCGCGAGCTGGAACGCGCGTATGGATTGAACGTCTCGTCGATCGGTTCTCCGATCGGCAAGGTCAAGCTGTTGGACGTCGACGATGGAACGTCCAATCGATACGTGCCGTTCAAAAAGTACTTGGACCAGGACGTGCGACAAGCGTGCGAAATGGCCCAGGCGTTTGAAACCAAGCTGATCCGCGGATTCTCGTTCTATCATCCGCGGGGAACGGATCCGCGCGAGCATCTGCCGCAAGTCGTCGATCAACTGGGCAAGATCGCGGAGGCCTGCCATCGAAATGACGTGATTTTCGGGCTGGAGCTGGAGGCCAACCTGGTCGGCCAAACCGGCGAGCTGCTGGCGGAAATCCATCGCCAGGTGGACCACCCGGCGTTGCTGCTGATCTTCGACGGCGCCAACATTGCCACCATGGGCTACTCGGCGGACGAATGCCTGCAACAGTACCGCAAAATGAAACCCGGTCTGGGCTGGCTGCACATCAAAGATTATCGCCATCCGCATCCGGCCCAGAAAACGGATCACATCGACGAAGAGGCGCTCAAACACTTTGTGCCCGCCGACCGGGGAGACACGGGGCACGAGGCGATTCTACGCGACTTCCGCGACTTGATTCCCAAACTGGAGAAGAAGCTCAACAAACGCGGCGTGCCGGGCGTGTTCCTGGATCTCGAGCCGCATGTCAAAGGGGGCGGCCAGTTCGGCGGTTTCAGCGGTCCCGATGGCTTTGGCGTGGCCCTGCGAGCGCTGTGCCGCACGCTCGACTATGTCGATATCGGTTATCACCTGACGGATTTCGCCGACGTGATCAGCGCCCGCGGTTTCTGAGCGTTCGCCCCGCGGTCGTGGCCCGCGGCTCGTCAGGCTTAGCGCCCCAGTTCGTCGAGCTCGCGGATGCTGACCGCGCTGTCGGCGCCGACGACGATGTGATCCAGCACCTGGATGTCCAGCAGCTTGCCGGCCTCTTCCAGGCGCCGTGTCAGCGCCCGATCGACGGCGCTGGGCGTGGGATCGCCGGACGGGTGATTGTGAACGAGGATCACGGATTTGGCCGCATCCTTGATCGCGGGCCGAAACACCTCGCGAGGGTGAACGACCGTCTGGTCCAGCAACCCCCGGCTGATCAGATGGTTGCCCAGAACGTGGTTCTTGGTGTCCAGCGTGACGACGTGAAACTCTTCTTGCCGACTGTCGATGGCCAGCCGGGCAAATCGTTCACGACAATAATCGATCGCGTCCTGCGATCCGCGGATCGGCGCGCGCTTGGCCAGCTTGGCGATCGCCCGTTCGACGCGCCGTCCCAGTTCGATGCCGGCCATGATCTGACAGTAGGCCGTGTCTTTCACGACCGGACTGATCTGCGCCAGCTCGCCGCGGCCGGCGTCGCGCAGTTGATCGAGCCGCTGGTCGAATGCGATCGTGATCGCTTCGCCCGCTTGGACCGCCGAGACGCCCTTGCGGCCCGTGCGGATGAGAATCGCCAACAGCTCGGCGGTCCGCAATGGTTCCGCGCCCAGCCGCAACAGCCGCTCGCGCGGCCGCTCGTCGAGCGGCGAGCGTGTGACGCGATCCGTGAAGATCTGAGACCGGGCCCACTGCCGCAACGTCGATTCGTCACGATCCGCCGCCCAGCGAAACTCGGTGCGTTTCAGATCGACGGCCTGCACCAGTCGGTCGTTCTCGAGAGCGGAAACTACCCGCGTCACGTAAGCGGGCTGTTCATCCGCGCAGACGCCTTTGAGATCGGCCAGCGAAAACATCTCACTCGCCGCGGCGGCGGCCAGCACGCGGTAGTATCGTTCGTAGCGATCGTCGTCGTCAGGCGTAGCCGCCACGTGCCGGTTCCTGTTCAAACGCGTCGATGGGAATCGAGAAGATCCGCGTGGCTCGTCGCCGCGCGGGAATCCGCCCTCTGGCGAGCGCGACAAGCCGAAAATTATGATTGGCCCACGCCCTCAGCTACGGTGATGGATGCCCTACGGCCATCTTCACGGTAGCCTAGAAATCTGTCTGTGAATTGACGCCCACCCACAATGTATTGTAGAAGCGCGACTGCTAGCAACACAACCTAACGCGGGCTAGTGCCCCGCCACCCAAGAATCTGTTTGGCCGAAGGCCTCCGCTCACCGTAGCCTGGGGCAACGCCCCAGGGCTGACGCCGCGCGTGTGCCTCTTTTGGCCGAAGGCCATATTCATCTGGGCCACGGTGACACGTTGATGTTGGCCTTCGGCCAACACGGTTGCTGTCATCT
>JAVYAJ010000120.1:0-9045 GCA_032229885.1 Candidatus Anammoximicrobium sp. | reverse complement strand
TGCGCCCGGGGGCGTGACCGAAGGCACGATCGCGGCCGTCTCAGGTTCCGCGGTCGTCGCGGCTGGTGGCATTGTGGATGCCGTCGCCGGTGCGCGCGGCGCTGCGACCGAAGGCACGGTCGCGGCCTTCTCGGGTTCCGCGGTCGTCGCGGCCGGTAGCGTTGTGGCTGCCGTCGCCGGTGCGCCCGGGGGCGTGACCGAAGGCACGGTGGCGGCCTTCTCGGGTTCTGTGGTCGTCGCGGCCGGTGGCGTTGTGGCTGCCGTCGCCGGTGTGGCAGCCATCGAGGCCGTCGCCGGCCCGGCATCTGCCGATGTCATGGCGGCGGGTTCGAACGCGGCGGCTGACGCCGCAGGGCTGGCGGCGGGCTGTTTCTGTGCCGCCGGTCCAGTACTTGCCGCGACCCGAGCGTCCGACAATCCCGCCAAGGTCTGCCATGTTGCCCGCTGCGACTCGCTCAGCAGCGAGGCCAGTTTGCGTTCGTACACGGCGCGCGTAATCCGCCGCTCGTTCTCGCTGCCTTTGCCCATATCTACGGCCCGCTGCTCCAGAAGTTTCTGAGCCAGCGCGCGCTGCTCGGGCGACAGACTGAGCGATTCCATCAATTCGGGCTCGACCAACGCGCTCATGCCCTGTCGGGCGAGCCGGATCTGACGCAGTTTTTCCCGTTGCGGCATCGTCAACAAGGCGAATCCCAGTCGCTCGGATTCTTCGACGAACGGCGCCAGGCGCGCGGTTTGCATGATCGGCGGCAGGTCTTTGATTCCCAAGACGATTTCCAGGGCGGCGTCCTCACGGTCATTGACCAATCGCTGGAGACGGGCTCGAACTTCGTCCGACAACCCCAGTCGCTCGGCGACGTCGTTTTCCAAGGCCAACGCCAACACGCCCACAAATGTGGGATCGGCGGCCATGGCGGAACCGGCGTGCGCCCACGTCAGCAGCGTGGCGACAGTGCAAAATATGGTCACGCGCAGGGCCTTCGAATCATGGAATCGAATCACAGAACTGTCTCCGTTGACAAGGAACGTCGATCTCCGCCGGTTCGGTGCGTATCCAAGCAGGCCCCGCATCACCGCAGGGGCCGCTGTTTCCGCGCGATCACACGGAGCATCGGTCCGCATAATCCAAGCTCATGGTCTGCCTTCCCGGTCCAAGACGCGACGGTCGAGCCGAACGGTGATCTGGTGGGCATCCTACGCCCGGTTGAGGCCGTTTTCACGCCAGTTGCCCCTATCCAATATACTCCTTACCTACTGTGACCTGCACGACATATCCTGTTTGAGACGCACAAATTGCGCGCTCGTCATCGTTCGGCGGACGCGAACGCTGAAAAAACTGATAGGATCGTTTCGTTCGACCGAGAGACCAGAGCCGATCGTCTGGCGAAGAATGGATTCGCGGGGCGACGAACTGGCCGGAAGGATGCTTGGCGGGCGAGGGGGCGTTCGCGCCGATCATCCACGAGCCGAGAGACCCTCAGGGCAACGACGCCATCGCAACGCGACGCATCAGCCGGGATAGGTTGGCGGCCCGCGGTCGCCTGCGCTGCGAGCCTGGATTGCGGCAGCGATCAGAACGGCCGGGCGAAGACACGGGCTGCGCCAACATCAAGCTTGTTTCGATGGGTTTTCGATTCCAAACTCGAACTTAAGGAGCAAACGACGATGGACACTCGAAACACGATGCGCGACCCGCCATCGGACGCGATCCGCGTTTCGCGACGACGCCTTCTGAGCTCGGCGGCCGCGGCGGCTACTTGGACGATTGTGGCGCCGCACGTATTGGGTGGCGAGGGCCGCGTCGCGCCCAGCGACAAGATCACGCTGGCCGGGATTGGCGTCGGTGGCCAAGGCATCCAAAACATGCAGGCTTTTCTCGAATTTCCGGAAATCCAGGTTGTGGCCGTGTGCGACGCCAATCGCGAGAGTGGCGGCTATCTGTCCTGGAATTGGACGCAGGGCAGAGAGCAGCGCCCCGCGGGCTACGAGCCGGCTCGACGGATGGTCGACGAACACTACGCCGCGCAACGCGCGGCAGGCAGTTATCGAGGATGTCGCGCGTACAGCGACTTCCGCGATCTGCTTGGCCAGGAGGACGTGGATGCGGTCATGGTGGCTACGCCCGATCATACGCACGCGACGATCACGATGGCCGCGCTGCGAAAGGGATTGCACGTTTACTGCGAAAAGCCGCTCACCTATACGGTTCACGAAGCGCGACAAGTCGCCGAGTTGGCGCGTCGGTCTGGGGTAGCGACCCAACTGGGCAATCAGGGGCAGGCCTCGGAAGAGGCTCGCCTGGTCTGCGAGTTCATCGCAGACGGGGCGATCGGGAGCGTGCACGAGGTGCAAGTCTGGTGCCCCGCGCGGTTTTGGGATTGGCCCGCTACGGACGGACGCCCCTCGGAAACGCCTCCGATCCCGGACGGACTGGATTGGGATTTGTGGTTAGGACCGGCGCCGGTGCGGCCGTACCACCCGGCCTATCATCCGTGGACGTGGCGCAATTGGTGGGATTTCGGCACGGGCTTGCTCGGGGATCTCGGCTGCCACAAACTGTCTACCGTTTTCAAGGCGTTGAAGCTCGAACATCCGGTCAGCGTCGAAGCCAGCAGCACCAAGCTCAATTCCGAGACATATCCGCTGGGCGTCCTGGCGCGGTTCGAGTTTCCGGCGCGGGGCGAGATGCCGCCGGTCGTGCTTAGCTGGTACGATGGCGGGCTAAAACCACCTTTTCCGCGCGATCTCGAAGCGACGCGCGGGATGGGTGACGTGATCTATCTGGGCGATCAAGGCACTTTGATGGGGCATCGCTTGACGCCAGAAAGCAAGATGAAAGCCTACGGTCGTCCTCCCAAACGGTTGCCGCGCTCGGTCGGTCATTACAAGGAATGGGTCGATGCGTGTCGGGGCGGCCCACCGGCCGGCTCGAACTTCGTCGACCATTCGGGACTATTGACCGAGACCTGCTTGCTCGGCAATGTCGCGGTGAGGGCCGGCAAAAAGTTGACCTGGGACGGCCCCAACTGTCGCATCACGAACGACGAATCGGCCAATCAACTGCTGCACCGGACGTATCGCGACGGCTGGGTTTTGTGATCACCGTGACGAACCGATGGGCGCCTGCGCCGGCCGGTCGCGGGCCGATGACCTGACGCGGCCCGCCGACGCCCGTCGCTCGTTCGACCAGCCCGCGGCCCAGCCGCGCGCGGCGGGCCCTCCGCTGTAACCCGACGCGTTCGCGAGGGAGGGACAGCGCCCCAATCGCGCGCGGCGCGTCCTCTGCGCTCGCTGCGCCTCGGCGGTTCAACGACCTGCGTCCCCGTCGCGCGCAACTCGCCCGAGATTGCCACGTGCACCCGACATCGCGTGCCGCCGATCGCCGGTGGTTGTCAGTCACACGGTGTCGTCCTCGTCGTTCCAAGCCGGCCCGGGATGCACGTCCCGCAGCAGGTTGATCTCGCCCGCCTCGTGCTCGGACAGAAGCTCGATGAAGTCTTTGAAATCAAGCCGCAAACAGTGCCACCACGCGACGGGGCTTTCCCGGTCGCCGCATCGCTGTCGCAGGCGTCGCAACGTCTCGATCAACGGAGCGTGCTGTTGCTGAAGTTCGTGGGCCTGGCTGGTCAGCCACGGCGCATAGCACAGCACCTGTTCGAACCGCCCGCTCCGCTCCTCGGCGGAAAAGCGGGTTTCCAGGTGTTTAGCCAATTCGGCGAACCGTTCCTCGACCAAGGAAACGGCGTCCGCCGCATCATATACCGCATCGCTGATCTGCTCGGCCAATTCCTGGAGATGGTCCTTCCACATCGGGCTGGCGTCGATCGAGGATTCGAGTACGGGATGTTGCGCCATGACACGTTCCTTTCAGGCAATGGCCGACTGCTCGCGTGCACCCAGAGGGGGGGCGAGCAGGTCTTTGCTCAGTGGCCTCCTTTACCGTGCGTCCGTGCTTACCAACCGCGGCATTCGTCCGTTGAACACCGACGACTTGTATTTTGAGACGAGGGCGTCATTCAAGTTGACGCCACGCGCCGGGCGAAACCCAAACGTCCTGTCATCCATCGAGCAGAACGCGCCCCGCCCCCAAGGCGACGCGAATCCGTCGAACCGGGCGACGGGCAGACCGGCGGACGAGTCGGAAAAGCAAAGCGGAACAAGTCGTCGTAGAGTCAAACCGACCCGACAACGCATTTTAGGCCGCCGAAGACGATCCCGTCAACCCGATGACGGCCCAAGGCATGGCCGGGCTCGTTGGGCGCCGCGACGCAGGTCAAGGCTATCAAGGGGTTTGCGCAGTAACGAGCGGCGACGACGGGCGAGAACCGGTCGGCAAAATGGGATGGGCAAGCCTGGCCGGGCCCCTTTGGTTTCGCACCGTTCTAGAAACAACGGGTACACTTTCAGCCCCCTCGCCCTGACGCGATCAATTTGCCCGCGCCACTTCATCGCCCCCGCTTCCTTGGTGAAACCGGCTCCCTTGTCAGTGCTGGTCCGATGTTGTGCAAAAGGTTACGCAACGGCGAAAGGGGGATAGGTCCAATTTGTGCGCAGAACCATCCGGGCCGTTCCGGTAAATCGGACCTGTCCTCTTTTCCAGACTCGTGTTACGGCGTGTCCGGTTGGACCTTGGCCGGGTCGTTTTTCCAGCCGTAGCGTTCGGCGAATTCGGTGGGGGTCAGCGTCTGCTGGCCCTCGTCGGTTTGGACGATGTAGACGAAGTCTGTTTGCGCGTCAGGCGATCCGGCGTAGTGTCCCTCGGGACTGACCGCTGCGTACTGGCGGTTGCGCAGCGTGAGCAGCGTGCGGAGATAGCGGCCGTCTTCGAGGTTCCACAGCCGCAACGAGCTGTCGCCGCGCGAGGCGACCAAATGGCCATCGGGTGAGAACGTCCCGCAATCGTCGGGGATCGTCCGCAGCAGGTCGCCCGCGGCGTCCCAGACTCGCACTTCGGCGGATGTGCCGGAAGCCAGTTTGGATCCCCCGTCGAACCACGCCAGCGACTCGATCGTGCTGGTGTGAGCTTCCCAGGTGCGCAGCAGCTTGCCCGAGTCGATGTCGAACACGTAGGCCTTGCCGTCGGTCATGCCGGCCGCCAGGAGTGAGCCATCGGGCGACCAGGCCAGCACGCTCATCACGTGCTTCGCCGGTGCCGTAATCGTTGCGGCCACGTCGAAACTGTGGGCATCGCGGAGCGTGATCTCGGTGTCTGCGGCCACAGCCACCGACTTGCCGTCGGGCGACCAGGTCAGGGCCGAACGTCCGCCGGGAAGCTCTCGCAAGACTTCGCCGGAGGACATGTCAAAGAACTTGGTTGTCGGATCGTATTGGTAGAACGTCGCAAGCACCGCTTCGGTTGGCGACGACGATGCCCCAGCGCGCCACGATATCCCCGTCAATTTAAATAGATGCTGGCCGGATATGCCGTCGTATACGCGATGGTCCCCCGCTTTCACCCATTTTGCATCCATGGACCAAGTCAGAGACATGCCGGCAGTGTAACCGGCCGTTTCCCAGATGGTTTCAGCCGACGTCATGCGTACCAGGCGTGTTGCCGAGCCATTACCCGGCGTCGACGATGTGCAGATGGCGCCCGCATCGGGTGACCACGCCGCCATCTCCACGTGTGCGGTGTGCGCCGGCAGCACGTGCAGCGGTTCGGCGGAATCGGCCTCGCACAACTCGACACGTCCCAAGTGTCGCGAGACGACAAGTAAGTTACCATCGGGCGAATAGGCCAGGGCATTGCACATCCACCAACATGGTTTGTTCACAACGACAGTGCCGGTTTCGACCTTGAAGGAAAATGCCTGTGAAGGGAAGAAGTACCGGCCCGTCACCCTGCTTCCATCCGGCGACCATGCCACACAAGACCATGCGTTCATTCCATCCGGCCCCTTCGATAACAGTTCCCCCGTGACCGTGCAGTAGAATCGCGGTGGATTTCCGCTCGTGACAATTTGGGATCCATCGGGCGACCAAGCTAGTGAGGACACCCAGCCTTCGGGGACGCGGATATCGGAAGGGCCCTCGAATTGGATGGACGGTATGGAGGTTCCAGCTTGGCCGTCCCACAGCCTCAATGTCAATCCGTTCCCAGTCGCTAGCGTTTTCCCATCGGGCGACCATCGTACGACGGAAATACCTCGCGAGGATGGACGTTCGGCTTTCCGCGTTCGCACACCGCAGCCCACCGGTCGCCAGCCTTCGCGGGGCGTTCGGGCGGCCGGGTCGTCAGTGTCGAGTGTGAACTCCCAGAAGTGGACCGTGCCATCACGGCAGCCAGCGGCCAAGTAGCGGGGATCGGACGACCAATCGATGCTGCGAAATGCGGACTCGCCCACAAAGGTCGCCAAGCGGCGGCCGGTGGCGACTTCCCAGATCCGCACCGTGCGGTCGGCGCTGGCCGTGGCCAGTAGTCGCCCGTCCGGGCACCAGGCTAGTCCCACAATCGACAGACCGTGGGCCACGATCGCGCGGAGGAATCTACCATCGGCTACGTTCCAGAAGCGGATCGTCGGATCGGTGCAGACGGTGGCCACCGTTTGCCCATCGGGGCTGAACGCCGCCACAGGATATGATCCGCGGTGCGCGATGGTCTCGATCGTCCACGATTGGAGCCCTTTGAGGGGCGCGGGCTGCAGCACCAGGGCAGTGCGGCTCAACGGTTCGCCCGTCGCGATCTCCAGCGGCTCGGGCGTCAACACGACCTGTCCCGGCACGATCGACGGGCGCTGCCCTACCGTCGCTGCGGGCAGCGCATCGGTTCGGGACGCAGGTTGCGGTTGGGGCCGAGTCACTTGGACTTTGCCATCGGGCAGCGTGATCATTACCGTGCCGTCCGGGGCCACGCGTACGTCACTGCCGTCGGGCGCCTCGATGCGGCGCGTGTTGTTGATCCAGATCACCACCCCAAGAAGGAACAGAACGGGCAACAAACCGGCGGCGATCGCCCACCGCGGAACGCGCCGCCAGCGTGCAGAACGAGCCTTGGGCGAGTAGGTGATCGTTTCGGCGTCAACCGGCGCTACCGCCTCGACCGCCTCGTCGCGGCGAGCAACGCCCAGTGGGGCGGTGCCTTGAACCGCCGAGGAGGCTTGAGGGATGGTCGTACACGAGGGCTGCTGAATCACCGGGGGCGACTTGGACTGTTCGTCGGCCCGAGCGAGCAGCGCCGTCAGATCGGCGCCGGCGGCAAACGGCGCGATCGCTGCCGCCAATTCGCCCGGCGTGGCGAATCGTTCAGCAGGGTCTTTGGCCAGCATCCGCTGGAGAACGGCCGCCAGGTCCTCCGGCACGCCCTCGCGCACCTGCCGGATCGGGGGAATCGGGTCGCGGCAGTGGGCCATCAGCTTGTCGAGAGCCGTCCGGTATTGCGGGCCGCTGAACGGGACGCGGCCGCTCAGCAGCTTGTACAGCGTGCAACCCAGACTGTACAGGTCGGCCCGGATATCGACCGAGTGGGCGTCGCCGGCCTGCTCCGGAGCGATGTAGTCGGCCGTGCCCATCGGGTGCCCGCCGTGGTCAATTCTTCCTCGACCGCCGCGTCCCGCCGGTCCTCGCTCAGCAACGCCAACCCCAGATCGAGAATCTTCACCGAGGCGCCAGAATCGCCCGCTGCCTGGCTGCTGGGGTGGAGCATCAGGTTCGCCGGCTTGATGTCGCGGTGGACCAACCCATGTTCGTGGGCGTACTGGAGTCCGATCGCCGCCTGGCGGACCAGTTCGCAGGCGTCCGCAATGGCCAACGGGCCGAGCCGCCGCGAGACCTCGGCCAAGTCCAGGCCTTCGACGTATTCCATCACCAGCAGATACGTGTCGTCGACGGCCGACACCACGCTCCCGATTCTCGGACAGCCTCCTAGGACGGGAGATCCGACCTCTGACCGTAGAAGATGAGTCTGGGCATCCTCCGCGCATCGGGCCACCGGTCACCCTCGGTAGAAATCAATCCAGCGGATCGTCATCGGCCCAGGCTGTGCAGTGAACGCTGCGGGCGGCGTCAGCTCGAAATGGCCCGTTTTCAACGGGACAGCCTGGTCGCCCACAATCCTGACCGGCGTCCAGTATTGGCTGTGCTCGTCCAGTGCGTGCTGCTGCCCAGCCGCCTCTAAGTACACTCGCGGTTCCGAGTCGCCATGGCTGGGGAACGACGTTGCGAGCGTGAGTTGTCCCTGCGAGATCGTCAGTGATTCCAATCCCTTCAGCCGCAGCCGCAGGATCAGCGGGGCGGGCCACTTCCCATTTTTAGGGCTGATTGTGGCGTCGCCAATCCCGCTGGGGCTGGCCACGATCAGAACGATCGCCTTGCCCTCGCGCCGTATCAGGATACGATCCGCGGGGTTTTTCGTGACGATGTCGAACCACCGATCGACATCGATGGACGTCTGGTTTTCTACAGGTTCCGCCGCCGCCACAAACCTGTACAACCGCGGCGCCGCCCGCTCGCCGCGCCGCGGCCCGGCGCAGAATCGGACCGCGAGCCGCTTGCCGCGGTCCGTGCCGCCCAACGGACGAAGGGCGATCGGTCCGGGGCCTTCGAGCAGGGCCTTTTCCGACACGCCCGCCGGTCGTTCCTGTTGCTCGCGAGCCTCGCCAGCGACCGCGCTCGCCAGCGCGCTAGAAAAGAACAAAATCGAACTCCCGATCGCGATCCGCATATCTCATCCCTTGAAATGCTTAACGCGGGTCGGCGCCCGCAACCCAAGAATCTGTTTGGCCGAAGGCCTCCGATCACCGTAGCCTGGGGCAACGCCCCAGGGCTGGCGCCGCGCGCATGCCTCTTTTAGCCGAAGGCCATATTCATCCGGGCCGCGGTGACAGGTTGATGTTGGCCTTCGGCCAATATGGTTGCTATCATCTCTGACTCTTGGGGCGTTGCCCCAGGCCACGTTGCTGATGGCCTTCGGCCAACACGCTTCCTGTACTACTAACCTGAAACATCGTGAACTTTTTGACAATGTTTTCAGGCAGCGACAGCGTTAAGTTGTTGAAGGGTTACATCTTGTGCTTTCAGTAGGGCGGTAGCGATTTGGCGGCCTTTCGC
>JAVYAJ010000119.1:0-47242 GCA_032229885.1 Candidatus Anammoximicrobium sp. | reverse complement strand
CTACTGAAAGCACAAGATGTAACCCTTCAACAACTTAACGCTGTCGCTGCCTAAAAACATTGTCACAGTTTTCACGATGTTTGAGGTTAGTAGTACAAAGAAGGCCGTAGGACAGCCGGCGAGGCTGGGCAAGAACCAACGAGCCGAGCGTCGAGGCTCTGCCTGTTGGGTCTCAAATAGCGGCACTTGCGGTTTTAGGTCGAGATGCCAAATCAGGCCGAGGGCACCCGCGTAGAGGATGAGATCGATGAGGAGCAAGTCCCCGAACATCGCGGAAACGAGCATGTCGAGGATCGTTGCCCCGATTCCAATGGCAATCGGCCGCCAAAGTGGCAAGCCGGTGTGAAGCCGCCGCGAATTGAGTGCCGCCATGATGCCCGCCCAGATCGGACTGAACGCCAAGCCGAGCCAGCCGATGGCACGAGCGTTCCAGGGAAGCTTCGGCTTCGGTGGCGATAGATACGGGGGGATGGCCACTAGGCTGGTCCCCTGGTAAGCTGGAACTGGCGGCGGGGGAGGAGGAGGCGGAGGTGAATTCCAGACGAGTGATGGGTCGGGTGCCTGGACCACTTCAGCTACCACGACCTGTGTCTGTTCCTCGGCGGCAAACGCCAGCAAAGCTCGGGCGGGAATGCGGCTACCATCCGGGTGCAACAACGGCGTGTCGGGGTGAATCAGGCCGACGTGAGCCAGCTGTTGCAGATCTTGGAGCCGAAACGGCCCCACTCGTTCGGTACCACGCTCATAATGCCAATGTTGGTCAGTCATGAGATGATAGGACCTTTCAATATGCTGTGAGTGGAAGGTTCTTGGTGTGTCGGTGCAGCCAGACGAGAGCGATGATCTGAAATGTGCACTCTACAAGTGATATAATGGTCATCACGAAGTCGATCAGCGTCGCTGCCGTGGTGGGTGTCTGTTCAGCGAAGTGCTCGCCTTCGCTCATGCCCGCGATTGCGGCAACCACGAACACGGCAACAAGGTACAAGAGCGAGAAAGCCAGGCCGAGCCAAATGGCGGCCTTGATGATCGTGGCTCCCGATCTGCGAAGAGCCTTTAGTCGGATGCCGACTACTACCAGCAGGATAGTGAGACCGAGATTTGCCAGGATCGACAGGATAAGCATTAGAACCTCAAGACCGAAGAAGTCCGAGTCGTCCCGAAAGGTCGGACTGAGGGTCATGAGGCCCGAGAACCCGTAAAGGGCACAGAGAAATGGTGATAGCACAATCGAATATGCGCAGATCCGGTTGGCCATCGGAGGCAACTGCGGGTTCGTCAGCACGGGGGCCGACGCTGCGGCCATAGCCGGCGCGGAAGGCGTTGGAGTCACCTGGAGCGCCAGCACGACAGCAGTTGCAAACGGCGGCCACTGGCTCACGGGTTTCCACTCCTGACCACCCACCGGGCAGGCGTGGGCGTTCACCGGAAGTGTGTTCGTCTTCAATCCGGCGATGACATAGCTTTCTGTGTACGGCCCGTGGGCTTTGCCTGTCGTCGAGAGCCACCAACGCACATCGTTCGGCTCTCGTTCTTGACTCGCATCCGTCATCTTGACTCCCTATCATCTGTACGTCACCTCAATGGCCGGGTCGTCATAGGACACTCCGCCGCCGCCGAGACGCATTGCAGCGCCAATATCCACTCGCGCGTGGTACGTCACGAGACCGGATGTCGACGCCTCTGGCTGTAACAAACTGGGATGTAGAAAGCGGCGATCGCTGATGGTGTAGACACCCGCAGCCTCACCGCCTTGCCCTTGCCGTCCCGTCAGACTTTTCGTACCCGCCGAGGGCCACGGTCGTAGCGGATCCCCTGGAAAAGCCGACCCCTCCTTCGGAAAACACGACTTTTCCGACAGACACTAGCGAGCACATTCGAGCATAGTGAACGTCGGCTCGACGCCCTGAAACACCGCGACATCTGCCAAGCTTTGGGAATGTCGCTGGCGGAATTCGTGGACTGGCTCGAAAGACGTTGTTCGAAGTAATCGCCGCCATGTCATGACCCTTTCATCGCGTCCCTTGCGGCACGCCGTTCCTCTTCGGCTCGGATTCGGAACCGTCCCCCACGTTCGTCCCGCCCGCCCGATCCATTGCGACGCGGAATCCCAGGCTGAACAGATACGCCTGGGGGTGTACGCCGTCGGAGCGGCAGGCGGAGCGGCAGTTGTACGAATGCACGCCCCAACTGCCGCCTCGGATCACGTGGCGCGACCCGGAATCTGGGCCGGGTGGATCCACATCGGGCGAAGTGACGTAGTAGTCGGGGCTGTGCCAGTCCTGACACCACTCCCAGACGTTGCCGTGCATGTCAAACAGGCCGAAGGCGTTGGGCTGGTAAGAGCCGACCGGCACGGGGTGGCCAGGTGACGGCCCCTCGGCCGCTCCGCCGTAAGGCCACTTGCCCTTGAAGTTCGCCTGCTGCGACGAAAACGACGTGCCGTAGTGGAACGGCGTGTCGGTTCCAGCCCGACAGGCGTACTCCCATTCGGCCTCGGTCGGCAAGCGGTAGGTCCGTCCCGGCTCTCGTTCGGCGGGCAGCGCCGACAACGTTTGGCAGAAGGCCGTCGCATCCTCCCAAGAGACCGTTTCCACGGGGTGATTGTCCGTGTTGCCGCGGATACCGTACTTGGCCCCGCCGCCGCTGGCGGAATAGAAGCTGGGATTCTTCCCGATCACGTGGCGGTACTGGCCCTGCGTGACTTCATGGATGCCCAGGTAGAAGGGCCGAGTCAGGCGAATCCTGCGTTGCGGACCCTCGGCTGGTTCGCGTCCTTCTTCCGTGTCCGGTGACCCCCGGAGGAACTCACCCGCCGGAATCCAGGCCAGACGCATCCCGATGGAATTCTCGACCTGCGGCGGCGTTAGCTGGCGACCGGGCAGTTCGCTTGCCGGCGCATCACGCGGTGATGTCGTGGCCGGCGCCGTCTCGGGCGCGCGGTGTAGTTCGACCACTGTCCGCCTGCCCCGAGCAATCTCGATTCGGCCAGGCTCGATCACCACATTCGTCTCGGCCCCCACGATGCGAATGTCGTACTGGCCGGCCCGCAGGCGAACGGTTCGGTCGTCAGCAAGATCCAGTGTCACGTCCGCGCCGGTGGTGGACTTGGCGATGACTGCTCCCGCGGTCTTGTCGCCGGCGACGACCAGCACGCCTTCGTCGCGAATGATCAGCACGATTTCGGTGTGCCAGTAGGCCAAGGCCGACGCGAGCAGCGCCAGCACGAGCGACCCTGCCAGCCAGACGGGGCGGCGACGGGTTGCGGTGTCCGGCACAGGATTCTCGGAGACGAGTTGGCGCCGGCCAGCGATCACGCCCTTGAGATCGTGCATCCCAGCACAGCGCTGCAACAGTTCGGCCACCTCGGCGGCGGTCTGGATTCGCTGATCCGGGGTCTTGGTCAGCATCCGGTCGAGGATCGTGGTCAGTTCGGCGGGAACATCCGAGCGGAATTGTGAAATCGGCGGGGCTGGTTGGTGGGCGTGAGCCACGATCTTCTGGGCGAACGTCGCGTGCTTCGGACCCGCAAATGGTGCACGGCCCGCCAACAGGAAATACAGCGTGCATCCCAAGGAATAGATGTCGGAGCGAGCATCGACATGCGCGCCTTGGCTCTGTTCGGGAGCAATGTAGTCGCCGGCGCCAACGATACGGCCCGCACCGGTCAGCCCCTCGGGTTCTGGCGTGTCGCTCAGCAGCCGGGCAAGGCCCAGGTCGAGCAGCTTGACCAGCCCCTCGCCGGTGAGCATCAGGTTGGAGGCTTTACGTCACGATGCACCAGGCCGCGCTCGTGCGCATATTGGAGCCCCAAAGCTGCCTGCCGCACGACTTCGCAAGCGTCGGCCACCGCCATTGGCCCCCGTCGCCGTATCAGCCGGGACAGGTCCGCGCCGTCCAGATACTCCATCGCCAGATAAGGTTGCCCATCGGCGTCGCCAGCGTCGTGGGCACGGACCAGGTGCGGATGGTCTAGCCGCCCCACCGCTTCCATTTCCCGGAAGAATCGGACCACCGCTTGCGGGTCACGAACGCGATCCTTCGGCAACAGCTTGACCGCCACATATCGCTTGAGCCGCATGTGCAGGGCCTTGTAGACCGTGCCCATGCCGCCGCGGCCGATCCGTTCCAACAGCTCGTACTGCCCAAGCTGGCGGCCAGGCAGTTCGTCCGGCTGCGATTGTCCGCATGGGGACCGTGGCGGTCCCTGAGTAGCCTGTTCGCTCCAGACCGTCGGGCCGATCATCGCGGCTTTCCGAATCTGCTGCTCCAGGTCCGAGTCGGGTTGCACCAAGCGGGATACGGCCTTCAAGTCGGCGACGACGGAATCTTCGAGATCGTCGAGCGTATCGAGGACGCCCTGGCAGGCGGAACAGGTCTCGACGTGGCCGCTGAGCCAGTCGATGGTCTCGCCCGGCAGCTTGCCTAGCACCAGGTCGGACAACACGCTCCTGTCGGGTCAGTCGCCGCAAACCGAATCGTGCTCGACACCAGGGCGGTGCATGGTCAACTCCGATAGCGAAACCCTCGTGGCCTCTATCAGATAAATAACGGAGAACCGTAACACGACTTTCTGCGCGTGCGGCCCGCCGCCTTCTGAGACCTGTCACGGCCACAGCGGATCAGGACCCCAGATCGCTTAGTTCCTCCCTCAACCGCCGCAAAACCCGCCATTTTGCCACTCGAACCGCATCAGGCGATACGCCCAGTTCCTGAGCAACGTCTTTCGTGGCATGACCGTCCACGGTCACCCGCCAAAACATCTGCCATGTCCGCTCCTCGAATTCGCCCCGCACCAACTCTAAGGCCCGCAGACGTAGCTGCCGGACGGCCTCGGCCTCGTCTGCCCCGTCGGCCTCATCTGCCCCGTCGGCCTCGTTGAGGCCGCTGTCCGGCGCCCCCAGATCTCGAAGCTGCTGGTACGCATCCGAACCGCCGATCGCCCGCGGTTCCTTCTGGGCGGTACGGAAATGGTCGGCCACCTTGCTGCGAGTGATCGTGCGCAGCCAGCCGCGGAAGCTGCCGTTCGGCGAATCCTTGCTGAAGCCGCCGATCCCCTGGGCCACGGCTCGAAACACTTCTTGAAACACGTCGCGGGAATCGGCCGTTTGCAGCCTGGCCCGCCGCAGCCAGAAGTCCACCAGCGGCCCGTACAGATGGACCAGCCGCCGCCAAGCCTCTTGGTCGTGCGAAACCACTCGCCGCAGAAGGCTGGATGACGTCAAACGGATGGTGGCAGATACTGAATCGTGGGGGTCAGTCACGGGCGATATTCCTCGCCTTCTTGCGATGCAAAACACGGTTGAGGCCCGTACGAAAAAGGGCGTCGAAAATCGAGGCTGCCTTCGACGCCTCGACCAAGAGGCGCCGCAGGACAGCATGGCCGGCGCCCCGTATCGGGGCGTGGGACCAAGCACTGCACCTGCTGTTCACGGACCCGAAGGTCCTGGTGGATCGGTTGTCGACGGGCAGTAACTTGACGCAGTCGCGTCGATCCAATTGTCTTGCGGACCGCTTCCGCGGTCGTGATCATTTATACTTTTCAGCTTGGTGAATCGTCTACCCGGCCAAACGGATCGGGCGGAGCTGCAACATCCAGCTTATTTCTGGCCAATGGCGTCAACAAGTCCCCGCTCAGTCTGAGGATTGTGGGCTCCTGTCCGCCCGGGGGTGCTCTGTTGTCGTCATCCCAGCCGTGCTAGAGCCTTAGTTCGTATCATGCGCGCACGGTGCGCGCATCTTGTACAGTGGTGTGTACAGTACACTTGTGGGTTGGTGGCACCGGACTGGGTTAGGTGGGATTGAGGTGGGATGACTGTTGCGCGCCACAGACGACAGGGGGCGTGTTGGCCTTCGGCCAAACAGATTCTTGGGTTGCGGGCGCTAGCCCGCGTTAGGTTGTGGGTCGAGCCCAATTGTCGGACAGGCCTTAGTGCGTTGTCCAATTTGAATTTGTGGGTTATCAGCCTCGTCTGACTGCGAGATTTCCGCGGTTGGCAAACCACGGCCGCCCTCATATTCAACCTTGGCAGCGCATTGGTTCGCTAGCTTGCTGACGGGCAAAAACCGCTCTAGGGTCAGCGGACCTGGCATGTTAGAATCCGCGGCGCGTTAAGAGGATGGATGTGCGTCGAATTGCCGCGGGAGGGACCCATGAGGCATTGTGGATTGGTCATCGTCGCCATCGCCGGACTTGTCGTGCTCGCCGAGCTGGCGCACGCCCAAGGGCCGGCCGTCAATCCGCGGCCGGTCAATTCGGCGCCAGCCACCCCGTCCGTGCCTGGCGCTCCGTCCGCGCCCGCCACCGCGCACGCGCCTGCCGCCGCGCCGTTTCCGCCGATGACAGCCCAGGAGGCAAAGTTTCTCGACGACGTGCTGGGCTATTGGCAGCAGCGCAGCGAGGCGGTCGAGCGATATCGTTGTACGTTTCGTCGCTGGGACTACGATCCGGTTTTCGGTCCGGCCAAGACGTTCAAGACGTACAGCGAAGGCAGCATCAAATACGCCGCGCCGGACAAGGGCCTGTATCAGGTCGAAAAGACGCTGCACTGGACCCCGCCGGCCCAAGCCGGTGGAAAGCCGTCTTTTGTGCAGCGCCCGGACGACTTTGGCGATTTCTGGATCTGCGATGGAATGTCGGTATTCGAACACGATTTCAAGAACAAGCAACTGATCCAGCGCGAGTTGCCGCCGTACATGCGCGGCAAGGCCATTGCCGAAGGCCCTCTGCCGTTCCTGTTCGGCGTGGACGCGGCCAAGTTCAAGGCTCGTTACTGGATCCACCCCCTGCCGGTCCCGGCGGACGTCAAAGGCGAGTACTGGCTCGAGGCATATCCCAAGACTCGGCAGGACGCGGCCAATTACCAGAAAGTCCACGTGATCATCGCCCAGGACGATTTCTTGCCCAAGGGGCTAGTCATCTTTGACCGCAATTTCGATCCCGCCCGCAATGCCGCCCGGTCGACGTTCACGTTCGAAAACCGCGAGGTCAACTGGAGCGTCGCGCTGCAGCAGTTGAACATTTTCCATCGTGATTTCCACGAGCCTAAAACACCCTTCGGCTGGAAGAAAGTCGTCGAGAAGTACGAGGAGCCGCAGGATGTCCAAGTGGTTGCCCCCGCCGCGGGCAGCGACCTCAATCAAGCCCAAGCGCCGTCCGCCGTGCCGCCTCGACGATAAATGCCATCGAGCCCCAGCCTCAGCCGCGCATCTTCGAGTGCGGCCCGGATTGGCCACGCCACGCGAGCGACAGCCTGCCCACTTGCCGACCCGGCGACGCCCGCATCTGGTCATGGGCCGCGGGGTCCCGTTTTTCCGCGGCGCGACGCTGACATCGGCGCCCGTTCGTCGTTACACTGATCGATTGATCCGGCGCGATGACCGAGTATCGGCCAGCGCAGGACGCGGCGCCGTGTTTCCCGGCGAGCCGCGACCCGCCCGGCGCTGCGCCGCCTAGTCCGACCGACTACGAAAGGCGATCTCATGAACGGCACCTACAGCCTTCGGTCCAAGACAGCGATCCATCTTTCTCAAGGCACGCGATCCTCGAGCGTCGCGCGCGGCCCGGCGCGGGGCGAAGCGCGCCGGGCAACGCGGGGCCCGACGACGACGTTCACGCACCGCGCGTGCCCCGGACGGCGATTCCCGGCGATTGTCCGACGCCATCCGTCGTATCCTTGGCTGGCGATCCTGACGCTCGGGGCCGGCCTGCTCTGGGGCGGCGGGCTGCCGCATTCGGCGGCGCGTGCGTCCGAGCTGTTGGCCGGTGTCGCCAAGGCGGATATCACGGATCGAGATGGACGGCTGGTCAACGACCCGCTGTACGTCAAGGCGTTGGTGTTGAAGGACGACGCGAAGACCGTGGCGCTGATCACGGTCGATGTCGTGGCGATCGGCCAGATCGGTCGGATCAAGAACGATTATCTTCCGACCGTGCGAGCTCGGCTCAAACAGGAGCTGAACATCGAACCGAACAGTGTCCTGATCACGGCCAGCCACTGCCACGGGATCCCGCTGCCGGACATCGTCCCGCACACGGTCCAGGCGGTGGCCGAGGCTTGCCAGAAACTCGAACCCGTTCGCGTCGGCGCGGGCGCGGGCCACGAGGACCGAATCTCGGAGAATCGGCGGCTGCGATTGAAGGATGGCGGCGAGGCCGATGTGCGCCACGCCTATTCGTTGGTGGCCGACGAACAGGTCGCGGGGATCGGCCCCATCGATCCCGAGATCGGATTGCTGCGGATCGACCGACAGGACGGACGGCCGCTGGCCGTGGTATACAACTTTGCCTGCCATCCGATCCAGGGAGTTCCCAGCCGGGGCAACTCGGCGGACATCATCGGCTTTGCCTCGGCGGTGATCGAACAGAATCTGGGCGATGGCGTCATGGCCTTGTTCGTGCAGGGGTGCGCGGGCGACATCAACCCGGCGCAATACAAAGACGTCCACAACCCGCGCGACGCCGAGCCGTTGGGAAACCTGTTGGGCTTGAGCGCGTTGCGGGCGCTCAGACAAATCCAGACACGTGACCAGGCCCCGCTGAAGCTGGTCCACGACGTCCTCGCCCTGCCCCGGTCAGCCGATTCCGTCCAGCGGATCGCCCGGCTGCAGGCCGAACAGGCGAGCCTGTTGAAATCGCTGAAAGGGACGAGCCTCAACCTGAAGACATTCCTCCCGCTGTACGTACAGTACAAATTGGCCGAAGATTTCCCGTCCTATTCGTCGCACCGCTATCTGCTGGACGAAGCGCTGGGCCGCAAGGATCTGGCGAACCTCGACGCCGAGAACCGAGCCAACATGCAGGCCTATATTCGCAACATCATGGCCATGGAGCAGTTGACGCGGGTCCAGGAAAACCTGCGACTGCTCGAGATGCACCAGCGGCAGAACGCCGAGGCCGACGGAGACACCTTGGACGCCGAGGTCGTGGGCTTGCGGGTCGGCGAGTTCGTCTTGCTGACGTTCCCCGGCGAGCTGACCGTCGAGATCGGACTGAAGCTCAAACAGCAGGCGCCGCGCGAACACACGTTCATCGCCGGCTATACCAACGGCTATATCTACTACACGCCCACCGCGGCGCAGCGCAACAACTCGGGTCACGCCCAGGAAGATTGCGACTGTTTGGTCGCCCCGCAGTGGCAGGAGCTGTTCGAACAGCGGGCGATGGCCATCCTGTCGGAGCTCTGATGCCGCGCCGCGGCCGGAGAAGACAAGGTCTGGCGGCCCAGCCGGCGGATTGACGACGTGGTTCGAACCAAGTCGTGGCGCCGCAAAAGGGCCGCCTCAGCGCATGGCCAATGATCGCCCGCGTCCCAGTACGAGGCAGAGTGCGAGGATGGCCCGGCTCAAGGATCGACGATTTCGTACGACACGGCTGGCAGCATGAACGCGCGGGCGATCTTCTGCTTGGCAGGACCGCGGTCGGCCGATGGTTTCCGCGCGGGGATCAGGATCAAGTCTCCTTTCTGGCCCGCCCGGACTTTCGCCGCGTCGGATTCGAGCAGGACTTCCACGTTGTCGCCAACACGGGTTATATCCTTGATGCGGATTCCTTCGGGAGGTCCCGCGAGCCTCAACCCAACGCGCGACAGGTTCACGTCCGGGACAGGCCCCAAACGAATCTTGGTCGTACCGCCTGCCGGGATGCGCGCAGGACCAGCGGTCAACAGCGTTGCGACACGACGCGAGAGATCGCGGCCGGTCACCAGCACGCGCAGCTCTTGCGCCGGCACGAGATGATGGATGGCAAAGGCCTGCATCATGCTCTCGGCCGGCGTCACGGGACGCACGACCTGCCGCCGGTCGATCGTGGCATGACCTTCCAGGTTCAGATTGATCGGCTCCGATAGGGGCGCCCGCGGCGCGGCGAGCGTCAGCTCGATCTGATCTTGATCGGCAGGTATGCTTCCGCCCTCGAGACTGAACCCACGAGGCGCGTCGCGCAGACGCAGCGCGATCTCGCCGTCAAATCCATCTCGTCGCAGGGCATACACCGTCAACTTGGCCGACGCTCCAGTCTGCACGCTGATGGTTGCAGGCGTCACGCGGAGCTCGAAATCGGGCTGCGGCGGTCCGATCCGCAGACGATAGCTGTACTCGGGTCCCCCGCGGTGTTGCATGTCGCCTAGGTGCAGACAGTAGACGCCGTCGGCAGCCAACGTCGCCCGCAGCCACGAATCGGCTTGGTGGGTGATCAGGCCCGCGCCTTTGTCTTCGTGGTCGTCGTTCATCGCCACCGTCCCGCCCTGGGCGTCGACGAGCTTGAGGATCGAGTCGAGCGGCGAGTTC
This sequence comes from Candidatus Anammoximicrobium sp., assembly GCA_032229885.1. Lineage (GTDB taxonomy): Bacteria > Planctomycetota > Planctomycetia > Pirellulales > Pirellulaceae > Anammoximicrobium. The sequence continues at coordinate 36,955 of JAVYAJ010000119.1, read as the reverse complement.
AGCCGCCGCGCGACGACCTCTGCGACGATCTCGTCGCCCGCCTTGCCCTCAAAGCAGAACATGTCCACATCGTCCGGCTCGCCGATGCGCCCGTTGACGATGGTCGGCAGTTTGACGCCCTGGGCCTGTGACGGCTGGTCGTTGGGTTCCGCTTCGAGGCATTCCGGCAGCTCCCCCACGGCGAATGGCACTGGTTCGGCCTGCCAGTCCTGATCCCCGAGCGACAACATCCGGATCCCCGGCGTCTGGTCGCGGTTGTCGACCGTCAGACGCCTGACAGGCAGATTCCAGCCTCGCAGTTCGACATCGACGCGATCCCCCGCTGGCCCTCCTAACGGAAAGACGCTGGTCACAAACGGCAGCGGGCTGATCGTGATCCGATAGACAAAGTCCTCGCGGCCTCGATAGATGGCGTCTTTGATCTCCACGACGTACTGGCCATCGGCCGGGATTTGACACGACAGGACGGGATCCGGGTCGAACCGAAAATCGTCCGCGTAGGCCAGTTCCGTGCCTTGGTCGTCATAGACGGCAAGCGTCGCCTGGAACCAGCCCGGCACAGCGTCGGCGATGTAGGGGATCAGGCTGCGGGCCGCGGCGGCGACCACAAGCCGCTGGCCCTGCGTGGCCGTAAACCGATAGCGATCCACGCGGCCCGGCAACATCTGGCCGTTGATCACCGCCGGAATCGCCACGGCGACCGGCAATTCGGCCGCCCGCCGCTGCTTGGGCGCCGCGGCAGTTTTGGCGACATCGCTGGCGCGCTGCGAAATGGATGTAACCGGTTTGGCGGAAAACTCGGGCAACGCGCCGATCTGAAAAGTCAGGGGATTGGACAACGACCGCGGAGTAGCGATTCGCAGCTCGCGCGGTCCGAGCGGTGCGTCGTCCGCCACGCGTACGCGGAGGATCGCCAATTCGCCGATCGCCGGGTTGGCGGGACGGCGGACGCTCGAACTGAGTTTTTGCCGCATCTGCCGCAACCGCGTTTCGTCGGCGTCGGTCCAGGTCGCCCCGGCGTACTTTTTCTTCAGCTCGGCCAGATCGTCGCGCGGCGGTTCGGCGCCAGGCGCGCTCTTGGCATTCCGGAAACTGCGGAATTGTTCCAGGGCGAGCGGATCTTGTTTGACGACCGCTCGGCGGGCCAGCAGCTCGTCGATCTCGATTCGCAGATCGTTCAGCTCCTTGCCGGTGATCGGCTGGACGAGCTCCGTAATCTCTGCCTGAACCCCGGATCCCGAGACGTCGATCCGTTCGGCGCCGGTCAGAAACTGGCCACCGACGACCGCCTCGAAGCTGCTGCCTCGCTGTCCGCCGGCCGGATAGACATACCCGATCGCCAAGCCGCGTCGCCGCTGGGCCGCCGCCGGTGTCGCCGCGATCGCCAGGATCGCGAGTCCGAACCCTACGCCGACCATCAGCCGGATTGCGGCGTTGCCGCGCCGCGTGGGACATCGCGTAGTTGGGCCGACTTGGCTGCGTTCCCGTCCCCTTGCACGCCATCGAAAAGAAGCCACGGCTTGATTCTCCGTTCAGCTCGCACGATTTTCCGCTCACATGATTTCCGTCAACCGTCCGCCCGATTTCACTCCGTCCGCGGCGCCGGGCAGCACGGACACCACTTGGCCCTGCGGGTGCGGGAGCCGAGCGGTCGCGTCGATATCCATCAACTCGTAGATGCTGCCGATCAGATCCACCGGATAAACGGGCCGATCCTTGACTTCCTCGCCCCGGTCGGTCGATGCGCCGACGACGTGGCCACCGCGAAATCCACCCCCGGCGACCAATACCGAGAAGACACGACCGTGGTGGTGGCGACCGCCGTTCCAAGGCGGATCCCATTGGACGCGCGGCGTGCGTCCGAATTCGCCGCAGCACCAGATGATGGTCGTATCGAGCAGCCCGCGGGTCGATAGGTCTTCCAGCAGCGTCGCCAGGCCTTTGTCCAGTTCGGGCAGTTTCCGCTGCATCGTCTGAAAATGGCCCTTGTGCGTATCCCAGCCGCTGTAGTTGATCGTGATATAGGGAACCTGTTTCTCGACCAGCCGCCGCGCCAACAGGCAGGCTTGCCCAAACGACGTCCGGCCGTATCGACCGCGCAGATCATCGTTCTCTTGCCCCAGGTCGAAGACCTTGCCCGCGTCGCCCAAGATCAGGTCATACGCCTGGCGATCACAGTCGTTCAGCGCCGCCAGTTGTGGATCGTTCTGCATCGCCCGCTCGAGCAGGTTCAAACCCTGCAAGAAGGCCCGTCGATCTCGCTGTCGCTGCTCGGTGATCCCCTGCGCTACGACGCCTTCGACGATGAAAGGCGTCCGTCCCGGATCGCCCACGGTGGCAAACGGTTTGTAACGTCCCCCCAGAAAACCAGCCTCCGAGAATCGGCCCTGCGGCTGAGGCACCACGATATAAGGCGGAATCAATCCCTGGTAGCCGGCGCCGCCACCGCGGAACAGCGAGACCACGGCCCCAGCGCTGGGGTAGACCTCGCGACCGCCGGGTTCTCGCGACGTCTGGACCATGTACGAAGCCGTCTCGTGGCCGTTGTTGCCGTGGGTCATGCCGCGGATCAGCGAATACTTGTCCGCGTGCCGCGCCAGCTCGGGCAGCAGTTCTCCAATCTGGATGCCGTCGACGTTGGTCGAGATCGCGCCTTTGAGCGGCCCGGTATAATCCGCGCCGGCATCTGGTTTCGGATCGAACGTGTCGATGTGACAGGCCCCGCCCCACAGCCAGATCTGGATCACCGAGCGCGCTTTTCCCTTTGTTCTGGTCTCGTCCTGGACGGGATGCGCCAGGGCCGAATCCTTGGCGATCAACCCACCGCCCAACAACAGCCCGCCAGCCCCGGCCAGGCCGTGCTGCAACACCGTGCGACGCGAAATCAATCTGCCAACCGAAACGCTAACCGGGGAATTGCTTGCTGTCTGCATGATGGATCCACTCCGACTGCATTGGAAAACCGCTCGGGCTCGATGGTGCGAGCCGCGGCAGACGCGACCTCACCTCGCGCACGACTTCAATGCCGGTACAGGAACTCGGCTGAATTGATCAACGCCCAGGCCAAATCCACGGCTGCCTCGCGCCGCGAACCGGCCTTCTGGGCATACTCGGATGCCGCCCGCAATTCGTCGGGCGTGGGAAATCGCGACAGGATCGTCAAGTACAGCGTATTTGCGACCTGGTCGCGTCCGTGTTGGACGTCCTCGTCAACCGCGGCCGACCGACGAGCCTTGTTGCGCTTCGCCGGTGGTTGGCCTACGGCGGACTGAAAGATCGCCTGGAGCGCCGGGCCACTCTCGATCTTGCGCTGGATGTGACTCGAATTCAGCAGATGCAATCGCTGGTCGACCGTGGGACGGTTCGAGCGTTCGGATTCCAAACCGGTGTCTCGCGAAGGGCGCCCGAATTGCTCCAGGAACGCGCTGGTGATGCTGCCGTCCGGCAGCCCGATCGCCCGCTGGTCCGCAGGCACAAAGGTGAACGGCTCGGGAATCGAACTCGAATACGCCTCCGTCGTTCCCGTAATCTGGTTCAACGCGTCGATCAGCACCTCGGCGTCCAAGCGGCGCAGCGGATAAACGGCGAACAGACGAGCTGCGTCCGGCGAGTCGCTACGGGCGATGGACGACAACTGGTATGTTTTCGAATGAAGAATCAGGCGATAGATGCGCTTCAGGTCGTACCGGGCCGCGATCAATTCGTGCTCCAAGTAGGCCAGCAATTCCGGGTTGGCCGGTGGATTGTCCGGGCGCACATCGTCCGGCTCGTGAATGATGCCTCGCCCCAACAACCAGGCCCAGACGCGATTGACAATGTTCCGGCAAAACCAGGGGTTCTTCGGCGAAATCAACCAGTCGGCAAAGATCGCGCGCGGATCGTGCTCGCTCGTCAAGACGATCGTGCTCCCATCCGGAAACGTTGCCGTACGCGCACTCGCTGGCCCCGACTGGCTCGCCTTGTCGGGGTCAAACGCGACAATTTCTTCCTTCCACTCCGCGGTCTCCTTGTACGTGATCTCCGAGAAAAATGCGGCCATTCCCGACAGACGTTCCGCCGGCCAGTCGTCGGTGCGCACGCCCATCCACGTCAGCGCGACCGCTTGCGCGATGCCCTCGGGTGTCTTGCTCTGCACGGCGCGATAGAAATTGACCGGGCCGACGCGAAAGTTGCTGCCGTTGGAGGTCAGCAAACCACGGACGAACTTGTCATAGGGCAGATTGTCTCGGATGCAGGTGTGAATCCAGCGGTGATAGGCCTGGGCGGCGTTCGGCCACAGGTTGATCGGAAACTCGGCCTTGACCCGCAGCAGATCGCCCCACTTCATGGCCCAATAGTCCGCAAACTCGCTACGTTCCAACAGCCGATCGATCAGCAACCGTCGCTTGTCCGGATTTTGATCCAGCAAGAACTGCCTTACTTCGTCAGCGGTGGGCAGCGTCCCGATCACGTCCAAGAACGCCCGGCGGACAAAGACCGCGTCCGAACAGACCGCGGCAGGCTGGATGCCCGCTTGGCTTAGCCGAGCAAAGACGAGTTCGTCCAGCTTTCCCTGAAGAGGCATGTCAGCAGGGTTCTCGAAAACCTGCTCCGCGGACGTCGGCCCCTCGATGCCCGTCTGGGCCGGCGCCAACAGAAGGACGGATGCTAAGAAAGCCTGCATGACTGCTCCTTGTGCAAACACGGCTAAAACCTAGCTACGATGCGCGCCGGGGACGATTTATTGTGCTCAGCGACACGGGCGGCATGCGTGACGAGCGCCTTTCGCAACGCGTGCGGACTGTCCGACCAAGGGAAAACAGCGTTCGGTCTCGCCCGTCCAGCGGATTCATGCAGTGCGTTGCACGGGCCGAAACATGCTGGGATGAATGTCCATCCGCCGACGCCGCATTGGGTCTGCCCTTCGTGCAGTCAGCCTCGTCGGTGGCTACAATTATCCTACCTACGGTCGCACGGGACCGACCGGCGCCACACGTGGCGGATCATCCCGTGGCCGCGGCATCCTGCCGCGATGCGTCCCGCCGCGGCGGACTGACCGGTGTCATGCGTCGCAGATTCAACCGCAAGAGGCCCGCGTCTCTCGGTCGCAGTGCGGCCGCGTGCAAAACAAGCGTTTTACTCTGCCATGATCCGTGGCTTGGCAATTCATGCAATCCACGCAATTCGTCCGCGCTTCTCCGATGCTTTCACCGTCTCTTGTGCTTGCCGCCGGGCGCCCGCGTTGCGATGATATGTTGATCCGAGACGAGGAGCGGGCTGCGAGGTTTAGAAAATGCCGATCGAGTTGAAATGTGCCGGGTGTGGCCAGATGCTGCGCGTGGCCGACGAACATGCGGGAAAAAAAGCCCGCTGCCCAAACTGCGGGACGATCACCGACGTGCCTTGGTCGAGTGACATCGTCTCGGCCGTCGAGGACGCGAATCGCGAGTGGACGGGCCCGGTCGATCCTGCGCCGGACCCCAATTCGTATGCCGATCGGCCGGCCGCAGAGGCCAACCCCTACGCCTCGCCCATCGCGCCCGCGACCGGCGGTGCGTTCGCCAAATCGCACCGGAGCGGGGTTGTCTTGATGTTTGGCATCCTCGGCATTCTGTGCTGTCTGCCGTTCGGGATCGCAGCCTGGGTCATGGGCGCGTCGGATCTGTCGGAGATGCGCAGTGGGCGGATGGATCCCAGCGGCGAGAGCACAACCCGCGTGGGTATGATCCTCGGAATCGTATCCGTCGGATTCGCAGTCTTGTGGATTCTGCTCAACATTGGCCTGGTCGCCGCCCGCCATCACCTATGACGGACGCGCCACAGATCGCTCGCCACGCCCTCATCGCCCGGCGAAGGCGTGGCTCGGCAACTGTTGGCCCGAAGGGCTGCGTGACGCCCCGTCTGGGCGCCGTCGGGCGCATCGCCTCGGCCGCGCAGGCTGGGCTGATCCGCGTCGCTCGTCGCGGCTGCTCGCGGTCGATGGACGGCGCTCGCGCAGCAGTCTGCCGCCGCGCTCAATTCAGCCTCAATAGTCGGGGGCGTCGCACCTTGACTCCGACGACTCGCCCGTGCTTCGCCACCAGACCGGCCAAGTCGGCCTGAAGAAACTCATACACAGCGGCTGACGGGGCGGCGGCAAGGTACTGACGCGCCAACCGCTCCATGTCGGCGTCGTATTGCTTCTGCGAGTGCGAATGCGCGTAGCAGCGGCCTGCATGGCGTCGCAGATCACCGTCAAACCGCGGGCTGACGTGCCACAGTTCGTGGAACACCGTGGTCAGCTTTTCTAAGAAAGGGAGATCCATGAATCGCGGCAGGTAGAACGTGAGGATGTACAGCATCTCACGTCCCTGGCCATCAAACAGCCGCTGGATCGTGTACCGCCGTCCGTGACGCTGCGTCGTCAGCGAACCTCCTTCGAATCGCAGCGGAGTCAGCGAGGCATAGATTCCGTGACGCGTGCGCTTGCGGGCTTCGGCAAACGCTATTGCCACGCGCGCCAGGTCGACGTGGGCCACCGCAGGCACGCGGGCGACCACGTCGGCGCACAGTCGTCCCATCGCGGTCGTAAAGCTGAATTCTTGGCTGCCGCGCGGTACGGGTCTCGGAATCGTGGTTTGGCCTCCGGCCATCCTGACTCCTCGACGCTGCGACAAAGACCGCGGCCACACCGCTTCTATGCCGGATCAGCGATCGTTCCGCAGCCTTCAGCTCTCCCCGGCTTCGGCTGCCGCCTGAGCGACGGCTGTCTCGAACCGCGGCTTGGCACTGACCTCTCTGACCCGCTCGTGCGTCCCCACGAGTTCGAGGATCGCTCGCGTGCCTGCGTCGCCCAACCGCGGCGCCGCCAGCCGCAACACCCGGGTATATCCCCCGTCTCGATCCTGAAACCGCGGCGCAATCTCCTCGAACAGAACCTGTACGGCCCGTTTATCGCCAATCAGTTGGATCACTCGACGTCGAGCCGTCACGACCGGCGCGATCGCCCTCGACCACGATTGCCATTGAGCGCTCGTTCGCCACCGTTTCCACTCGTCCGATTGCCGTGCGGCGCTACTCGCGTATTGCCTAGCTTCGTCCGCCGCCTCCAACGATCGACACGCGATCGTAATACATTTCTCGACCAACGGTTGCACTTCACGCGCTTTCTGCAGCGTCGTGACGATCCGACCCTTGGTCTTCGGGGCGTTGCCTTCGAGCTCTTCATCCACAGCGCGTTCGGTCAAGAACAAAGCGCTCGCCAAGTTCTTCAGCATCGCCTTGCGGTGGCTGGACGAGCGCCCCAGGCGACGGCCTTTTTTTCGATGTCTCATGTTCCCAAAACTCTCTTGGCGACTGTGATGTGTGTTTGTATCGCGATCGGACTAAAATCCAGTAGGGCGAGCTTCAGCCAGATTTTTTGCACGGGATTTTAAGGTTTTGCGTTCGCACGGGCCGGCCGCAAACTTTGCGCCGACCCGCCCGCCTCCTCTTGTCCTTTTACTTCGCCGGCGCCGTACGCCCGCTGTGCGAACTCAGTCTACAATCTCCGCGAACTGCCTTTCCGGGATTCAGCGAATTGACGAAGCCGTCGGAGACAAGGAGATTCCTAAATGCAGACCGATCTGCCACAGCCTGTCCTTGACTTCCGCCAACGTGGTCTCGCCAAAGTTGCGAACTTCCAGCAACTCGTCCTCGGTTCGTTGAATCAAGTCTCGCACCGTCGTGATGTTCTCGGACTCGAGGCAATTCATCGCTCGGACCGACAGTTTCAGTTCCGCCAGACTCATGCCGAGCTTGGCTTCCATCAGCCCATCTAAGCCCAACGCTCCCGCGTTCGCCGGCGAGCTGATGCGGGTCCCCAACTGTGTATATTGCACAAACGGATTCAAATGCTTGCGCAGGATCTTGGCAGCCTCGACCATCGCCATCTCGGGGCTGATCGAACCGTCCGTCCAGACCTCTAGGATCAATTTGTCATAGTTCGTCTTCTGGCCGACGCGAGTTTCCTCGATCTCATAGCGGACACGCGTCACCGGGCTGAACACGGCGTCGATCGGAATGATCCCAATCTCGTGGTCCGTCGCACTGTGCTCGGTGGACGGCACATAGCCGCGCCCGCTCTCGACCACCATCTCCATCGAGAAAGGCACTTCATCGGTCAACGTCGCCAGTACGTGATCGCGATTGATGATCTCGACGTCCGCGTCGGTGCGAACGTCCGCGCCCGTCACAACCCCCGCGCCGTTCTTCTCGACCGTGATCACCCTGGTCGACTCGGAGTGGTTCTTGACGATCAGGGATTTCACATTCAAGACGATATCCGTTACGTCCTCTAGCACGCCCGGGATCGTCGTGAACTCGTGTTGCGCGCCACGAATCTTGACTTGCGTGACCGCGCTGCCCATCAGGCTCGAAAGCAAAACCCGTCGAAGACTGTTTCCGACGGTCACTCCGAACCCCCGCTCGAACGGCTCGGCCACGAATTTGCCATAGCTCGACGTCAGCGTGGCCGTGTCACATTCCACCGCGCTGGGCAATTCGAGTCCCCGCCAACGAATATGCATCAATCGCTCCTTGCGCGTCGCGCCCTTCTGTTCGTGCTACCACCACGCCCCGCCCGAGGCCCTTGTCTCTACCGCACGGTCCTTAGACGCGCCGCTTCTTTCGAGGGCGACATCCGTTATGCGGAATCGGCGTGCAGTCCTCGATGGATTTGACCGTCAAACCGGCGCTCTGCAACGCCGTGATCGCGCTTTCGCGCCCGGACCCGGGCCCTTTCACCCGGACTTCGATTTCCTTGACGCCAAACTTCAGTGCCTTTTCCGCCGCTTGCTGCCCGGCGCACTGTCCGGCAAAGGGCGTGCTCTTTCGACTGCCTTTGAAGCCGGCTGTCCCGCCACTCGCCCAACACAACGTATCGCCCTTCGTGTCCGTAATCAGCACCGTCGTGTTGTTGAACGTAGCTTGGACAAACGCAATCCCGGCCGTCACGTTTCGGCGAATCTTCTTTTTGGCCTTTGCCGCCATCCCACTCTCCTTTGCCTTCAAAATTCGATCGCTCGCCGGCCATGTACCGACGGCGCGCAGGCTCCGCAACCGAGCCCTACGCCCTGATCTGATTCAAGCTTGTCTGCCCACCAGCGCCCGCAGCGGCGCAGAACCCGTGCACGCGCCGACCCGATGGCCACGGCGTCCACAGCGCCCGACGCTCGGCCTCGCGCCGTCGGCGCCCCGCTCGCGCCGGCCAGCTTAGTGCAGATCTTTGACGCCCTTCTTACCCGCCACCGTCTTTTTGGGACCCTTGCGCGTCCGCGCGTTGGTCCGGGTCCGCTGACCCCGCACCGGCAGGCCCATCCGATGCCGAATGCCGCGATAACACTTGATTTCCCGCAATCGGGCGACGTTCTGATTCAGTTGCCGCCGCAACGGCCCTTCGACCGTGTAATCGCGTTCCAGCAGCACAGCCAGCCGGCTGACTTCGTCATCGGCCAACTCCCGTGCGCGACGCTGCGGATCGACACCGGCCTTGTGACATAGCTCGCGGGCCGATTTCGGTCCGACGCCGAACAAGTACGTCAACGAGATCGCCGTCGGCTTGTCGTTGGGAATATCTACACCGAGTAAACGGGGCATCGATCGCTCCTCGCTGCCTCTAGGCTAAGCTGCCTCTAAGCTAGTTAGCCCTGACGCTGTTTGTGTCGGGGATTCGTGCAGATCACCACGACTCGCCCCCGCCGTCTGACAATTTTGCAATTCTCACAAATTCTTCGAACGCTCGCTCGCACTTTCATCGTCTCGCCCTTCAAGCCGCTCTCGCTCGCTGTGATCGCGCGAGGCTTGCCTAAGCCGCCGGTACGCCTAGCCTGCGTCTGTTGCATCGCCTTTGAGACGGGTTCGCAAAAAACGCCGAGGCCCTACGTGGCTGCTGAAATTACGCTGGTTGTCCGGAACCCTATATTTAACTCGTTTACCGGCTGCGCTTCAAGAGGCCCAGAGGCCGCTCAGCCCTCCAACAGCCCATGGTAGTTGCGCATCACCAAGTGACTGTCGATCTGTTGGACGAGATCAAACGCCACGCTGACCGCAATCAGCAACCCTGTCCCGCCGTAAAAACTGGCGATGGCAAAGCTGACGCCGAGCGAACCCGAGATGATCGTGGGGACGATGGCAACGATCGCCAGAAAGCCCGCCCCAACGTAGGTGATCCGCACCATCACCTTTTCTAAATAGTCCGCCGTTCTGCGACCGGGCCGATAGCCCGGAATGAACGTGCCGTAATCCTTCAGGTTTTCCGCCATCTCTTTCGGATTGAACGTGATCGCTGTCCAGAAATAGCAGAAGAAGTAGATGAAAGCGACATACATCAAGTTGTACAGAAACGAGGTTCCCCGGCTAAACATGCTCGTGAGCTGCCCCAGATGAACCGCCTGACTGGGGATCAAATTGCCAAGGAATCCAAAGAACATGGCGGGCAGCATCAGCAGGCTGCTGGCGAAAATAATCGGCATCACGCCGGCCTGGTTGATCCGCAGGGGCAGGTACTGTCGGGTCCCGCCGTACGTGCGCCGGCCGCGAACGTGCTTGGCGCTTTGGGTTGGGATTCGCCGTTGCCCGAGCGTGATGAACACGACGCCTGCGACGACGCTCACGAACAGCACCGCAAGGATCACCAGATGCTCGACACCAATCACGCCGCCGATTCCCACCAGTTCGAACCGGGCGTTTTTCAACAGGTCGCCCAAGGCGCCGGGCATCTGAGCCAGAATGCCCGCCATGATCAACAGGCTGATCCCGTTCCCGATGCCAAACTCGTCGATCTGTTCGCCCAGCCACATCAGGAAAATCGTGCCACACGTCATCGTCATAACCGACGTCAACTGCCAGCCTAGACTCAGCTCGCCCCGCGTCAAAAACGACGGGTCGATCAAGCTGCCTCCTCCCGAAACCTGGGCCATCAGATACCAACGCACGTACATCCAGCTTTGCAGCAGGCACAACCCCACCGTCAGGTATCGCGTATACTCGTTGATTTTTTTCCGGCCGGTTTCGCCTTCCTTCCGCAAATCCTCGAGCGGCTTCCAAACGCTGCCCAACAGTTGGAGGATAATCGAGGCCGAAATGTAGGGCATGATACCCAAGCCGAAGATCGTCGCCTCGCGCAAGTTGCTGGCGCTGAACACGGCGACTCGATCGACAAACTCGCCCAAGCCGCCTTCTTGCGACACGGCGCTGCCGATCACCTCTTGATCAATGGTGGGCAAGGGGATGTGGTATCCCACGCGGTAAATCGCCAGGAACAAGAGGGTCAGAAGAATCTTCTGCCGAAGTTCCGGAATTGTGAATACGACTCGCAGCTTTTCCCACATGATTCGAATCCGTCCTTATCACGCGTCGCGAGGAGCTTCGGCGGCCGCCGATTTACGGCCGGCGAGAATCGTGACCGAGCCACCGGCCATTTCGATCTTCTCACGCGCCGAACGGCTGCACCGATGCGTCGCCACCGTCAGGCTCTTGGTCAACTCGCCATCGCCCAGAATCTTGAGTTCGTCGTATCGATGCTTCAACAGGCCCTTGGTCCGCAACGTCTCGACGTTGACGACGTCGCCGGCCCCAAATGCGCGGTCCAGCGCCGCCACGTTCACGGCGCCGATCTCCAACGCAAACGAGTTGACAAAGCCGCGCTTCGGCACGCGGCGCACCAACGGCATCGTTCCACCCTGATAGACCGACAGAGCCGCGTACCCGGCTCGCGCGCGCTGACCTTTGCCGCCTCTGCCCGACGTCTTGCCGCGCCCCGATCCCGGACCGCGGCCGACTCGGCGGCCCTTCTTATGCTTGTGCACCCCGCGATGGATTTCATGCAGATTCATGACAGGCGGACTCCTCTCAGCCGCTCGATCTCCGGCAGTGTCCGAAGCTGGCCCAGCGCCTGGAACGCGGCCTTGACCACCGTGATCGGGTTATTCGTACCGTAACTCTTGGTCAGGATATTTTTGATGCCAGCCGCCTCGCACACCGAGCGGACCGCCGCCCCGGCGATGATCCCCGTCCCAGGGCCCGCGGGCATCAACAGCACGCGGCCGGCCCCGAACTGGCCCAGCACGGGATGCGGAATCGTGCCATCTTGCAGCGGGACTTCCATCATCTGCCGCGCGGCTTGTTTGTTGGCTTTCTCTACGCTCGGCGGAACCTCATTGGCTTTGCCGTACCCCCAACCCGCTCGCCCTTTCCCGTTGCCAACCACGGTCATGGCAGCAAAACTAAAGCGGCGCCCCCCCTTGACAACCGCCGAGCACCGGCGAATGTTGACGACGCGCTCGACCGTGCTGTCACCGTACTGTGTGTCTGTTGCCACGATTCTCTTGCTCCCGTCTCGGAACTCGCCAGTCCTGCTGTAATCGATCGTTGCCTCAAAGTGCCTCGGGGTGCGCGGCAGGCGTCGGTGCCCGGCTGCGCGCCCCTCACGTCCCGGTGACCCGCCCGCGCGGTCGTCGCTGTGCATGGGCTGCACAACCGTGATTCAGCCACGCGGCCCGGCGTCCGCCCCGCCCCCTCAGGCCACTCTATTCAGAAGACCAGTCCGGCCTCGCGGGCCGCATCGGCTAACGCGGCCACCCGCCCCTGATACCTGCTCGGCCCTCGATCGAACCGAACCCGCTGGATTCCGGCTTCCAATGCCTTGGTCGCCACAGCCTTGCCAACCGCCGCCGCAGCCGCCTTATTGCCACCGTACTGCAACGCAGCCCGCAACTCGAAATCCTCCGTTCCGACCGCCACCAGCGTTTTCCCAGTCGAATCGTCGACGACTTGACACCGGATATGCCGGTGACTGCGATGCACGCTCAGCCGCGGTCGATCGCTTGTGCCCTGAACGCGATTCCGCACGCGAAAACGCCGCCGCTGGCGACGCCCGTTAACGATCATCTGCTTCTTCACGGTTCCACCCGAACTCTAAACGTGTCTATCCCCAATCGCGCTCTTCCGTCGTCAGCGTCGAGCCGTGGCCTAGCGACCTGCGATCGAACTCCAAACCTGCTCGCGGCCGGCACGCGTCGCGGGCGGACATTCACACTCCGCCACTGCCCCCTCTCGTCGCTCGCTCGGGCCGTTGGCCCAGCTTGCTGTCAGCCGCCCGCCGTCGCCCCCGCTAGCTCGCTGCCTTGCCTGGCTTGATCTTCACGTGCTCGCCTTCGTAACGAATACCTTTGCCCTTGTATGGCTCGGGCTTGCGCAGCGCACGGACCTCCGCCGCAAACTCGCCCACCTGCTGTTTGTCGCAGCCACGCACCACCACGTGCGTCTGGTCCGGACAGGTAACGGTCAACCCATCGGGGATCGCTTTCTGAATCTCGTTGGCGTACCCGACTCGCAACTGAAGCGTCCGCTCTTTGATCGCCGCCAAATAGCCGACACCGACAATTTCCAGCCGCTTCTCATAACCGGTCGTGACGCCCACAACCATATTATTGATCAACGTCCGCGTCAGTCCGTGCAGTGCGCGTGATTGCCGATCGTCGTTGCACCGCGCGACGCGTACTACTCGCGCCCCCTCGTCGACGTCCACCGATACTTCCGGCCGGTGCACGAAACACAGCTTGCCCAACGGCCCCTCCGCCTCGATCGTCTGCCCGGCGACACGGACCGTCACCCCGTCGAGGATCGGCACAGGTTTGTTTCCGATGCGTGACATATCTGCACTGCTTTCCGCTACTGGTTTCGCCTCATCACCAGACTTCACACAACACTTCACCGCCGAGCTTCCGTTGCCGGGCCTCGCGGTCGCTGATCACGCCGCGGCTCGTGCTGAGGATCGAAATCCCCATCCCGTTCAGCACGGGCCGTAAATCCTTGGCGCGGCTGTAGACGCGCCGGTCCGGCTTGCTCACTCGCCGCACGCTTTGGATCAGCCGTTCGCCGTTCGGGCCGTACTTCAGCTCCAGTCGTAGGTGGGCGACGGGCTCGCCAGCGAGCACCTGCCAGTCCCAAATATAGCCTTCGCGCTTCAGCGCATCGGCCAAGCCCCGTTTGACGTTCGACAACGGGATATCGACGTGCGGCTTCTCGACGCGGACGGCATTCCGAATGCGAGTCAACATATCGGCGATCGGGTCGGTCATCATCTCGGTTCAGTTCTCCCTCTACCAGCTCGACTTGCGCACCCCGGGGATCAAGCCTTGATCTGCCAGCTTGCGGAAACAGATCCGGCAGATGCTGAACTTTCGGTACACGGCGCGGGGACGCCCACACAACCGACAACGTAGCTGACGCCGCGTAGAAAATTTGGGCTCGCTCTGCGCCTTCGCGATTTTGGATTTGCTCGCCACTAGTCTCTCACTTGTCTCCGAAAGGGAAATCTCGCCTCGCTCCACATCGTCCGGCGACTTGGGTCCGCGGCCCCACGCCCCCCAACTCAAGCCGCGGTGCTGTCGTCCCGCCGGAACGGCAGCCCCATCAGCGACAACAATTCCAGCGCTTCGGCGTCCTGGCCCGCAGTCGTCACCAACGTGATGTTCAACCCCTGAACCTTGACAAACTTGTCCGGGTTCAGCTCGGGGAAGACCAGTTGCTCCGCCAGCCCAAGGCTGTAGTTACCGCGACCGTCGAAGGCCGTCCGGCTAATCCCCCGAAAATCTCGAACCCGCGGCAAGGCGATGGCGATCAAACGATCCAGAAACTCGTACATCCGCTGCCGCCGCAACGTGACCTTGCATCCAATCGCCATGCCTTCGCGCAGACGAAAACCGGCCACGCTCTTGCGGGCGATCGTGGTGATCGGCTTCTGTCCAGTAATCTCCGTCAAAGCCTCGACGGCCGTCTCGAGCACCTTCTTGTCCTGCGTCGCTGCGCCAACGCCCATGCTGACCACGATTTTAGTCAGGCGGGGCAAAGCCATCGGGTTGGTGCGCCCGAGCTTCTCGCGCAGGGCCGGCAGGACCTCTTGGTAATACCGTTCCTGCAGACGGGGGACGGGGACAGGCTCGGGCTGCGCGGCCGGCGCTTTGCCCTCGCCGCTGCCTCGCTTGTCGGGTTGACTCTTTTTGGCTGCCATGATCTCGTTCGCTTTTTATTGAATCTGCGCTCCAGCGCAGCTCTGTTCCGTGCCTCGCCCACTCTACGCTTTCGTCTCGGCCCGCTTCCGCGGCGGGCTGATGACTCCCAGCGACACGCCACTGCGTCGCGCATAACGCTCCTTCGATCCGTCGGGCAAGTAGCGGAATCCCACGCGCGTCGGCTGGTTCGTCTGCGGGCAAATGAGCATAACATTCGAGGCCGAGATGGGCATCTCTTTCGACAATCGCCCGCCTTGCGGGTTGCGCTGGCTTCGCCGAACGTGCTTATAAACCCGATTCGCGCCCTCAACGACGATTTTTCCCGTCTTGGGATTCACCGCCAAGACCTTGCCACGCTGGCCGTTGTCGTCTCCCGTGATTACGATCACCATATCGTTCTGACGAATACGCATCAGAGCACCTCGCTCGCTAGGCTGACGATCTTCATGAAACTCTTCTCCCGCAGCTCGCGCGCGACCGCCCCAAAAATCCGGGTCCCGCGGGGGTTGTTCTCGTTGTCCACAATCACCGCCGCGTTGCTGTCAAACCGGATATAATGACCGTCTGCGCGACGGGTGGGCTGCTTGCAACGTACGATCACGGCCCGCACGATCGCTTTTTTTCTGATGTCGCTGCCGGGGATCACGCTTTTCACGCTGCAGATGACAACGTCGCCCAAACGGGCGTACCGGCGTCGCGAGCCGCCCAAGACTTTGATGCACTCGATTTCGCGGGCACCCGTGTTGTCTGCGACCTGCAGCCGCGTCTCTTGCTGTATCATGACCGAGTATCCTGTTTCTGGGCGCCGCGAAGCCAGCCTCGTGACGGCCGCTGCGCGTTACGCGCCTTCTTGCTGTGGTACCGAGCCCGTGCTCTGCCCTGGATTCGTCTCGACGACTCGGACGAGCTCCCATCGCTTGCTTCGCGACCGCGGCCGGGATTCGATGATCTCGACCGTATCTCCCAGACGCGAGACCTCCGTTTCGTCATGCACATAACACACCAGCCGGCGCCGAATATAGCGGCCGTACGTCGCGTGCTTCACCAGCCGAGGTATCTCGACCACGCGCGTCTTCGCCATCTTGTCGCCTGTCACCACGCCCACGCTAACTCGTCTTGGCATAACCCTTACTTCCCCAACTGCAGTTCTCGTTCCCGCTGGATCGTCTTGACCTGGGCGATCAAGCGTCGATGCCGACGCAGTTCGCTGGGCGCGTCGAGCCGCTCGGTCTGGCTTTGAATACGCAGCCGGAACAATCGCTCCGTGGCCTCTCGCAGCGTCAACTCGAGCTGTTCGTCGCTCATCTCGCGAAGTTCAACCGTTTTCATCCGACCTTCTCCCCCCGCTCGCTCACGACGGCCGCCGCCGCACAAACCGCACCGGAATCGGCATCTTATGAGCCAGACGCGCCAAACACACCCGCGCCTGCTCCTCCGTCACGCCGCCCAGTTCAAACAGGACCGTTCCTGGCTTCACGACGGCGACCCAATACTCGGGTTCGCCCTTCCCCTTGCCCATTCGCGTCTCGAGCGGCCGAGCCGTGGTAGGCTTGTGGGGGAAGATTCGAATGAACAGCCGTCCCTCGCCTCGGATGTACTGGGCCGCTGCGATTCGGCCGGCTTCGATCGTCTGGGCTCGGATCCAACCGCCCTGGAGCGCCTGGAGACCGAAGTCCCCGAATACGACCTTGTTGCCGCGCGTCGCGTCACCTCTTATACGTCCTCTTTGGCTTTTTCGATGCTTTACTCGCTTCGGCATCAACGCCATTGCTCTCGTCTCCTTCGTACATGCCTTGATTTACCCAGACTTGAACCCCAATGTGCCCTTGCGCCGTCTTCGCCTCGGCAAATCCGTAGTCGATCCGCGCTCGCAGCGTGCTCAGCGGCAGCGATCCGGCGATCTGCTTTTCGCGCCGCGACATCTCGGAGCCGCCGAGTCGACCGGACAACTGAATCTTGATACCCTTGGCCCCCGCCTCCATGGTCTGCTCGATCGAACGTTTCATCGTCCGCCGAAAGCTGGCTCGTTTCCCCAACTGCTGCGCGATGTCCTCGGCTACGAGCTGCGCCTGAATCTGAGGGCGGTGAAGCTCCTCAATTTTCAGGTTGACCCGCCGCCCGATGAGGTTCTGCAATTCCTCCTGCAAGACCTCGACGTCCTGCCCCCGTTTGCCGATAATCAGTCCCGGTTTGGCCACGAACAGGACGATCTTGACCTCGTCTCGCGTACGCTCGATCTCGACTCGGTCGATGCCTGCATTGCGGTATTGCGTCCGCTGCGGATGGTTCTTGATAAAGTCCCGCAGCTTGTGGTCCTCGA
This sequence comes from Candidatus Anammoximicrobium sp., assembly GCA_032229885.1. GTDB lineage: Bacteria > Planctomycetota > Planctomycetia > Pirellulales > Pirellulaceae > Anammoximicrobium. The sequence continues at coordinate 19,624 of JAVYAJ010000119.1, read as the reverse complement.
CCAACAGCTCGCCGAACTCTTGTTTCGAGGCGTACCAGCGACTCTGCCACGTGCGGACAACGCCCGTGCGAAAGGCGATCGGATTAACCTTCTGACCCATATTAAGACTCGTAGAAATCTGCCAAGGTAATGCGGATGTGCGACAATCGCTTCTTGATCGAGAACGCCGTGCCGCGGGCCCGCGGCCGAATCCTCTTGAACATCGGGCCGCCGTCGATCCGCGCGTCGGCCACGATCAAATCCTGAAGGTCGACCGATTTGCCTCGCGTTTGGGCCGGATCCTGCGCGCTGCCCAACGCGCTGTGGATTACCTTTTCCAACAGTCTCGCGCCGCGATGCGGCTGGAATCGCAGCAGCTCTAGTGCCTCGTCGGCATACTTGCCGCGAATCATCGTGGCGAGAGGCCGGATTTTGCGCGGACTGATCTTGGCGAATTTGTGGCAGGCTGTGAAACCCATCTCTGTGGCTCTCCCTATCGTTTAGCCTTGCCGCGATGACCACGAAACGTCCGCGTCAAGGAGAATTCGCCCAGCCGGTGTCCGACCATGTCTTCCGTCACGAACACCTTGATGTGCTGCTTGCCGTTGTGGACCATGAACGTGTGACCGACGAACTCGGGCACAATCGTGCACGCCCGCGCCCACGTCTTGATCGGATCCTTGGTTCCCGCCGCGTCCTGCGCGGACACTTTACGGAACAACTTGGGGTCGACGTACGGCCCCTTTTTTTGCGACCTACTCATGAGCCAATGCTTTCTCCGCTTCTCGCTTTGGATCCGAGACTCGATCCGATCCGGGCGACAGCCTCGGATCCAAGCCTGCGCCTACGCCGCGCCGAACTGGTCCCTTTACAACTGCCCGTAGCGGCGCGACCGACGGCGCCGGACGACGGCCGAATTGGACGGTTTTCGCGTTTTTCGAGTCTTGCCGCCCTTGGCCAATTTGCCCGTCGGGCTCACCGGATGCCGCCCGCCTTTGGTGCGCCCCTCGCCTCCACCATGAGGATGGTCGATAGGATTCATGGCGGTGCCCCGAACGTGGGGGCGACGCCCGAGCCAGCGCTTTCGGCCGGCTTTGCCGAGACGAATACCCATGTGATCCGGATTGCTGACTTTTCCGATCGTGGCGCGACACGCGACGGGCACGCGGCGAATTTCGCCGCTGGGCAGCGTAATCTGCGCCCACTCGGCCTCGCGAGCCATCAAGGTCGCCCCGGTTCCGGCGCTGCGGCACAACCGCGCGCCCTGGCCGGGCAGCATCTCGATGCTATGGATTTGCGTTCCCAACGGAATGCGTTTCAAGGGCAGGCAGTTTCCCACAGTCGGCGGGGCGTCCGGCCCATTTTCCACGCGATCGCCCGCCTTCAGCCCATCCGGCGCCAAGATGTATCGCTTTTCGCCGTCAACGTAGTACAGGAGCGCAATCCGGCCGCTGCGGTTCGGATCATATTGGATCGAATGTACCTTGGCGGGAACGCCGATCTTATCGCGGCGAAAGTCCACGTCGCGGTACATCCGTTTGTGGCCGCCGCCGCGGTGGCGCGAGGTGATCTTGCCTTGATTATTGCGCCCGCCCGTCTTGCGCAGTGGCTTCAATAGGCTTTTCTCGGGCGTGGCGCCCCGTGTCAATTCGGCAAAGTCGCTGACACTGGCGCCGCGACGGCCCGCGGTAGTCGGTCGGTAATGTCGAAGACCCATGTTGTTGTCTCACGCGGCTCAAGCCGATGAAGTCCTAAGGTTCGGTTTAGAAGAAGTCGATTCGGCTCTCGCTGTCGAGCGTCACAACGGCTTTCTTCCAGTCCTTGGTCTGCCCCTGGCGATAGCGGTAGCGGCGCGGCTTGCCCACCCGCGTCTGCGTCCGGACCTTGGTCACCTTGGCGTTAAACAGGGACTCGATCGCAATTTTGACGTCGTGCTTTGTCGCCAGCGGATGGATCTCAAAAGCGTATTGGTTCAGCTCGGTGGAGTGATGTACGCCTTTTTCGGTGACCAAGGGCCGGAGGAGCACTTGATACGGCTCGAGTTGGGGGCCTTTGCGGCGGAGGGTCTGTTGTTTTCGCGCGTCAACCATGCGAACTCACCGTTCTACAAAGCGTATGTTTTCAAGCGCAAGCGTCGGTCGCCCCGAGCATGGGATCAGTCCTGGCCCTTGCGGCAGATGGCATCGAGCGCCGCGCGAGTGACCAGCAGTCGGCGAGGCGTCAGTACGGTCAAGGCATTCAGTTCGGCAACCGGCGAGACGGTGACGCGTTGAATGTTTCGCGCGCTCTTGTAGACGTTCAAGTCGTACTCGGCGGTCGCGACCAGCGTGCTGTTGCCAGCCAAAGGGAGAGCATTCAGGACCGCGGCCATGTCCTTGGTTCGCGGCTCGGCGAGCGTCAATTGGTCCACACAGACGACGCGGCCTGCATCGAGCTTGGCGCGGATGGCCATGCGCGTCGCGGCCCGAACAGCTTTGCGCGGCAAGCGGTAGCCGTAGTCACGAGGCTTCCGAGCGTGAATATGACCACCCCCTCGACGGACGCCCGTGCGGCGCGGACCAACGCGAGCGTTGCCCGTGCCCTTCTGGCGGTACAACTTTTTGGTCGATCCAGCGACCTCGCCGCGACCCTTGCTTTTGTGGGTGCCTTGGCGACGCGAAGCCTGGTACATCACGACAACATCGTGAAGCAACTGCTTGTTGATTCGCGGCGATACGAGGTCCGGGTCGAATTCGTAGGTCCCGACCTGGGCGCCGCTACGGTCGTATACTGGCAAAGTCAACATGGCACGCCTACCCCACCTTGCTAGTTTCGCGAATCACCAGGTATCCACCATTTGGGCCAGGAACGGCGCCATGCAACAGCAGCAGATGATTCTCGGCGTCGATCTTAAAGACCCTGAGATTCCGAAGCGTCGTCTTGGCGTGCCCATGATGGCCCGCCATCGGATGGCCCTTGAAGATACGGCCCGGATCCTGACGCATGCCAGCGCTGCCGTGGTGGCGATGAACTTTTTTCGCGCCATGCGTGGCGTTTAGCCCGGAGAAATTGTGGCGTTTCATGACGCCCGTGAAACCTCGCCCCTTGCTGACGCCGGTCACATCGACGGCGGACACGCCTTCGAGCGCGGCCACCGTCAAGGCCTGACCAACCTCGTAGCCGGACGTCGAGCCCCTGAGCTCGCGGACGAACCGCTTGGGTTCGCAACCGGCCTTGGGAGCGAGCTGAATGCCGGCCGAAGCGCGGCGGCGAGAACGCTTGCTCGAGATATTGGCGACATGGCCACGTTCGGCCCGACTGGCTTGACTAGCACGAGAACGAGCGCCTTCGAGCGGACGTTTCTTGTCACGAAAGCCGAGCTGAACGGCTTCGTAACCGTCGCGGTCGAGAGACCTGAGCTGCAGGACGTGACAGGGCCCGGCCTGAATAACCGTCACCGGGACAACCTTGCCCGTATCGTCGTATACCTGAGTCATCCCGACCTTTTGGCCGAGTATTCCTCTTGCCATAGCTCACATTCTTTCTCGTCTGTAGCCTGTCGCGACTGGGAGACCGAAAACCGATCCGGCAGGCCGATCCGGCAGTGGTCAGCCACCTGGATGCCGAACCCAGCGGGTTCGACCGCGATGCCCTCTCGACTTACCCAGTCAGCATCTTGTCATGCCATTTCTTCCGGCGAATGGAACGAATCTACCTCGCTGAAGCCTTGATTTTGATATCGACCCCAGCAGGCAGACTGAGCTTATTCAGTGCCTCGATAGTCTTGGCGGTCGCCTGCACGATGTCGATCAACCGTTTATGGGTGCGGATCTCGTACTGCTGACGGGCTTTTTTATCGACATGAGGGCCGGAGAGGACGCAATACTTTTCGATTCGCGTCGGCAGCGGGATCGGTCCATGAACCTCGGAATGCGTCCGCTTTACCGTATCGACGATTTCCAACGCGCTCTGATCGAGTACGTTGTGGTCGTACGCCTCCATTCGGATTCGGATGACTTCGCGCCCAGCAGCCACAGTACAAATCTCCAAGGAGGAAAGCGTTGTCGTCCCGGTTGGGGCGCCAATCGAAGCTGGGCGCACCAAGGATTTATTCAAGACGGAAACCGTAGATGCTACGCGGGCCGAAGGCAGTCGTCAAGGCCCAAGTGGGCTGGGACGGAAAATTCCAGCGGACGGTCGGCGGAGGCAGTACGGGGTCACCGAGGTATCGGCCGTTTTTGGGGCCGAACCCGCCGGCAATTTATAATTGCCCGAAGGCGACTGGCAAAATCGTGAACACCTTCTCACGCGGCGGGAAAGCTGATAAGTTAGCACGTATCGTAAAGAATTGGCAGTGGGCGTCACGATTTTTTTCGGGAGACGCCCGCTGGCCGGGGACGGGAACGGGGAATGTGTTAGAGAATCTGGGTTGGGGGGCGGGCGGATAGGCATCAGCCCCCGAAAGAGAGGAGAGTTGCACTCGTGACAAAACCGCACCGCAGCCTGAAGAAGGCAAATCATGGAAAACGGCCGGCGAATGCCAAGGCGCGCAAGGCAAAGAGACGAAAAGTGAGAACGTGAAGCTGCGTCGGGACGCCACGGGCGCATCCGCCTTTCGTTCAGCAGAGGAGCTCGACGTTGGCTGGCAAAGAACTGTTATTCGATCTGTCTCAAATTGATTTTGACCAACCGACCGCGGACATTCACGAAATTCGGCGATACAACCCGCAGCGGCACGAGATGGAGCAGTTGACGGCCGTGGTCCTGGAGGACAACGAGCAGAAAGTCTGCGTCGGGTACAAGGATGTGGCGGCCGACGAGTTCTGGGTTCGGGGGCATATGCCGGGAATGCCGCTGATGCCCGGTGTCGTGATGCTCGAGGCAGCCGCCCAACTGTGCAGCTATTTCGTCCAGCGGTACGACTTGCTGGGCGCGGCGATGGTCGGCTTTGGCGGGCTCGAAGACGTGCGATTTCGGGATCCCGTAGTTCCCGGTGATCGCGTGGTCTTGATCTGCCGCTTGATCAAGGCCCGGCCCGGCCGAATGATCATCAGCCGCTTTCAGGGCGTGGTCCGCGGTAACATCGTGGTAGAGGGAATCATCAAAGGGATTCCGATCCCGGTGGAAGCGCTGTCCAGCGGATCGGCGACGGACTCGGCGTCGGGCGCCGCCACAGGGTCGAATTGAAGCGGACGTCAAGGCGAGCGATCATGGCGCGACCCGCGTTGCGGAAAATCGATCCGACTCTCGATCTGGCGGGGCATCTCGTCACGATCGAGCAGATCGCCGCGGGGCAACGGGCCGCGCCACGGGACGTCGACGCTCTCTTCGCGCGGTCGGCGCCTCTGGAGATCGAGGTCGGCACGGGCAAAGGCATGTTCCTGGTGGCGGCGACGGGCCAACGTGGCGACCACAATTTCCTGGGATGTGAAATCGCCAGGAGCTATGCGCGTCTGGCGGCGTCCCGATTGGTGCGGGCCGGCCGCGCCAACGGGATCGTCGTCCAAGGCGACGCAGCCCGGTTGTTTCGTGAAATCCTGCCCGACGCGTGTGCAACAGCGGTCCACGTCTATTTTCCCGATCCCTGGTGGAAGCAACGGCACCGCAAACGACGCGTGCTGAAAGCGCCGTTTCTAGCGGACATCGAACGCGTGCTGAAGCCCGAGGCGAGCCTGCACTTCTGGACGGACGTCCGCGAGTATTTCGAGGCCACGTTGGACCTGATCGCCCAAACCACGAGCCTGCTCGGCCCGCTCGCCGTTCCCGAACATCCCGCCGAACACGAGTTCGATTATCGCACGCACTTCGAGCGTCGGACACGATTGCATCAGCAGCCCGTCTATCGGGCGGAGTTCCGACGCTGTGCCGCCGCGCAGCGCTGACCCGAACGCGGCCTTGAGCCAGGTCTTCTCGCCATGCGTTATCACAATGTCTGCCTCGAGTCCCTAGCCTACGTTTTGCCGCGCGAGACGCTCGGCAGCGATGAACTCGAGCGGCGGCTGCGGCCGCTGTACCAACGTTTGCGGCTGCCCGAGGGACGGCTGGAGCTGATGACGGGAATCCGCGAGCGGCGGATTTGGGAACCGGGCGTTCTGCCCAGCGACAAGAGCATCGAGGGCGGCGCGCTGGCGCTCGAAGCGGCCGGGATCGACCCGCGAGAAATCGGCGTTCTGATCCATGGCTCGGTATGTCGCGACTATCTGGAACCGGCCACGGCCTGCCGGGTTCATCACGGCTTGGAACTGAGCCGCCAGTGTGTGCTGTACGACGTTTCCAATGCCTGCCTGGGACTGATGAACGGCGTGTTGCAAGCGGCCAATATGATCGAGCTCGGCCAGGTCCGCGCGGCCCTCGTGCTGGGCACCGAGAGCAGCCGGTCGTTGCTGGAGACGACGATCGAAACCTTGAATCGCGATCTGTCGTTGACGCGCCACACCATCAAGTCGGCGATCGCGTCGCTGACGATCGGCTCGGCAAGCGCCGCGATCGTGCTGGCGGATCGTCGCGCGAGCCGGACCGGAAACCGGCTGCTCGCAGCCGCCGTCGGCGCAAACACGGATTTCCATGACCTGTGCCTGAGCCCGCGCGACGAGGCTGTCGGCAGCGGTATGAGCCCGTTGATGCAGACCGATTCCGAACGCCTGATGCGCGAAGGGATCGCGACCGGCACGGCGACGTTTCAGGACTTTCTGACCGCGGCCGGGTGGCAGGCGGCGGACATCAGCCACACATTCTGCCACCAGGTGGGCGCCGTGCACCGGCGGCTGATGCTCGAGTCGCTGGGCCTGTCCGAGGAGCGCGACTTTGCGACGTTCCCCTGGCTGGGCAACACCGGGTCGGTCGCGCTGCCCGTGACATTGGCCGTGGGGCTGCAGCGCGGACGGGCCGTGGCCGGCGATCGGCTCGCCCTGCTGGGAATCGGCTCGGGAATCAACGCGGTGATGCTGGCCGTCGAGTGGCAGACGACACAGGTCGGCGCGCGCGGCGAGTGGCCCGCCTGGATCGACGCGCCGGAACCCGCCATGCCGCCGCCTTTGCCGGCCATCTGAACGCAATGTCAGCCAGCGACCCGCGCCGCGCGATGAAATGATCGCCGGCGTCCACGCCTATCCAAAGCGGGCGGGCAACAGGCCGCCGCCCGCCTGGGACGCCCCGCACAGCGCATCAGCCGATCCTGGCCTTCAGCTCGTTCAGCAACCGGATCGCCTGTCCGATCTCCGCCTTCTGCCGCGCGGGCTCCTGCGGGATCTCGCGTTCGATCGTCAGCGGACCGGTGTACCCGATCGAGTCGAGCGCGCGGAGATAGTTTTCCATGCCGACGTCGCCCTCGCCCAAGGGCACTTCCTGGCCCCATTCGCGTCCCGGGTTGGCTGCCCATTTGCCGTCCTTGCAGTGGACGCTGCGGACGCGGTTGCCGAGCTGTTTCACCGCCGCGATCGGCTCGCCGGTCCCGTACAGGATCATGTTCGCCGGATCGAAGTTGACGAACAAGTTGTCGCACTGCACGTCGTCGATGAATTGCAACAAGCCGGCCGCCGTCTCCTGTCCCGTTTCCAGGTGCAGATTCTGGCCGTTGGCTCGGGCGTGATCGCAGACCTCGCGCGTCACCGCCAACACCTCGCCGTACAGCGGATCCGACGTGTCGTGCGGGATGAAGCCCAAATGGAGCGCGATCGTGTCACAGCCCAGCAAGCGAGCAAAGTCGGAGATTTCCTTCATCTCCTGCGTCCGTGCTGCGCGCGTTTCGGGCGGGACCAGACCCACCGTGCGAACCACCGTCGGTATATCCGCATAGCTCTCGCCCTCGAACCCGCCGAACACGGCGGAGATGCGGATCCCCAGTTCGTTCAAACGGGCCACGAATCGCGCGGCGTCCTCCGGTGTCCGCGTCTCGCGGTGCGGAGCGTGCAGGTGAATCGTTGGGACGCCCAGTTCGTGAGCCACCTCGAGCCGCACGCCAAGCCCTGCGTCAATGCTCGCAAACACTCCGATCGGCCACTTTTCCATGATCTTCGCTCCTCTCGAAAAAAAGCTCGTGTGAGGACGTGCCGTCCTCGTACTTCGACGCCCGATACAACCCGCGGCGGGACCGGTCAGGCGCGATTGGGGGACCGCGCTGTTTCGCGGCCGCAAAAAGCTGTGTCTTTCGCGGCTGACACCGTGTCGCTACGCGTCGTCGCCACCAGGCCAACAACCGCAACTCGCGTTTGCAGAACATCTTACGCCAAGCGATGCTAGCACTGCAAGCAGGGGTGTGCAAACACTGTATGTAGGGGGCGGCCAACGATGTAGACCCAAAATAGAGGATTTCTCTCGCTTCGTGGACTGCGATCGTTAGACTTTGCACCGCTGCTGCAACCCTTTCAGAGCGACCAGGAGATGGGTCGAGGAGGCTAGGCTTCGAGGTTACCGATAAGGACATCGTTCTGCGGGGAATCGCCGAGGATCGGCGCCACCGGCAGGAGCAAGACTCTCTCTGAACACACGATGAGTGTGATGGTCGACGCCCTGGAAGCCGCCGTTTCGCCGCGGTTCCGTCGGGCGAGTTCGATATCCACCATACGCTGGCCGCACGACGCGGTTATTGCGAGGTCTGCCACCAGCCCAGGATCCGCTCGTCCGCGAACTCCCATCGCGAGAACGCCTCGCGCCTCGCGTGTTGTTTCGAACGCTTCGCGTGTTTCAATCTGAAGGGAGTACAGATGCTGCGCAAACCGATGATCGGCCTGAATGCTGACTACCGCTCCGCCAAAAAAAACTCGCCTGCTTATTCCTTCCTTGCCGCCGGTTACTACGAACGGATTATCGCTGCCGGTGGAATTCCCGTGGTCATCCCCCTGCTTGAATCCGAAGACGATCTGAATCAGGTACTAGACACTCTTCATGGCTTTGTGATGATCGGGGGCCAGGACCTGGACCCGCGACGCGATGGTTTCATGCTGCATCCGTCCGTTCGCTTCATGGAACGATGTCGAGAGACGTTCGATCGCGGGCTGATGCGTTTGATCGCGCAACGGCGAATGCCCTTCTTTGGGATCGGCGTGGGCATGCAACTGCTCAACGTCTCGCAAGGCGGCAACCTGTTTTTGCACATCCCCGAGGACTTGCCCCAGGCGATCCCTCACAAAGACCTGCAAGACCACGCCCACCGTCATAGCTTGGTGGTTACGCCCGGTTCGTTGATGGAACGGGTCTATGGCGAGGGAGAAATCCGCGTCAACAGCATGCACCACATGGCGATCGACGAGGTGGCTCGCGGCTTTACGGTCACCGCCCGCTGTCCGGACGGCGTGATCGAAGCGATCGAAAGCGACATGCCCGACTGGTTCGCGCTCGGCACCCAATTCCATCCCGAAGCCAGCTCGGCCTCAGCCCTGGACGTGCGCATCTTCGAAGAGTTCATCGAAGGCGTCAGGGCGCATCATCGCGACTTTCACGAGGCGCGGCTGTTGGTGGCCTAGCCAAACGCGCACGGCGGTTGGCCCGCGAGCCAAAGACTTGTCTGGGCGAACACGGATGCCACGCGACATGCGGCGACAGCCGATGTCGCGTGGCCCGCTCGCCCGCGGGCGACGTCCTGGGGCTTTTGCCCCCGCCCGTCGTTCCAAATGCGGCCTCGTCCGCCGCCTTGCGGGCAGTCTCGCGCTGCCGTTCCCCAGTTGTCTCCGCCTCGCCGCCTCGGCAGCCGGTGAGGGTGGTGGGAGAAAAGCGATTGTGTACCGCCCGTCTCGGCCGGGATCTTTGCGCCTCGCCTGCCGAGGACGGGTCGACTCGCCAGGGCGACGGCGAGCTTTTGCCGGATCAATCGCGGCGTGGGCGTCTCGGAAGGTTTTCTGGCGACCGCCATGATCAGTGCGCGACTGCTGCCAGGCGCAGGGAACCGCCGACGACATCCTCGTCTCGCTACCCTGCGCGTCCGGCTGGCTCGGCCGCCGGGCGTTGTTCAACGCCAGAATTTACCCTCGAAAAACATCGGAGCGCAAAGCGCTCGAAGGCCCCTCTGCCAAACACACCGGGAGTCTGTCCAAGAATTGAGCTCGACCCACAACATGTTGTGGACGCGCGATCGCTAGCAACACAACCTGTTGTGGTATTTTCGAATACTCAGACAGGGTCGTAGCCTAGTAAACGCTCTGTTCCCCACCCGGCGATCCACAGATGCAGCTTCCCAGCCTTTGGTGCTCGACCGCTGTTTTCGGACGCCGAACAAAACGTGCAAGACAACGCGAGCGACGGCAACCTAGCACTGTACGGGCAAGACAGTTCACATCTTTGCAAGCATAGGAGCGAAGCGATGCGAGTCTTTTCGAGGGGTTTCTTGTGGGCGTTGACAGCCGCGCTCAGCGGGGCCGTGGGCGCGGGAATCGTGATGCTGAGGTCCGAATCTCACGTCAGTTGGTCGTATGCCAACGATGCCCGCGACGCCGTCGCGGCGCGGGCTGAATTGGCGCTCAAATCAAACGGCGGGTCTGATCTGGCGGTTGCCTTTCGCACCGTAGCCAAAGCCTTGCGGCCGTCGGTCGTCAGTGTCAGCACAGTCAAGACCATCCATCCGGTGCGACAGCAACGTGGTGTTCCACGGGCGCGGCCCGAAGTTCCTGAGCAGTTTCGCGACTTCTTCGGGGATCGCTCGCCGCTCGACCGATTCTTCAACATGCCGGATCTTCCGGATCAGTTCAATCAATCGCCGGAGGGATTCAGCCAACAGGGGATGGGGTCGGGCGTGATCGTCAGCGCGGACGGCTACATCTTGACAAACAATCACGTCGTTCGTGGGGCTGACGAGGTGAATGTGACGCTGGCAGACGATCGGACGATTCCGGCCAAAGTCGTCGGCGCCGATCCGAAGACGGACGTGGCCCTGCTCAAGGTCGAGACAAAGGGTCTGGTTCCCGCGCCGTTGGGCGACTCGGATGACACCGAGGTTGGAGAATGGGTGCTCGCGGTCGGCAGCCCCTTCGGCTTGGATCAGACCGTGACCGCGGGGATCATCAGCGCCAAAGGGCGTCACATGGACATCGCCGATTACGAGGATTTCATCCAGACGGACGCGGCGATCAATCCCGGCAACAGCGGTGGACCGCTCGTGGATCTCCAGGGCCGCGTAATCGGGATCAATACGGCGATCGCTTCGCGAACCGGCGGCAATGCGGGCGTCGGGTTCGCGATCCCGAGCAATATGGCCAGCACCGTGATGAATGCGATCCGCAAGGACGGGCGCGTTCAACGCGGCCGACTCGGCGCGCTGATCCAGGATCTGACGGAGGACCTGGCTAAATCGTTCAACTACGATTCCACCAAGGGCGCCTTGATCGGCGATGTCGTGGACAACAGCCCGGCCAAGAAAGCCGGTTTAAGGTCCGGGGATATCGTGGTCGAGTTCAATGGCAAGCCGATCACCAATTCGTACCAATTGCGGATGGAGGTCGCCAGCACGCGGCCGGGCACAGCCTCGAACGTGGTCATCTTCCGCGACGGCAAACGTCAGACGATCCAGATCACAACCGATGAATTGACGGACGAAGTGGCCCAGGCCACCCGTCCAGCCACGGACGGCGAGGCTGCGGCAACCAACTTTGGTTTAACCGTCCAGTCGCTGACGCCTGAACTGGCTCAACGACTCGGGTACGACGAACAAGAGCCCGGCGTCGTGGTGGCCAGCGTCGAGGCGACAAGCCTGGCGGCGCGGGCTGGGTTGCGTCAAGGCGATCTGGTCGTAAACGTGGACGGGCAGGCGATCCGCAACCTGGCCGACTTCCGCGGCGCAATGGCCAAAGCCGATTCGGCCAAAGGCGTACGATTGCAGATGATGCGCGAGGGCAACCGGCGGTTCGTGTTCTTGAAGAACAACGCGTAGATCGCAGGAACGCGCTCGTCGCCGAGATCGTCCGCTTCTCGAGGAACATTCGAGCCAGGGACCACGTCCTACGATTGTACAAGCGGATCCCTCGCCGAGCGTCTTGTCGCACGCTCGGCGAGTCGCCCGCGCCGGGCGGCGACGAGCGGTCGTCTCCGTTCGCGTGGCAACGTACGGCGCCCGGTGGATTGGACGCCAGCGACAGTCAATCTCCCCTTCCGCGTGCCCTCGATGCTGTCGGCCCCGTGCTGGCCAGTGTCGAGGGCACGGTTGCCTCTGCTGTCTTGATTCCCTCGCGCACGAAATATCCCGCCGGCGCAGGGACGAGACCCCGCGCGGAACCTCACAGCAAACGCCAGTCAGGGATCGCCCGCGGTTCGAGTGACGGAGACTATCTCATCGCGCGCCACGCTCGGCGGATCTTGGTCCGTTCAGCGCGAAATCCCACGACCGGCGCCGCGAGCCCATGCTGACAACGACGGGCTGTGCACAGATGTTTCACCCGTTTCCCATGCCTCTGGATCGCCTCGTTCGATACTTACCACTGGTGCGAGCTTATGCGGGACATCGCGATATATGGAGCCGGTTCATGACTGCATTTTCGTCTCCCGGCTACGAGCAGGCGGCTTCGAACGCAACGTGCGGCAGCGCCATTTGTCTCGATGAACTCCGAAACTCCGAGAAAATTGATCTGGTGATGCATCGTTGGGCGATGAACGTCGATAAAAACGTCGATAAATTCGGCGAACTGAGCCAGTTTGCGGCGAGACGCGACTTGGTTGCCGACGGCAGAGGACTAGGCCGGAAATACTACGGCATGACATCCGGTAGGCTCGCACAGAAGGAGCCACGACGCAGGGGATTGAAAATGTGCTCCTCTGCGACGTCGCGGCTTGGCGCTAGACAGCCCCAATCCACGGAAAATCGTCTTGGACCACATCTGTGAGAGCCGACGAAGGCCGGGGCTGGGAACCATTGCCGATGTGGCAGCCGGGCGCGGTCGCGTTCGCCCGAATCCGTCGCACGTTTTATCTGCCAAGCCTTGATCGCTCGCCCAACGCCCGTTACAATGCGGCGTTTTGTCGGTCTGTGGAAGTATTTTTGGGTTCGGGCGCGGTTAAGCGGACCAAAGCCCCGGAGGTGATGAAAGTTGACTGGGACGAAATCGTATATTGCCAAGCCCGGCGAGGTGGAACAAAAGTGGTGGGTGGTCGATGCGAACGGCAAAGTGGTCGGGCGTCTGGCCAGCGAGATCGCCATGATTCTGATGGGCAAGCATCGGCCCACCTACACGCCCCACGTGGACACCGGCGATTATGTGATTGTGATCAACGCCGAAAAGGTGGTTTTCACGGGCAAGAAATGGACCGACAAACGCTATACGTGGTACACCGGATACACGGGATTGCGTAGCGAGACGGCCGCCGAGCGTCTGCAGCGGCACCCCGATCGGATCCTCCGCGAAGCGGTCCGTCGGATGTTGCCTAAGAATACGCTGGCGCGCAAGATGCTTGACAAGCTAAAGATCTATGCCGGTCCCGAGCATCAGCATCAGGCTCAACTGCCGGAACCGCTGGAACTGGCCACTAAATGAGTTCCGGTGCGGCAAACTCCGGCGGGCGACAAGTTCCACTCGCCGGGCATGACGATCCGCTGGGCAATGTTTGGCTGCGTCTCGCCGGCGAGACGCAGCCGGTGGTGCGCTTTCGATCAAAATGGATGCCGCTGGGGGAGTGTCGGACGCGGCCCCTGGCCGCGTGAGGCTATTGTGGGCTGAGTCGTAGAGAGATCAATCGCAGGGATATCAATGGTTGCGATCAAGACAGACAAAATCACGGGTGATGCATTGGGAACCGGGCGGCGCAAGACGGCGGTCGCCCGCGTCCGGATTCGAGCCGGCAGCGGCAAGATCGTGATAAACGGTCGTCCGCTGGAGAATTTCTTCCCTGTCGAGGGCGATCGGCGCGCCATCTTGGAAGTCCTCGAGGCCGTGGACAGGACCGACAGCGTGGACGTTTTGATTCGCGTCGGAGGTGGCGGTGCGACCGGCCAGGCCGGCGCGTGTCGCATGGGGATTGCCCGAGCCTTGATCGGCTATGATCAAGGTCTGTTTCCCGTGTTGCGAGACGGAAGCTTCCTGACGCGCGACTCGCGGATGAAAGAACGTAAAAAATACGGGCTGCGCGGGGCCCGTCGAGGCGTTCAATTCTCCAAGCGCTGATTCCAGCGAGCGTACCACCAAAGCGGCGGCTCGCGATCGATGCGATTCAGCCGCGGCCGAGCCCGTGGCGTGCCGTCCAGGCCTGTTGGGCGGCGCGCTCGGACGGTGCAATGGCAACGCGATTTTGCCAACGCGATCCGGCGTCGGTTAGACGTCTCGGGTCTACGGGCCGTCCAGTCGCGGGGCTCTGAACCGCGGGCCGTCGGATTCTTCACGGACCGGTTCGTTGTGCGAGGCGCGCTGAACCCCATCCGCTCGTCCGCCAGTCAGCACGGATTTGCCGCCCGGCCGTGTCTCAATCAACATTCCGGCGATCTGCTCGACGGATACGACAGGTACAGAAACGGACATCGCGTACCCGGCGATCGCCGAGTTGTACTGTTCGACCGCGGTTAGAAACGCGCGGCGGTGACCTCGCAGACGCTCGTGCGCCTCGAGGACGTGCGCCAGCGGCGCGTCGCCGCGTTGGTACGCCTGAAGCGCGCCCGGCAAGGCGGCAGCCGCGGCCGTCGATGCGGCGGCCTGAGCTTCGATGACGTTGTGGATCAAGGGCAAGCTGTGGTCGATCTGCTGCAGCTCGTTGGCGGCGGCGCCGCGCTCGTTCAGTTCTTTAAAATGGGTTCGATACACGCCGACGAACGGTACGTCGGTCGGCAGTGACAACTGGCGTCGATCCGCGCTCGGGACATACTCGGCCAACGCCTGCTGCGCACGCACGACGGCCAGATGCGCCGCGGCGCGCTCGGCGTCGGCCGTCGCCTGCGATGCGCTCAACCATAGCGCGTCCTGGCCGGCGTCGGGTGCGGGGATGGCGGACAGGAACTGCTGTTCGTCGGTTGCCCAACGATAGGCGGCCAAGGTGCGCGTTAGCTGCCAGTAGGCGCGAACGGCGGCGAGCCGCGCGGCGCCCGTGTGGCGGCCGAGCAGAGTCTTCAGATCGATGCCGTGCCCGTCGATCCGCAGTCTGCCGAGGTCGGTCAATGCTTCGCGCAGCAACGCTGGCGCCGCGCTATCGCCCAGCGGCGCCGCGGATGCGACCCTCGTGGTCGCTGGCTCCGCCATACGTTGCTGGCCGGTCAGCGACGGCCGAGAATCCGCCGTCCCGGTGAGCGGTTCATCGAATCTCGACGGATATGCCGAAGGCGACGCGCTCCGCGATTTCGCGGCGTCCGAGGCGTCTGTGTCCGAGCCGGCCACAGCCGCGCCGGGCGGGTTCGAGTCGAACGTCGTCGGCGGCGAGCGGCCGTCGAGTGCGGGCTGTCCCGCCACCGGCGCCGTCTGCAGGTCCGTCGCTCCGGCGGCCTGCAACGGTCCGAACTGGAGGGATGGCCCGAGCGACGATTGGCCGGCCTCTGCTCCAGCTTGACACAGCAATGCCAATGACAGCAAAACCTCGGACACGACCATTATTCCAGTCCTCCGTGCGCAATTCTGGGGCCAAAATCCAATTCGCCAGGGGGCCGCAACCGTTCGCGGGTCACCCGACGTCTCGCGAAGTGGAAACTCTGCAGCCGGCCATGTTTATAACCTATCCGTAAGCGTGTCCGTTTTTCTGACGCCTGTCAAGGCGCAGCGCGTTGCGAACGGCGTGTCTAGCTCGGTGACGCGAGAAGAAACTTCTTGGCCCGTCGCGGCGACGGTAGAATGAAGGCGCCCTGACTAGGTGGAACGAAATGGCGATGCGGCATCCGGTGCGAGAAAAAGTGCAAGCTGTCCGACGCCGCGCATGGTGCTTGCGCGCGGTGTGCGGGGGTGGTCTCTGGTTGAGCGCCGCCATCAGCGCCCTGCTGATCGCCGCCGTGGTGGATTACGGCCTGCGTCTGGATGATGTGGGCGTCCGTTTGCTCAGCTCGACCGCGGTGGCGGCCGTCTGCTTGGCGGCGTTCTGGCGTTACGTGATTCCGCTGTTCGTCCGGCCGGAATCTGAACTGGAAACCGCGCAACGGATCGAACAGCGCTTTCCCGAGTGGGGCGATCGCCTGTCCAGCGCGGTGGCGTTTCTGGCGCGGCCCGCGTCGGAGCCAACGAGTGGCTCGGCCGAGCTGCGCCGGGAGGTAGTGAGGGCCGCCACCGCCGACTTGGGCCGCTGGATGGTGGCGGATTGCCTGGACGCGCGGCGGCCGCGGCAGATTGCGATTCTGGCGGTCGCCATCTGCGGCCTGGCGGCGCTGGCGGCTGCCTGGGATCGGCCCGCGGCGGCGCTGGCCGTGCGGCGGCTTGCGGCGCCCTGGAGCGTCGCGCCCTGGCCCAGACGCAATCAACTGCAGTTCGTCAAGGCGCCGCGGCGGCTGGCATTTGGGTCCGACTTCGAAGTCGAGCTGGTGGACGGCGCGAATCGCTTGCCGTCGTCCGTCCAGATCAAGTTGTGGTTCGACGGTGATCCAGTTGGCCAGATTCAGGCTAAGGAAATGAAGTTCTTTCACAACCGGATGGTGTATCGCCTGGACAAAGTACAGCGCCCGTTCCGCTATCGGGCCGTGGGCGGCGATGATGACACGATGCCCTGGCAGACGCTCGAACTGGTCGAGCCACCGCAAATCGCCGAACTCGAGATCCGCCTGCATCCCCCCGCCTACACGGGCTGGCCCAGCAGCGCCTCGGGCAAGAACATCCGAGCGCTAGAGGGCGCCGTGATCGAAGCCGCGGGACGGCTTACCCGTCCCGCGACCGCGGTCCGTCTGCGTACGGATCGCGATCCGCCGACCGCGCCGGGCATCAGTGCCCGAGTGAGCGAAGATGGGCTGCGGTTTAGTCTCGCGCCGGACGCCGACCCACCCTGGGTCGCGTCCGACTCGGCGACGTACTGGTTCGAGGCAACCGACCCCGAGGGACTGCGGGGAGGCGCGGACCAGCGATGGAACTTGCAAGTGATCCCGGATTCGCCGCCAAGCGTGGCGCTCGACCAGCCGGCCGCGAACGCGTCCGTCACGGCCGATGCGGTCGTCCCCTTGGTCGGTTCGGTCAAGGACGACCTGGCGATTCGGACGATTGCTGTGCGCTTTGTCCGCAACGGCGCCGCCGACGGGCAGGAACACGAGACGATCACGATCTATCGCGGCCCGGCCAAGGCGCCGCCCGCGCCGCGCGACGCCAGTGATGCGGGCGGCGAGTCCGGCGAGACGCGGGCCGTGGACTTTGCCTGGAATCTCGCCGAGGTGGTCGGTCTCGAGCCCGGCGAGTGGATTGATTTCGAACTGACGGCGGACGATTATCGTCCGCAATCGGCCCAAAGCTCGGCGCGCCGATTAACGATCATCTCGGTCCGCGAGTTGGAAGAACGTCTCGCCGCGCGGCAGGCTTTCGTCCTCGGCCAGTTGGCCGAACTGTTGCGCATGCAGCGCGACGCGCGAGCGCCGCTCCGATCATTGGAGATCGGTTGGACAGAGACCGGTCGCCTGAACGTCGACGAGGTCGATCAACTGCAGGCCGTCGAGTTGAAACAACGGCAAGTCGGACAGTTGGTGACGGATCCGCAGCAGGGCGTGGCGGCTCAGATCGTGGGCTTGATGCACGAACTGCAGAGCAACCGGATCGCGACTTCGGAAGTCTCGGGCCGGATGAACCAGTTGCTGACGATCGTGCGACAGATCGGCGACGAGCAGTTGCCGGCGATCGAAGCGGCGTTGATCGACGCGGTAAAGCTGGCGTGCGAGGCCGTACGGACGGCTGCCGCCGATGACTCGTCAGGCGCCGTGCGCGACTTGCCGTCGACCGTCGTCACGGACGATATCCAGTCCGCGGCGCGCGCCGCCGGCCACGGACAGGACGAGGTCATCTCGCGTCTCGAGGCGCTGCTGGAGGATTTTTCGCAATGGGACGGCTATCGCCGGTTTTCTCGCGAGTTGTTACAGCTTCGCGAGAGCCAGGACGAGCTGCGGCGGGACACCGCACGGACCCGGCTCGAGCTGCTGGCAGGCGCCACGACGGAACCGGACGCCGAACGCCGGGCGAATCTGCGGCGGCTGGCGGATCGACAACACGAATTGGCGCGCGAGTTCGACAAGCTTCAGTCGGGGATGGATCAGATGCGAGCCGGATTGGATCCCGAGGATCCGGCCACCCAGACGTTGGCAGACGCGCTGGAGGTGGCTCGCCGAACGGCGGTCGGCGGGCAGATGCGCGAGGCCGGTCGGCAGATCGACGACAACCAACTCGGCGACGCCGGGCACAGCCAGCAGGAGATTCTCGAACACCTGCGGGAACTGTTGGATACGCTGGCCAACCGTCAAGCCCGCGAATTGGAACGTCGCGCGGCCGAGCTCGAAGCCGCCCGCCAGGCCTTGCGCGAACTGCGGGATCAACTGGGGAAGATGCAGGCCCAGGTCGAGCAGGCCGCCACACAAACCGACGTCCCACAGCAGCGCCAGCAGCTCGACCACGCGCGGGCGGCCGCAACCGACATGGCGGACCAGACTCGACGGTTGTCGCGCCGCGCCGAGCGGCTGCAAGCCGAGTCGGCCGCCCAGTCGCTGTCCACCGCGGCAACGGCGCTGGATCAGGCGGCAGCCGCCGCCGCGCAGGGCGAAGCTGCCCCGACGGCGGCACACGCGTGCGAGGCCGAGCGGCTCTTGGAACAGGCCGACGCGCATCTGGACGGAGCACGCCTGGCCGCCACCCAGCAGACGGCTCAGGAACAGCTCCGGCGTCTGGAACGGCAAGTCACCGATCTGGCCGCCGCGCAGCTCGGCGCGTTGCACGCCACGATCGCGTTCGACAAAGGCCGTCAAGGCCGGGACCAGTGGACGCGAGCTGACCTGTCCGCCGTCGGCGGCTTGGCTCGTCGACAACGCGCCATCGAAACCGAAGCCGCCGCCTTGGCGGAACAGATGGCCTCGTCGCCCGTGTTTGCCCTGGGCCTGCGCGGCGCCCTGCGCGAGATGGAACGCGCGGCCCGCGGCCTGGAACGCCGCGAGACGGCCGTGGCAACGCAACAAGCGCAACACGAGGCTCTGGCTCGCTTGCAGCAAATGCAGAAAGCGTTGAAGCTCGGAGCCGCCAGCTCGCCGGAACGCCGCACGTCCGACGAACGCGACGACTCGGATTCGCCGCCCGAGGCCGGGCGACATATCGCCGAACTCGAGTTGCTCAAGTCGCTGCAGCAGGAGATCCTCCGCCGCACGGCGGAACTCGAACGGAGCCGCGAGAACTCGGCGACGCCGACCGACGAGCAGGCCGAGGCGCTGCGCCGGTTGGCCGACGATCAAGGCCGGTTGGCAGCCTTGATCGAGGCCATGCAGTGATCGGACGATCCGTGACGGCCCGCCTTGAAAGGGAACGCTGCCGCCCGTCGCCGAGCCGCACGGCACGAGGCACGCCTGCGCCGCCGCGCAGTACCGAACGGCGCTGGACTTCGTGGGGTGTCGCAGCGGACGAACGTCAGGCGACGAGTACGTTGCCCAATCATAATTTTCGTGTTGCCGCGCTCCTCAAACAACGGAATTCCCGCGACCTGACAATTGCGGCTGTTCCACATATTTGGCGTTGACGTCATCCTAACACGGGCTAGTGCCCGCAACCCAGGAATCTGTTTGGCCGAAGGCCTCCGATCACCGTAGCCTGGGGCAACGCCCCAGGGCTGACGCCGCGCG
>JAVYAJ010000118.1:0-7318 GCA_032229885.1 Candidatus Anammoximicrobium sp. | reverse complement strand
TTCTCGCCATCAATCTGCCTCCAGCCAAAGGGGAATGGATTTGCCAACCCCTCAGCTTAAGGAAGCCGTCAAGCATGGCACTGATGAGCGCTCACTCGCAAGTCACTCATTCAGCGCGCCGGCCGTCTCACGCGACCCCAGGGGTTCTCACGCTGACGATCAGCACTGGTGAATGGATCAAGGAGCGGTTCGAGCAACTCCTGCACAGTCTCGCTGCTTAGGCCGCAGTTTTTGTAACGCTGGGGTGGATTCTGGACAGCCTTCTTCCCGTCCCGGCCGACTGATTCTGCCGCCCGCACCCCAGGCGGCCTTGCCGATCGTTCAACCTCTTGGCCGCCATTGGACCGCCAGCGGAATAACGGGACCGGAGGCCGCGTCTACGTTGGCGTATCGGCACGCATGACGCGAGAAGCGGGCGAGGCGACGCGCCCAGACGCTACGTCGCGTCGCGGCGAGCGTCGACGACGGGCATGTTTTTCTGCAGCTCGTTGTCGAGCCAACGACGCCATGCCTGTTGATCGTAGCCGAAGTTCATGCCGCGGCTTAACCGGATGAGGGCCGTCAGCACCTCTGGATTGCGCACCGTCTGTGGGATGACGCGTGTTTGTTGACCGGCGGAAAAGCCAGTTCCACCCAGCGACCCGCCGCCGGCCCCGCCGCCGTCCGTGCTGCCGAACGTGGCCGTATAGTGATCGGACGTCTTGGGAATGACCAGATAATGCGTCGTGACCAAGGCGGTGATCAACGGCGACAAGACCCCCGCATCGCCCAGTTGTCCCAAGGCGTAGGCCGCCCGGTTCACGCGCAGGTTGCTGTCGTCCTTGAGCGCGGCCAGATAGCGCTGTTCGGCCAGCGGCGGCGCTGCGCGCAGAACCTTTTCGAGACAGGCGTGAAAGATCTCCTCGTCCAGATCCTGCAACGACCAGGTGATCACGGCGTCGGTCGCGGCCGCGGTCCCGATCCGCTCTAAGGCGTCCAAGTACAGCAGCTTCACTTGACGATACGGTTCACGTTGCAGCAGGCTTGCCAGCGCCGGCACGGCCTGCGGATCTCGCAACTCCTCGAAGCTCTGATGGGCGTCGCGCGCGACCGCGGTGTTCAGCAGTTGACGCCAGCGGGCCAGCCGCACTAGCCAGCGGCGTTCCGCCGATTCGACGGCCTGCGAGGCTTCCAACAGGTCGATCTCCTGCGGCAGCCGCCAGCGGCCGGCGTAACGCCGATATCCGCGTTGCTGTTGGACCTCGTCCGGCGTCACCCACTGGCCGCGAAGCTCGGAATAACCCAAGGCCCGCCGGGCCGGCCCGTGGTTTGGGTCCAATCTCAGAATACGCTGCAACTGTGTTTCGCGAGCGGCTTTCAGGCCGTGCGTGCGACACCACTCGGCCAATTGCCAGTGCCCCTCCACCGTGTCCGGACAGCGTTCCAGCAGTTGTTCGTATTCCGTTGTCACCGGATCTCGAGGCATTGCCCAACGGACTTCGGTGGCTGGCAGCTTGACAACGACGCCTTCGTCCGTGCGAACCGCGTACTCGGCCGGTTCGGACGTCTGCCGATTCAGCCAGACACCTTGCACGCGACCTCCGTTGCGCAACACAAACAGATCGGTGGCGATCACCCCGTCCACGGGGCCGAGGCCGTTGTACACGGCCATCAGCCCGGTCGTTAGAAGCGCCCAGCGACGTCGCACCGCTCTGTCTCTCCTTCCACCTCCAGTATAGACTGTCCGCATGGCGAGCCGCAACGATTCGCGGCGATGAACCAACCCGTCCAGCCGCGGGCGGCGGCGCAGCGGGCGAGTCCATATTGTGGCGTGGGCGCGGGCGACCTCGCCAATGCCGGATTCTGTACGACACGGGCGGACGCGAATCGGCCTTGCGATGGGTGCGTCGAAACCGCACGAACGGCAACAACCCGACCGACAGCGGGGCACGGAGACACTGTCGAACCATTTTGTTAGTCAGCCAAAGGGGCGGATGTGGATTGTTTGGCGCTCGATGTGGGCGGAGCCAACGTCAAATTTTCGGACGGAGTCGACCGGGCCGGAAGCGTCGAATTGGCGCTGTGGAAATCGCCGCAACGGCTGCGCGGAGCGCTGGATGGGATCGTGTCCGCCTTTCCGCAAGCTGGCGTGATCGTCGTCACGATGACCGGCGAACTGGCCGACTGTTTTCCCACGAAATCCGCGGGCGTGCATTTCATCCTGGACGCGGTCGCGGCGGCGGCTGGCAATCGAACGGTGTGGGTCTATCTGGTGGACGGACGTTGGGAGACGGTCGCCGCCGCGCGAAGCGCATCGCTGCTGGCAGCGGCCTCGAACTGGCACGCGCTGGCCCGGTTCGCGGCGCGTTGCGCGGCGTCCGGCACGGCGGTGCTGCTGGACGTCGGCTCGACGACCTGCGATCTGATCCCACTCGTCGACGGCGCGCCCGCGGCGATGGGAAAGACCGATACCCAACGTCTGCTGGCGGGCGAACTGGTCTATACGGGCGTCGAACGAAGCCCCGTGTGCGCGGTCGCCAGCCAGGTTCCGTACCGCGGGCGGACGTGCCGCGTGGCGCACGAGCTGTTCGCGACGATGCGCGACGTGTACCTCGTGCTGGGCGAGCTGCCGGAGCAAGACGACGACCTGCGCACGGCCGATGGGCGGCCGGCGACCCGCGCCGCCGCCGTGGCGCGTCTGGGCCGCATGATCTGCGCGGACCAGAACGAGTTCGACGCGGACGACGCGCACCGGATGGCCGCGGCCGTCGCCGACGCTCAAGCGGCGCTGGTGGCCGCTGCGCTGCGCGGCGTGATCCGGCGGCTGCGTGACGCGGCGTATCGGGCTGGATCGAACGGGGCGGCCGATTTCGAGCCGCTTCGAGCCGACGAGGCGCGCGATCGACCGAGCGTCGTCATCACGGGCCACGGCGATCGCTTGGCGCGACGCGCCCTGGCGAGTACGGGGCACGACGGCCCGACGATTTCGCTGGCGGATCGATTGGGGGCGGACAGATCTCGCGCGGCGACGGCGTATGCCTTGGCGGTCCTTTGTCGCGAGGATTTCGACCGATGACCCAACAGCGTGTGCGCCTGATCAAGGTGGGCGGCAGCTTGTTCGATTTCGCCGATTTCCGTTCCGCGTGGAAACGCTGGCTGGTCGCGCAGCCCGCGGCGACCAACGTGTTGATCGGCGGCGGCGGGCCGTTTGCCGATGCAATCCGTACGGCCGATCGGCTGTGGGCGCTCGGCGACGCGACGGCGCACTGGTTGTGCATCGACGCATTGGCTGTGTCCGCGCGCCTGTTGGCGGCGATCGTGCCGGCTGCGAGCTTTCAGGACACTTGGGACGATTTGCTGCAGAGCGTGGCGCACGGCGATCGCGACCGACCGCTGGTGTTTTGCCCGGTACGCTTCCTGCGGCACATCGAACCGCGGCTTGCGCCGCATCCTCTGCCGCATAATTGGAGTGTGACCAGCGATTCGATCGCTGCGCGGATCGCCGACGCCCTGTCCGCCGACGAGTTGGTGCTGCTGAAGTCGGCTGATCCTCCCGATTCATTGCCACCGGGTCCGCCCTACGTCGATGGGTATTTTGGACAAGCCGCCGCGGGGCTTGGCTGTGTGCGGTTCGCCAACCTGCGCCGCTATGCGCGACAGGGCCCAGGTATCGTTGGAGCGGCCGATGTCTGACGCAATCGGTGATCGCGACCGTCCGTGGGGGGGCGAGTTCGGTTCGAGGCAAGCGGCGGGACGGCGCTTCCACGGTGGCCACGGTCGCTGGGTCGCGCGGGATGCGGCCGTGCTGTGCATGGCGATGGGTGCGCTCAGCCGGCTTGTAGTTCGAGGATCTGGCATGCGATTTGTTGCTCGGATTGGCCTTCGCTCAGCGGCACAAAACGGCATTCGCTGAGGTGGCGGAACCAGGTCTCCTGATGGCGGGCAAACTGGCGAGTCCTCGCCTTGACCGCCTCGATCGTCGCGGCCAGGTCGCCTGCGCCGCCCAGGTATTCGATCACCTCGCGATACCCGACCGCTTGGCGAGCGGTGCGGCCGAGATCGCCGTATCGATCGAGCAGGCCGCGGACTTCGTCGACAAAGCCGGCCCGGAACATCGCATCCACGCGGTTGTTGATCCGGTGGTGCAACACGTCGCGCGGCCAGCCGAGCGCAAACACGCGACAGCGTTCCGGGTCGCGCGGCTCGTCGAACTGCGTCTGCAGATGGCTGATTGGACGGCCGGTGGCCCGATAGACCTCGAGCGCCCGAATGATCCGACGCTTGTCGTGCGGGTGCAGTTTGGCGGCCGACAGCGGATCGACTTGGCGCAGCCGTTCGTGCAAGGCCGCCAGCCCGACATGAGCCACCTCTTGCTCGACTTGCTGACGAAACGCCCAATCCGCCGGCGGTCCGCGAAAAATGCCTCGCAGCAGGGCTTTGAGATACAACGGCGTGCCGCCGACGAACAGCGGCTGGCGCCCGCGCCCGCGGATCTCGACCACCGTTCGCCGGGCCGCTGCGACGTAATTCGACACGCTGTATTCGTCCCGTGGAGATAGGATGTCCAGCAGATGATGCGGCATGCGCTGGCGTTGTTCTGGCGTGGGTTTGTCGGTCCCGATATCCATCTCGCGGTACAGGGCCATCGAGTCCAGCGAGATGATCTCGGCTCCGATCTGCACCGCCAGTTCCAGGCCAGCGCCGGTCTTGCCGCTGGCGGTCGCGCCGCTCAGGAACCAGCAGTCCAGAAAGAACGCATCGGGTTCCTGGATCGTAGACGTGGGATCGGTCGCAGACATGGAAAAAGGCCTTGTCAGCAGAATTCTTGGACAGGATTGTGAGCGACACGCACCCGGTGTCCGGCGTCTTGCACGCTCGGTGGCGCCCGGCCGCAACGAGCACGGGCCGGTGCGAACGGCGCGGCAGCTTCAGCGTCCGACTTGGATCGCCGGGTACGGGCGGCCGGAAATCAAACGCTGGCCGTCGGAAAAGCCTTCCGGACGGCCGGCCAGATGCGCGACGAGCCGTCGACGCCACGTCTCGAGCGACTCGCGATGGTCCGGAGCGAGCGCGAGGTCATGCTCCTCATGCGGATCGACGCCCAAGTCGAACAGCAGCTCGTGCCCGTCCAGCGGACGCCAGATGTATTTGTAACGGCCGTCGGTCAGCGCGTGAAAAGCCTGCCCCTTGCTGTAGCACGGCGCGTGCTCCGAGTGCAACCAGGGTCGAATCTCGCCAGACGCCCCGCGCAGCGTGGCAATCAGGCTCGTCCCGTCGTGCGCCGGACAGTCGGCGCCGGCAATTTCCGCCAGCGTTGGGAGGATGTCTTCCAGGCAGACGGGCCGCTGGTTTTGCGCGTCGCGGACAAATCCCAGTTCCGGGGAACCGGCGACGATCAGCGGGATGTTGGCCGAGCCCTCGAACGGTTCGCACTTGCGGAAGTAGCCGTGGTCGCCCAGCATCTCGCCGTGATCCGACGTGAACAGGATCAGCCACGGCCGCCCCGCTTTCTCGCTGCGCGCCCGAAACTCGGCAATCAGCGGAGCGAGCTCGTGATCAAGCTGCTCGATCAAGCCAAAATAGCCTGCCTGCGCCCTGCGAAGGGTTTCGCCTTGCAGTAGAACACGACTGCCGCCGTCCGTTCCCTCGGGCTTCAGCGACGCCCAATCCACCCAATCACCGTGCGCCGTCTGAGCGAGCGGCCTGCGCAAAACGGCTTGAAAATGCGCATCGGGCGGGAACAGCGGCGGGTGCGGGGCGTAAAACGACGCCGTCAGAAACAGCGGTCGCCCGTCGTGGGGCTCCGCCAGCAGCCGCCGCGCGTGCTCGATAATCCACGTCGTCGGATGCAACGCATTGTCCAGCGGCCATGGCCGGGCTTGCCAATGGTTGTACGACAAGCCCAGGCTCGTCACCCACGAACGAATGTCGGTGATTTCCGGCGCCGCCTGGCGCAAATCCGCGGCGTATTGATCGTGGGCAACATAGGTGGAACCGAGGATCGCCCGCTGGTAGCCCAGTTCGGCTTCGCTCGCCGCCTGGTGCATCGCGCGTCCGACCAGCACCGTCGCATAGCCCGCATCGCCGAGAATTCGCGGCATCGTCGGAACCGTGATCGAGCGCTGCCGAAACCCGACGACCCCGCTGGTCTGCGGAAACAATCCCGTCAGCAGGGCATGTCGCGCAGGAATGCAGGACGGGACGGTGCTGTACGCGCGACGAAACAACATCCCGCCGCGCGCCAATCCGTCCAGCGTAGGCGTGCGCACCACTGGATGTCTCACGATCGACATACAGTCGCCGCGCATCTGGTCGGGCATGATCAACAGGATGTCGGGGCGCGGCGGCGACTCGGCCGCGGATGCCGACAAGGCCACTGGAACGAGCAGTGCCAGGACTAGATTCGTCCGTTGCAGCGGGTTGAATGACATCGAAGGATCCTCGTGGGGATGTCATCAGCATAGGTCATTGGCCATTGGTGCGACCTTGTGCGGTGGAGGCGATGCTGGCGAATCGTTCTCTCGAGACGTGGTTGCGGGTCGCGGCACGGCTGCGCCTCAAGCGGCAGTCTTGGGCATGACGCTCTGCAATGTACGCTTCAGCACGTCTATTCGCAACGGCTTGCTCAGATAGGCGTCCATGCCGGCCGCCAGGCAATCGTGTAGGTTCTTTTCGGTGGTCACCGCGACAATCGGCAGCCTCGTGCCGTGCTGCGATTCGTAGGAACGGATAGCGCGCGTGGCGGCCAAGCCGTCCATCACGGGCATTTCTACGTCCATCAGAATAAGATCAAATAACTGGCGCCGAATGGCGTCAACGGCCTCTCGGCCGTTGCTGACAACCGTCACAGCATGACCTTGACGTTCCAGCAATCGCGCGGCCAGACGCTGATTCAGGCGGCTGTCTTCGGCGATCAGGATCCGCAGGGCTAACGGTTCGGAAGGGTGGCTGTCCATATCTACAATCTACAAACACTTGCTCGTGGGCGCAGCTACGCCCTGTAGCGAGCGTCAGATGCCGTTCTGAATCTCGTGCGCCTCGTCTTCCCCGCGGCGCGCCGTTGTACGGTCGCTTGCTTGACAACTGTCAGGCGTGGGTGGGCTGGAAATAAGTCCTACCGAGGGTCTCGGTGGGCGGGGCATTTAAGAGGCAGGAGAATAACGGCAAGCTTCAATCGGCTCAAGCCCAATCGGTCCGATCACGCGGACATGGTCTAAAGCTACATAAAATAACAAACCTAGGGCGGCCCGCAGCCGCAACCAAACATCGGCCACGAAATATTGAAGAGGGCCACGCATCATACGAATAAAGAGATCGCGGCTAACGGCAGTTGTCAGTT
>JAVYAJ010000117.1:0-11607 GCA_032229885.1 Candidatus Anammoximicrobium sp. | reverse complement strand
TAAACGTTTGCGAGTAAACGTTTGCGAGTAAACGTTCGCGACCGGACGCGTGTTGGCCGAACATCATCGTCAATGCGTCGCATCCGCACGCCTGAAGATGGCTTTTTACTCGACGGCGCCCGCGGGCCCCCCGGGCCATGCCCGCCGAACTCCGGCGGCTGCCGCCAGGCAGATCACGGGCATCAAAGGCCCGCGCATCCGCAGATTGCTCCAGTACACGGTGTGCATCGCCGTAAAGCACAGGCACAACAACAAGCCCCACAGCCAGGGCGGCTGGACTAGACGCCACCCCAAGGACCAGACGCCGATCAGCGCCGCCGCAAACACGCCGACGTACCAGACGCCAACGGCCCAGCGGGCCATGCGTCGCGCCGCGGACTCGTCCGGTGCGATCCGCTGC
Organism: Candidatus Anammoximicrobium sp.; assembly: GCA_032229885.1. Classification (GTDB taxonomy): domain Bacteria; phylum Planctomycetota; class Planctomycetia; order Pirellulales; family Pirellulaceae; genus Anammoximicrobium. The sequence goes on along the minus strand of JAVYAJ010000117.1, from coordinate 11,207 downwards.
GGGGTTGTACCCCACAGACTGCCGATGCGCCAAACACAGGCGCGGACAAAACTGCGCGGCTCGTCGCGAATCGCCGACCGCGCCTGGTCGTAGGCCCATCTGTCGGCCGCCAGCTCGTCGTACCCCGTCTGCGCACGGATCTGCGCATAGCGCGCGTCCAGGTTCCGCGAGTCCCAAACGTGATCTCGGTCCGAACGCTGCAAGAACTCGTAGAAATCGGGATTGTTGCCCAGCCACAGCGTATATCCGCCGTGCGTGGTGGTCACGATTACGCGCCCGAAGACAACCCAGTTGCGGACGCCCCACGGCGCCAGGACGAGTGCGGCGGCCAACGCCAACGAACCGACTTGCCAGGCCGTTTCCCCTGCCCGATGCCAAGCCATGTTCGGAGACGTCTCGCGATCGACGCGCCAAAAGCCGCGCAGAAACATGAAGATCATGGCCAGCCCGACCGCGCCGCCCCAGACCAAAAACGTGGGGCGACACAGCCCGGCCAGCCCGATCGCCACGCCGGCGCACGCCGCGTCCGCGACCAGCTCGCCAACGCGGGGCGACGTCCGCGAGGCGCGCGCTTCATCCGGGCATGCTCGCCGCGCCGCGGCCCGCGCGCTGACGCGCGTCAGCGCCCGCAGACCGACGACCGTCAGCGCCGTGGCCAGCGTCTCGGTCATCACCAGCGACGACTGATTGAGCAGAATCGGGTCACAGGCGACCAGCCCCGCGGCCAGCCATCCCCAACGCCCCAAACCCCAGTCTTCGGACAGGCGAAACACCAGCAACACCGTCGCTACGCCGATCACCCAGTGCAGCCCGGCGACGCTGGATACACCTACGTCGTCCACGCCGCCGATGGCAGCCAGGACCAGCGGGTACAGCGGTGGTCGATAGGCCGACGGCTGTGCGGCGTCTGTGCGAGTCGTATCGCGGCGCGCCGTAACGTCGCGTTCCGAAGCGTCGCCGTCCGTGTCGCCACCGTCCGTGTCGCCACCGTCCGTGTCGCCCGCGCCGTGCGGCAGGCGATGGCCCAACGTTCCCTCGGCCAGCACGCTGCGAGCCAACTGGCGGTACGCATCCGGGTCGGCCCGCAGGGCCCGGTAATTGGCCGCCAGCCATCCGCCACGAACGAGGCCTGCCAACAGCGTCAATCGCAGCCAGAACCAGATCCGGCCCTGCGCCAACTTGGTCACGGAAGCCAACCCCGAGCCCTCGCGGTATGATGATGGCGTTGCCGCGTGCGGCGCGTCTCGGACCGCCCGCTCACGGAGTCCAACCCAAAAACTCGCAGTACTGGTACAGCCAGGGGTGCGACCAGGGATTCAGCGAGGCGTACGCCGCCGAGCTCACGCTGACCAGCAACAGCGCCAGGGCGACGCAGCGCCACGAGCGTCGCGCGGCGATCGCGTCCGTTGCGCCGAGCATGACCCAGAGCCACATCGGGGCGAACCAGAACATCCAGCGGAATCCGCACGCGACGCCGCCGTAATTGCGATCCATCAGCGGCCGCGCCAGATAAAAAGCCAAGCAGACGAGCGTAATCAACACGACGCCGGCGGTCGCCTGGCGCACGGGCCACGAGCCGCGCGCCAGCCACACGCCCGCGCCCAGGACGCTCAGCAGCCAGATGGGCGTCAAGGACAGCACGCCGTGATGGCCTACGATCACGTGAAACGCGTACTTCAGCCGCGATGGTTCCCCCAGATCCACTCCCTTTTTATGGCTCGGCAGCCAGTAACTCTTCTCGTACTCGTACCAGTTGTCCCAGGCAAACACCTCGACGGATCGCGCGTCGGCCGACACGGCCCAGCGGTGCTGGTCGGCCGGGTCCCAGATCATCCAGCCCTCGCCGGACCAGCGCGGCTGCAATACGGCCTGCGGTGATAGATCGATGCCCGCGTCGGCCATCGCCTGGCGCAGCGCCGCGGGGATTTCGCCCGCCTCGATCTGCTGCCGATGGTCATCCGCGATCGCCGCCACGCGCGGCCCGTCGCCGCGATGCGCGTACGGCGGTCGCCAAGCGCCGTGGGCCCAGTAATTGGCGGCAAAAAAAGCGGCGGCGACAAGCCCCGCCGCCGGAACGAATCCGACGACGCAGCGGACCGGGCTGCGAATCATCAACGCCGCGCCCAACAGCGCGCAGAAGGACAACGCGGGCAGCTCGTTGACCACGGCAAAAGCCGCACATAGTCCCGCCAAAACAAAGTATCGCCACTGGCGCCGGCCGTCGCACCAGATGGCCAGCGCCGCGTACAGAGCCGCCGCCGCGCTGACCGCGGCCCAGACGTGATTGTTCAACGTCACCGCGAACGTCGTCAGGAACGTTCCGTAAGCGGCCGCGGCCGCGACGAACAAACGGCCCCAGTCCGTTCGACCATAGCGTTCCAGCAGACAAAACATCAACCCCAGATAGATCGCCAAAGGCACGATGTTGACGAGCGCCAGCAGGCAGCGAACCACGTAGAACGGCTGCTCGGCCAGCGTCGCGCCAGTCGCCTGGCGCAAGCCCCAGTACGCGGCGGCCACCATCAGCGTCGGCAGCGGCGGCTTGCTCGAATAGTAGTGCTCCGCCCCGTCGGCGCCCCGATGGCGGACCATGTCGATCGAGTACCACTCGCGATTGCGCTTCGTCTGACGGCGATCCAGAAAGATCACGTCGTCCAGCGCAAACGTGCCGTGGTCGCCCAGCGCGCGAACCGTGGCCCATCGGCTGCGGTCGTTGGCGCTCAACAGGGGCGTCTCGCCCAACGCCGACTTGACGTTCCAGAGCCGCCCGATCATCGACCCGACCGCCGTCGCCAGCAACAGTCCATAGACCATCCAGCGAAACTGGGCCGTGGTTTTCGCTTGCACGTCGCTCATGGTCCTCCGATCCGCTGCTTGATGGAATACGATGCGGCCCGATCCGTGTGATACGCCGTCAGCATTTCGGCCAGAAAACCCACCGTGATGAACTGCCCGCCCAACAGCATGGCCGCCATCGAATAATAGAACAGGGCCCGCTCGTGCAAATGGACGGGTTCCAGCGTCGGCACGCTGCGCGAGACGAACCACCAAATGGTCAGCGCGAACACCCCCAGCCCGCCCATCAGAAAGCTGAACAGGCCGACCGAGCCGAGCAGATGCTGCGGCCGCCGGCTGTATCCGGTCAGCAGATATACGGTCAGCAAGTCGAGGAATCCTTTGACAAACCGCCACACGCCATATTTCGAGTGCCCGAACTTCCGCGGCCGGTGGTTGACCACGATCTCGCCCACCCGCCAGCCGCGGGCTTCGGCCAGCACGGGCACAAAACGGTGCAGCTCGCCGTACAGCCGGAGCTCCTGACAGATCTCGCGCCGATAGCATTTGAACCCGCAGTTGTGATCGTGCAGGCGGACGCCGGTCAGACGGCCGATCAGCCAGTTGAACACCCGCGACGGGCCGACCTTGTGCCACGGATCGTGACGCACTTGCTTCCAGCCACTGACCAGATCCAAGCCCGCGTCCATCTGTTCGAGAAACCGGGGGATCTCGTGAGGATCGTCCTGCAAATCGGCGTCCAGCGTGAACACGAACTCGCCGCGCGCCGCCTGAAAACCCGCGTCCAACGCCGCCGCCTTGCCAAAGTTGCGGCGAAACCGAATCCCCCGCACCCGCGGATCCTGGCTCGCCAAACGTTCGATCTCCTGCCACGAGCCGTCCGTGGATCCGTCGTCCACGAAGATGTACTCGACGTCGTACTGCCGCTCGCGAGCCACCTCGGCCAGCTCGGCGCACAGGTCGCCCAGGCTTTCCGCTTCGTTGTACACTGGAATCACTGCGCTCAACATGTCGGATTGGCTCCCGCGTGTCCCGTAGCGCCCCGCTCAATCATCCCGCCTCTTGGGGCCGTGCGCGTTCGAGGGACGGGCTGCGTCGCATCCGCCGTTCGCCGGTCGCCTGCGGCCGGCATACGCGGTTATGGCCGCGTGCAGCGAGGCCGCGCGAGCGCGTTGAGCGGCTCGCATTCGGGTCTAGCCGCTCGCGGCGATCCGTTCGCCACCCATCGACCCTTTGGCCGCTCGACGATCTCGGCGCTGTGTGGATCGGGGCCGGCCAGAGTCTGGCGTACGCGGTGCGTCCCATCGATACGCGAACGAGTTCCCCGTTCCAGATTACCCGCCCGTATCGGCCGAAGAAACCGGGCAACGTCGTTATTGTACTGCGTCGGATTGGCACGGCGCACGGTGTCGGCGAACGCGGCGTGGCGTCCGCCGCGCGGAATTCGGATGTTGCGAGATCGGCCGCGGACGGAAACGACCCCGTTCACAGGAGCTCGAATGCCGCCCGTCGGCGGCGCATCGGCGCGGTCAGACCGTCGGGCGAGCGAGCTGTGTCGGTCCGAGATCGCGCGCGGCGTCAGATCGGACGGCCGGCAGCCGCATTATTGCGCTGCTCTAGCTCCCAACGCCAATCCGATTTGGTTACACTAGCGGTTCGTGAGGTTCGTCAGTCGAACGCATGGAGTCAGACGATACACGTGACTCGAATGAACAAACCTTGGCCGACGACCTGCCCCATCTGCGGCAGCCCCTTGTCGATCGGACCGTTGGACCTTCCCGGAACGACGGCTTGCCAAAAGTGCCAGCACGTGCTGTGGTTCAGCGCGCGGACCGAGGCCGGAGTTGCCATCGTGGACGTGATCTCGGGCAAGATCGCCACGAACCAGGACATCGTGCGGGTGGCCGAGGCGTTTCTAAAGCTCGGAACCCCACCGCGAATCGTGATGAACCTGGGCGGCGTCCAATTGATCAGCAGCTCGTTCATCGCGGGCCTGATCGCGTTGAACAAACGCATGCGCGACGCGCATGGCGAGATGATCCTGTGCGAGCTGACGCCCGTCGTCCGAGAGACGTTGATCGGGGCCAAGCTCGACAAGATCTTCCACATGGCGGACACGCAGAGCGAGGCCAAGGCGGCGTTCGCCTCGGATCGTTCATCGTCTACGCCCGCGCCGTCGGACGCGCCCGCTTCTGAGGATTGAGCGTGGGCGGCGCCCCGCCGCGACACTTGGAAGGACGCCCTCCGTCGCGTCCGTCGCGTCCGCCCGGTTACGGCCCCGCACAGAGCGTGGCCCTCCCTGCGTCCATGGCGGTTGCGGCCGACCCTCCGGCATGACACGGGCTAGCGCTGCACGGCACTTCGGGGTGGGGCCGTCGCGTCGCTACGCTCACTCCACGACGCGACGTCCCTACCCCATCCCCAGAATCCACCTTCAGCAACCCGTACCAATAGCCTCAAACATCGTGGCCTCTTCGACAATGTTTTCAGACAGCGACAGTGTTAAGTTCTTGAGGGGGTTACCTGTTGTGCTTACAGTAGCTCTGGGAACCACAGATGAGCACAGACGGACACGGATAGCAGGAATGAAGAAAACTTTCTGCGTCCTTCTGCGCCTTCGGCGGCCAACGTCTGCGGATGGACACGGATAGCGGGGATGAAGAACAACGGTTAGCCGCGATGTCTTTATTCGGGTCAGAGATATAACATCACCCCGTAGGCCACTGGGGACCTCTCACCCCCGCGCACGAACCGGGCCAGCCCACCACGTCGAGGAGATAGGTCAGATTCTCGACTACTCCTTCCGATGGTGCATGCGCGAATCAGCCGCGAGCATGATTGACAGACGTTCAACTTGTCAACCATTGACTCAATCATTGACAAAAGATTTGCGCATCCAAATAACGAACTTGTCAACCATTGATACAGCAGACGTGCGTATCCGCATAGTGAACTTGTCAGCGTTGACGGCCACGGCCTGCACGCTTCGGCGTCAATCGTCACCATTGACGGCCTCAGCACGCTCCCTTGCGTCCCGATGCTGGTTTCGGTCGTCGGATCACGTGTCGCATGTCGCGGCGTGCTGCGGCGTCCTATCGGCCACCGCAGCACGTACGCCGGACGCTTGCCGTCGTCGGCCACGCGAGCCACCTATCACCCACCGTCCCACCCAATAGTTGCTTTCCGTCAGTTGCTTTCGATCAGCCTGGAGATCTGCTGTGACACGATCATTGCCCAGGCGTAGGCTTGGATGAACTGTGTCAGTTCGTCGCGTTCTTCTTCGGAGATATTTTTCGAGACGGTGATGAGCCACGGTGCAGGCAGCGATCGTTGGGCCTTGACCACCTTGTCTGCGGCATCTTCGCCAAGCATTTTCGCGAGCACGTCTCTCAGAAACGTCAACATGCCGACTTCGTGTCCTGGCTTGTCGGCCACGACGCAGTATGACAATGCTGAATCGTTGCGCGTAAGCGCGAACCAGCATCCGATGCGCTTGTGCGCGTATGTCTCGATCGTGAAGTCTTCGGGATCGCTGTCACCGGTTATGTCGTGTTCCCCTTGCTTGGCATACGGCCGCAGAATGCGTGCCGCGTCTTCCATTGCGGCGAAGGGAATTTCGTGCGACATGCCTGATGTCAGGTCAACGTGAGTCAGAGTGTCCATGTCTCACAACCTTTCAAGAGTCTTCACAACTCAAACGCAAAGTGTCAATAGTTGCCGGGTGGTCCGCGGCGGCGGTGTCGTCGGCCACGCGAGCCACCCATCACCCACCGTCCCAACCAAAAGTTGCCGGGTGGCCAGGCGGCCTACACGTCGAGAGTATCGTCAAAATCCTCGGCGACTCGCTTTTTCGCTCCGGCCGCCGAAGCCGTTTGAGCAACCCGCTGCAGTGCGGACCGCGCTTGCCCGAGATGCTGGCCCAGAATGTCTTCATACATCTGGACTTTCTCCAGCAGATCACGGCCGAACTGCTGGCGATTCTCGAGTGCACGTTCACCGAGATCCGTGTTGTTGGCAATCTCGGTTTCGAGCTTCTCGCATTGAGCGTCGATTTCACGCACCAGCGAGTTACGAATCGTCCTAATGGCGGAATCATCCAAGATGATCCGGGCAGTGGTCACGATCGTATCCGAGGCGTGCTCGACGGCGTTGACGATCCGAAACCAAGCGTCGCAAGTGTCTTCGGGGAGATAGTAGGCCCCCCCTAAGCAGGGATGCACGTGCCATGCAGCTCACTGACGCAGCGCGTCAGCAGCTTGCCGATCGCCGCGCCGGATACGGTTTGGCGATTCTTTCGGTAGGCTTCTTGGAGCGCACGCCAATCGCATACGCCAGCCGACAGATGGACCGTTTCAACGCCATCGTCGTCCGTAACGATGTGAACAGAGGCCAGTTGGTCATAGCCGTTTCGTCGCTCTCCGCGCTCGACACGTCCCCCGACTTTGCGCAGAGCGCGTTTGAGCGATAGACGCTGCGACAATGGCGGCGGACAGTAGTCGCCGATACCCAGCGACTCCAATGAACTGCGCAAGACGTTGTGTCTTGCAGGTTTCACGTCCCAGAACACAAAAGCGCCCTGGGACATACTGGGGACGTGAGTTGCATTCATGGCATCTCCTTTCGGCAGATAGCGTCATTCGCACCGTGCGAATAGCCAAGTTCCCGGCAGCCGCAACACTGCGGTCCGCCCACCCTATACCTCGCCGGGGTGCCCACAAAAATCTGCCGCTGGCGGCGAGGTTAATTTCCGGAGGTCGCAACGTTGCGTCCGCCACTATACAGCCCCGAAATGGGCCCGCAAAATTTTCCGGGCCGGCCGAAGATCCGCTCCGCTGGCGGCATTGACTATGCTAAAATGCCTCCATCGTTTCCACCGTAAATTCCATTGTGACAAGATGTTACAACGACCCAACTGCGCGACTTGCCTAAATACTCAATCGTAACCTTCAATGTAGAAACAACTTACGATAGGATTACATGCGCGCGACCTGCACCCCAGATAAGTCATAAGTCCTTTCCGAGTAGAATGTTGCGTGAATTCTCGTCGGAGAACTTCAGATTACGGTTTCTTGTATCAGTATGCACCCATATCGTGACTAGCGCATTGACCAGTTAGATCTGCGAAGTCTGACACTGTATGCGCGGAACCGCATCGACGACAATTGTCAGCCGCCGCAGCATAGAAAAGCACCCGCAATAACCACGGCCGCCCCATCCTTGTGCAGAAAGAGTCGCGTACACGTAGCCACGTCTTTGTCGTGATGCTGGCCTACTATCTTCTCAAGGAACTGGCCGACTGCTGGCGCAAGCTGGGCCTAACACCGCGCGAGGGTGCGCCGGATCTGGCCACGCTGTCCCTGACCGACGTGACGCTCCGAAACCAGGTCGCCAGCGCCCAGGGCCCGACGCCGTGTGAATCCGTCCAGCGCCTGCCGATGGCCGCCTGCGTTGCGATCCCGCCGATGCTGCCTCGCCGCGGCACCAAGGCATGCACCGCGGACGAGCTCGTCGAGGGACGCTAACCCAAATAGTCACAATCGGTTACGGCTAGAATCGAGTCTGGACGAGTCGGGGAAGATCCGATAAATCAGCAATGATCTAGTGTTAGACTATGAGGCGACGATGGAGAATTCTCATTGTTAACCCGGCAAACTGGCCGGGCAATCGGTATACTGTGCGGGCATGGAACAGTCATTTCCGATTGACGACTGGCGACCCCGCGCCGAGGCTGACCAGACGCGGCTTCGCGCTGCCGGATTCCGTTGGGGTGAGAGCGGGACGCATACCAGCCGTACGATCATGCTCGCCGAGCTTCGGTTGGTGCTGGCTCGCTGCCGACCGGATGCCACGCGAGGCGAGTATCTCGCGGCGATCCAGGACGACAACTGCCTGGGCAAGCGAACCGCGGCGACGCGGAGGAGTTCCTTTCAGCGGCTCGCGCAACTCTTCGCGCTCGACCCGCAGGTTCCCCTGTTCCGGGTCATGCGCCGGTGCTGGTACGCGGATCGTACCGGGCAACCGCTCCTGGCGATGCTCCTGGCGCTGGCTCGCGATCCGCTTCTGCGCGTCACCCTGCCGCCCATCCTGCGGCTGCGGCCCGGCGAGGAACTTGGACGGCAGCAGGTCACCGATGTGCTTAGGCACGCCGTCGGCAGTCGCCTGAGTGACAGCACACTCGACAAGGTCGTGCGGAATGCGGCTTCCTCGTGGACTCAATCGGGACACCTCAAGGGACGTGGCCGCAAGATTCGGACGCTGGTAGCCCCAACCGCCATAACAACGGCTTACGCCCTCTGGCTCGGCTATCTCACCGGTCTACGGGGGACCGCGCTTTTCGAGTCGCTGTGGGCGCAAATACTGGATGCTCCGATCAGCGAACTTGTGAACCTTGCTGTGGATGCCCGGCGACTGGGCTTTCTAGACATGACACAGGCAGGCGGCGTGATCGATGTGTCGTTCTCGCGGCTTCTGGCACAGGACGAAAGGCGGTAGACGCATGGGGAGGATCGAAGAGCTCGCAGCCCGATACCGCAACCACATCAGCGCCCCGTGGCAGCGAAACCTGGCCGGCGATCAGAAGGCCATCTTCGTCGTCTACCCGAAGACCGACGAGCGGAAGCTCAGGGCACGCATGGAGCTGTTTGAGATGGCGACGACCTCCAGCGGACACGGCTGGCGATTTCTGGATTTCACCGATGCCTTTGCGCGGTGGATGGCGGCGACGGAGTACCGCGAGGATTACTTTGAAGAGCCGGAAACGCTGAAGATGAAGTTGCGACGCGACTTCGTGCAGTACGCAGCGGGCCGGCTCCGCGACGCGCTGGTGGCCGAAGATATGGACGACGACACGGTGGTTGCCGTCCAGGGCGTGGCGGGCCTGTATGGCTTTACCCACGTATCCCTGGTGCTAAAAAAAGTGGTCAACGACATCCGGGGCCGATTGCTCGTGTTTTTTCCGGGCGAGTATGAAGACAACAACTACAGGCTCTTGGACGCGAGGGACGGGTGGAGCTACTTGGCCGTGCCCATCACGCTCCATAACGAGGTGAACGACTGATGAAAAATCGAGAACTGTTTCTGCGTGATCCCGCTGTATCGAAACTGCTGAACGATGGCGTCGCCGCCGTGCGCGAAGCCGCCTCGGAAAAGGAAATCGAGACGCTTCGCTACGAGCTCGAGCATTTCGTCTGTGAAGGCCAGTATGAAGACGGGATGATCCGCATCCTGGAGTCCTATCTCGGCAACGTCAGCTCGACAACCCAGCCGGCTGCTTGGGTGAGCGGCTTCTACGGAAGCGGGAAATCCCATTTCGAGAAGGTGCTTCGGCACCTGTGGGTCAACACGCCTTTCGCCGACGGCGCGACCGCCCGGAGCCTGACTCGCCTTCCGGACGAGGTGAGGGCGCAGCTGCGCGAACTCGACATCCGGGGCAAACGGTGCGGCGGCCTGCACGCCGCGTCGGGGACGTTGCCTTCGGGAGGCGGCGAGAGCGTCCGCCTGGCCGTGCTCGCCATCGTCCTTGCGTCGAAGGGCTTGCCGGAATTGTTGCCGCAGGCTCTGTTCTGCATGTGGCTGAAAAAGAATGGCATCTTCGACATGGACCCCACTGCCTTTATTGGGGTGTGATTTATGTTCTGCATGTGGCTGAAAAAGAATGGCATCTTCGACAGCGTAAAGGCGTCGGTCGAGGCGGCCGGCAAGGATTTCTTCGGGGAACTCCACGACCTGTACGTCAGCCACGTCCTCGCCAAGGCCGTCCTCGAAGCGGACCCCGACTTTGCCACGGATCTCAAGCAAGCCCGTGCGACGCTGCTGGCTCAGTTTCCGGTCGTCGAAGACATTTCCACGAACGAGTTTATTCGCCTCGTTCGCGAGGTGTTGTCCGTCGATGGACAAATCCCTTGCACGGTGATCGTTTTGGACGAAATACAGCTGTTCATCGGCAACGACCCATCCCGTTCGACCGACGTGCAGGAAGTCGCCGAAGCTCTCTGCAAGCAGCTTGACAGCCGCGTCATGCTGATCGGAGCAGGGCAGACGGCGTTGGCCGGCAACGTCCCTCTGCTCCAACGGCTTTCCGGCCGATTCACGATCCCGGTGGAACTGTCCGATGCCGACGTCGAGACGGTCACACGCCGCGTCGTGTTGGCAAAGAAAGCCGACAAGAGAACGGCTATCGAGGACGTCGTCAGCGCCCATACCGGCGAGATCAACCGCCAGTTGGCGGGAACGCGAATCGCTCCCTGCGCCGAAGACCGCGACATCATCGTGGGGGTGCATTCCCGTTTTGCGCACTAAGTGCTAGCAGTGCTATCACTTAGGGAATCCAGATCGCGTCGTTGGGCTCTAGTGGGAAGCCGGTATTTGGCTATGCTGATCTCCTGTGACGTATGCCCGGTAGCGTTAAGGAG
>JAVYAJ010000116.1:0-52763 GCA_032229885.1 Candidatus Anammoximicrobium sp. | reverse complement strand
GTTGCCCCAGGCTACGGTGATCAGAGGCCTTCGGCCAAACAGATTCTTGGGTTGCGGGCGACAGCCCGCGTTAAGAGTCTGTCCGAGAATTGGGCTCGACCCACAACATATTGTGGAGGCGCGCTCGCTAGCAACACAACCTGTTGTGGTATTTTCGAATACTCAGACGGGCTCCTAGCCTGAATGACAGCAAAGGATTCGATGTATGCTTCGTATGCTTCGCCAGATGCTTGGCCTGCTGTTTAGCGTTAAACGGCGGTTCCTTCCGGAAACAGATGTCGCCCAGCGCTGCCCGCTGTTTGATCATCTGATCCAGCGGCTCGCAAGGGGGTTGAAGGCAGGCTATGTCGACGATGTGCTGGGCCACCGCATGTGGCTCGATGAACAAGACTCGTTGCGGCTGTCGTTCACGCGAGTCTACGAGCCGTTCGAAACACGCTGGTTTTTGAAACACGTCCGCCCCGGGCAGACCGTCGTGGACGTGGGAGCGAATATTGGGTACTACACGCTGCTATTGGCCCGGCAAGTTGGCAACGAAGGTCGGGTTTTTGCCTTTGAACCCGATCCGACCAACTTTGCCATTCTCGAGAAAAACGTCGAACTAAATGGGTATCGCAACGTGACGCTCGAACGCCTCGCCGTCTCGAACACAAACGGATTCGTCAAACTGCTATGGAATGACGCCAACCACGGAGATCATCGCATTGGCGCCGTCGAGTCGGACCTGCCGGGGATTGAAGTTCGGACGGTTCGCTTGGACGATTACTTCTCCGGCCACGAAGGCTCGATCGACGTAATTAAGATGGATATCCAAGGAGCCGAGTACCATGCCGTGTTGGGGATGCAGCATCTGTTGGCGCGCCAGCCGCAACTCAAGCTGGTCACCGAGTTTTGGCCGGCGGGACTCGCCGATGCCCAGGGCGAACCACGGGCGATGCTGGCGCTGTTCGAGTCACTCGGCTATCGGCCCCAGGAGCTCGACGAGCGGCAAGGGCGAGTGCGACCGGCGGACCAACACGACCTGCTCAGTCGGTTTACGAGAGAGAACCGATCCGCCACGAACTTGCTGTTCGAACGTGTCACTGAAGAAATGCTCGCGCCGAGCTAACCACCGAGCATCCGCGGCTGTAAGCCCGCACAGATCGTCTGCCTCCTGAAACGCCTCGTCTGTGGCATTTCACGCCCCAGCGGCACGCAGACCGTCGGACCGTCGGACCGTCGGACCGTCGGACTGTCCGGCTGTCGGGCTGTCCGGGACCTCTGTTTCGTCTGGACATGTGGGGAAGCGCACGATATTCTCTTGCCCGTCGTTGGCGGACGAGGAGTCTAACTGCAACGGAATGGGAGAAAGCCGTGAATTTCAACCTGTTTCTCTGGATTCGCGAGGGCGTCAAACAATCGATTCTGTTGGGCGTTTCAGACGCTATCGAAGCAATTGGCACGCCGGAGAACTCGGAAGACATCAGCCCTCGCCTGCTCGAATTCATGAAGCAAGACCGGTCCGAGGGCAGTTCAAAGTCGGGCGGCGCCGCCGGTCCGCGCAAACGCTTGGGACGTTCGTTGAAGGATCTGGAGGCGCCGGCCGCCGTCGAAGCCTAGGCTGGACTGTACACGGGGCGAGCCCGACAGATCGCGCGCGACGTGGTGCGCGACAGAGGCGGGCCAACGCCCACCCTACATGGTTCCGGTTCGATTTGCGCCAAGCCATGACGTTGCGTTTCGCGCTGGTTCCAGCGGCCGGCGCAGCGGGCTAACGCACGTTGTCGCGGCCACCGTAGCCCGCCCGGCGCACGTGCCGGTCGGGCGCGTGCTGGGGTTGCGGCAGGCCGTTCTCGCCTGCGCGGCAGGCCATCAGGCGGATCGGGTCCATTCTCGTTCAGAGGCGAGCTCGCTTGTTGGCGTTCGTTCGCCCGCGGCGTCGGCCAGCGCCGACGGCGCCAGTTCGCCGCGCCACACGGACACGTCGCGCGGCGCCTCGATGCCCACGCTGATCGTGTTTCGATTGATCCGCAGCACCTTGATCCGAATGCGATCGTCCACCACAATTGTCTCGGCAATCTTTCTGCTCAGCACCAGCATCGTCCTCACTCCTTTGCTTTGCCCGTCCGAACTGGATAGGTGACACGGCCGCGAGTATCCGGAGCGTCGGTGACACGTTTGGTCACAGCCACGAAAAAAATCGACGACTGCCTGGCGCAAAGCCCTGCTTGCCGGATTCTCGCGCGGCGAAACCGCAGCCAACCTTTGCGCAACTTGCCCCGGTGTCTAAAATACCCCGTCGGCGATTTTCCGTCGGTGTCTCGACTTACCAACCATCAGGATTTACTCCCTTGCTACGAACTCATACGTGTGGCCAACTTCGACCGGAACAGATTGGGCAGGAAGCCACGCTGTGTGGCTGGGTAGACAGTACGCGCGACCACGGCGGCGCGGTGTTCATCGATCTTCGAGACCGCTACGGGAAGACCCAGGTCGTCGCCAGCCCCCAGAGCGGCGCGGAGATCCTGGATCAGGCCGGCAAGTTGCGTTCCGAGGATGTGATTCGCGTGACCGGCGCGGTGGCGCCGCGGCCAGAGGGAACGACAAACCCCAAGCTGGCCACGGGCGAAGTCGAACTCCGTGCGTCGGCGCTGGAGGTTCTGAATCGCAGCAAGACCCCGCCGTTCACGCCGGGCCAACAAGAGCTGCCGACCGAAGACCTGCGGCTCAAGTATCGCTATCTCGACTTGCGACGCGCCACGATGCAGCACACGCTGCTGTTGCGCAGCCGAATCATCAAGACGATGCGCGACTATTTCGCAGAGCACGACTTCATCGACGTGGAAACGCCCATCCTGGGCCGCAGCACGCCCGAGGGCGCTCGCGACTACTTGGTTCCTAGCCGCGTATCGGCGGGCAAGTTCTACGCGTTGCCGCAATCGCCCCAGTTGTACAAACAAATCCTCATGGTGGCCGGGTACGATCGATACGTTCAGGTCGCGCGTTGCTTCCGCGACGAAGATCTACGCGCCGACCGCCAACCGGAGTTCACGCAATTAGACCTGGAAATGTCGTTCGTCGACGCGGATGACGTCATGGGCATCATCGACGGGTTGGTGGTCCGTCTGGCCGGCGAGATCCTGGGCCTGGATGTTCCGACGCCGCTGCCCAGAATGACCTATGACGAAGCGATGAATCGTTTCGGGCACGACGCGCCGGACCTGCGATTCGGCATGGAGCTGATCGACTGTACGGATCTGGCGCTGGAGACCGAGTTCCGGGTGTTTCGCGAAGCGGCGAGCAACGGCAATCGCGTGCGAGGGATCAACGCGCCGGGCGCGGCGAGCGAGTTTTCGCGAAAACGGCTCGACGAGCTGACGGATTGGGTCAAGCAGGATTTCGGCGCCAAAGGACTCGTCTGGTTTCGCGTCGAAGACAACGGAACCTTGTGGTCGCCCGTATCCAAGAACTTCTCCGAAGCGATGTTGGCTCGGATCGCCCAGCGGATGGAGGCCAAGCCGGGCGATCTGCTGCTGTTCGTCGCGGACGCGTGGGACGTCACGTGCAAGGCGTTGGCCGCGTTGCGCAAGCGGTTGGGCGCCGAGCTGAAGCTGTACGATCCTCGCGCGATGAGCTTTTCGTGGGTCGTCGAGTTCCCGATGTTCGACTGGAACAAGGACGAGCAGCGGTGGGATGCGATGCACCATCCGTTCACCTCCCCGCGGCGGCAGGACCTGGCGATGCTCGAGACCGATCCCGCGCGGTGCCGCGCGCAGGCTTATGACTTGGTCATCAACGGATCCGAGGCGGGCGGAGGCACGATCCGAATCCACGACAGCCAGTTGCAGCAGACCGTCTTCGCGCTGTTGGGCATCGACCAGCAGCGGGCTCGCGAGCGATTCGGCTTTCTGCTGGACGCGCTCCAATTCGGCGCGCCGCCGCACGGCGGGATCGCGCTGGGCATCGATCGGATCGTGATGCTGTTCGGAGGGCTGGACAGCATTCGCGATTGCATCGCGTTTCCCAAGACGCAGCGGGCAACCGACATGATGACCGAAGCCCCCGGCGAGGTCGAGCGACGCCAGCTCGAAGAACTGGCGATTCGCCTTGCGCCGGTCGCGGCCAAGTGAGTCGCGCCCGAGTGAGTCGCGCCCGAGTGAGTTGCGTCGCCGAGCGGCAGCCTGACTCGCGCGCGGCCTCGCGCCACGCGGCTCGGACCCACAGACACCGCCCGAAGACGGCGCCTCGAACGACGGCTGCGACGCGTCGCGCTCGACGGCTGGTTCGACGTCTACCCGAGCTGTTTGTTGAGCGCTTCCAGAACGCGGTCGGTGATCGCGCAGATCAGGGTCTCTTGATCGGCCGCGTCCGCCGCCGACAGGGGCTGTGATCCGGCCGGCGCGGGTGGGTCGAACGCGAGACGTTCGACGGCGGCGTCCTTCCAGCTATGGCGGAAGATGTCGTTGGCGCAGATGTCGCAGTTCTTGTACTCTTCGGTATTCCGCGGATCGCTGTAGCCCCAGATCTTCTTCAGTTCGAGCAACTCGCGCTCCTTCTGCTCGCCCAGATATTGGACGCGTCCCAGTTGACGCGACAGCAACAGGATCCGGCAGTAGGCGTCCAGGATCTCGGTCCACCAATACGCGCGTTCGACCGACTCGCCGTAGCTGACCGTCCCGTGGTTGGCCAGCAAGATGACGTTCGTCTTTTGGACGAAGGGCAGGATCGTGTCGGCGAAGGCCTGGCCGCCCGGCGTCTCGTACTTGGTGATCGGCACCTCGCCCAAAAAGATCTCGACCTCGGGCAGAACGCACTGGGGGATCGGTTCGCGCGCCACCGCGAACGCGGTGGCATGCGGCGGGTGGCAGTGGACGACACTGCGGATGTCGGGCCGCTGTTTGTAGATCTCCAGGTGCAACATCGCTTCGCTCGACCGTTTTTTCCGGCCGCCGGTCTGGTGGCCGGTCATGTCGACCGTGGCGATGTCGTCCGGCGTCAGAAAGCCTTTACAGTGCATCGTCGGGGTGCACAACACTTCGTTTTCGCCGACCCGCACGGAGATGTTGCCATCGTTGGCGGCCGCGAACCCCTTGGCATAGATGCGACGCCCAATTTCGCAGATTTCCTGTTTGATCTTGTGTACATTTGCCATGGATGATGGTCCTCGTTCAGGGATCCAGGTCGATCCGATCCAGGATCGCCGCATTGTAAGCGTCGATGGGTATGATTTTTGGCCGGAACGGTTGCGCGGCCTCGGGGCCTTCGGCCAAGGCGATGCGATCTCCGACGCCCGCGCCCAACACATCCCACAGGACGAGCGGCTCGCTCGTGGGCGGCGTCTGGTTCTTCAGGTTGTCCAGCGACAAGGGCACGGCCAGCTTGAGCCGCGCGCCCCGAAGACTCGGGTGCATCTGGTTCAGCGTGACGGTGCCGATGACTTGTGCGATCTTCATCGTGGTTCTCCGAGTGTCCGGCGATACCCTTTCGGACAGTCGTGGCGTCCGCCGACGAATTCGCGAACCATGCTCCGCACCTCGTGCAAGCTGTGTTGGCCCGGATGGATCACCAGCAGGTTGGTCCCGATCAGCCGCGCGGCCTCGCGAACCGCGGCCACGCTGACGCCCCACGCGGCGCGGACGCCCGGCGTGCGATTGGCCAGACATAAGGCGACCGCCGGACGCTCGGTCAGGACGACACTGATCCGCCCTTGCTCGACCACGGCCGGCAGGGTTTGCCGGATCACCTCTAATACGCAGTCGTGATCGATTTGTTCCGCCTCTGGCGATTCCGTTCGCACGGCCGCGGCCGCGACCGCCGCATACCGCGCTTGGGCGACGCCGAGCACGAGCCGGCCGCCCGCTGCTGACGCAGCCGTCGGGCTGACATCTACCGAAGGGGCGGCCGCTGAAGGGGCGTGGGTCGCGCTACGGGCGGCGAGGTCGCCAGCCGAACGGTCCGCAAATCGCAAGCCGACGCCCCGCGTCCGCAGCTCGTCACGAACCGACGGCGTCACGACCGCGCCATGCGGAACCAGCAGCTCGCGAACGCCCGTCAGACGGCCTTCGATCAGGCCCAGCGTGATCGTGCGATGCTGTCCCAGGTCCAGACGCGCTGGCCGGTCAGCGGGCGGCGGCACGGTGGGCGGCGGCACGGCGGGCGGCGCTACGGCGGTCGCCACGGCGGCCGCCGGTTCCGCGTTCATCGCCGGTGCGCGCGTCGCGGCGCCGCGAGGCGCAGCATCGCCGCCGGGTTCGTCGCCGGCCTGTTCCAGGCGGCGCAACACCTCGCGGACAATCATTTCGAGATCCAATTCCGCGGCGGCCATACGTCGTCGGTTCCTGTCTGGTTGACTTCAGTCTCGGATGGCGATCGTCGTCCAGCGGACGGGCGTGGCGTCGTCTTTCAACCATTCCTGCACGTACCGTCCGTCGCTGGTGATCATCACGGTGTCTCCTCGCCCGGCGCCGATCGTATCCACGGCCAACAGCGGATCGCCATCGGGCGTCTGCTCGTCGGCCAAATACGGCTGGACGACCAGCAGCTTGACGCCTCGTAGCGTCGCGTGCTTGATGGTGGCCGTCGCGGTGCCGATTACGCGAGCCAGTTGCATGATGGTGCGCTCCTTGCGGCTCGCTCGACCGCCAGCGAGCTCTGCCGCGGCGGCGCCTCGCGGCCCGGCGCCTTCCGGAGCTCGGCCCTGGTCCGATCCCAGGCCGTTCCGCGGCGACGGCGGCGAACGAAGCCCGTTTATTTCCCGAGAATCCGCAGATCGTCGATCATCGAACAGCGCCGTTCACGGGTGAACGTCAAGGGTGTCGTGACGCCCTCGCCCGTCGGCCCGGCGATCGAGAACGAGATGTAGCCCTCGCCTCCCAACCCCAAACCGGCCATGCTGGGGCCATTCTTGACGAACAACGTCGTCTCCAACGCGCGGCCCATCTTGGTCATGTGGCGGACGTTGTTCGAGTGGATGATGCTCGTGTGCTTGAAGCCGTGCTCCGCCGCCTGAGCTCGCGCAATCGCCTCGTCCACGTCGCGACAGCGGACCAGCGGAACGAAGGGCATCATCTGCTCGACGGGCACAAACGGATTCGTCTCGTCGGTCTCGCCGAACAACAGCGGGACGTCGTCCGCCACGGTCCGGCCGGCGCCCCGCGCCAGCAAGGCCGCATCCTGACCCAAGAACTCCTTGGCGGGCGCGTCGTGTCGATGCTTGCCCTCACCCACCTGGATGATCGCGTTTCGAGTCAGCTCGGCGATCTCGTGCCTGT
This sequence comes from Candidatus Anammoximicrobium sp., assembly GCA_032229885.1. Taxonomy (GTDB): domain Bacteria; phylum Planctomycetota; class Planctomycetia; order Pirellulales; family Pirellulaceae; genus Anammoximicrobium. Next base: position 45,513 of record JAVYAJ010000116.1, on the reverse strand, counting down.
TCAGCTGCACGGCGCCGGCTCGTTCCATCGCGGCCAGCATCGGGTCGAACACCTGATCGACGACGAAGATCTCCTTTTCGGAAATGCACAGCAGGTTGTTGTCGTAGGCTGCGCCCTGGATGATGGCCCGGGCGGCTCGATCCAGATCGGCCGTCTCGTCGACGACGACCGGCGGGTTGCCCGGCCCGGCCACGATCGCCCGTTTGCCGCTGTTCAGCGCAGCGCGCGCCACGGCCGCGCCGCCCGTCACGCAGATCAGCTTCACCTCGCGATGCTTGAAGATGGCGTCCGCGGTCTGCAGCGTGGGTTCGGCAACCAAGCAGATCAGGTTGTCGATGCCCAGATCGCGATGAATCGCCTCGTTGTACCGTCGCACGCCCTCGGCCGCCACGCGTTTGCCGCTGGGATGCGGGTTGACGACCAACGTGTTGCCCGCGGCGATCATGCTGACCGCGTTGCCGGTGATCGTGGGCAGCGAATGCGTCACGGGGGTGATGGCGCCGATGACGCCGAACGGGGCATGCTCGATGACCGCCAACCCGTGGTCGCCGCTGAACACCTCGCTGCGCAAAAACTCGACGCCCGGGCTGCGTTCGCCCAGCGTCTTGAGCTTCTCGATCTTATGTTCCAAGCGGCCGATCTTGGTTTCATTCATTTCCATCGTGCCCAGCTCGACGCACTGGTCGATGGCGATTCGGCGGATGTGACCGATGATCCGCCGCCGGTCCTCGAGACTTCGTTCGCACAGTCGCTCGTAGGCCCCGGCCGCCGCCGCGATGGCCTCGTCGGCGTCTTCGAAGATCCCGTGGCGACCCTCGTAGCCGGTGCTGTGCAGCGGCGGAATGCGGCCGACTTCGGCCAGAACCTGCGCGACTACGTTGCGAATCAATGCTTCGTCGACTTGCATGGCATTCCTCAAGATGATGGCTACGGCTGCGCCGGCGCCGCGCCGTTATGTTCGCGCGAATAGACGCACGCCGCGTCCACGTGCACTTTGTCTACGATGCCGATGATCGCGGTGTCCAACGGCATGTTCTTGGTCTCCGGCGTCAGCCGGGCGCTGGAACCCTGGGTGATCAACACGAGGTCTCCCACGCCCGAACCCAGCAGGTCGACGGCGACGAACGTCCGCCCCGTGGTGACCAGGCTCTGGCGTTCGCTCGGCTCCAACCGATACGGCTCGACGATCATCAGCTTGTAGCCGACCATCGAGGCCACTTTTTGAGTCGAGACCAACGCGCCGACCACCTTGGCGACAAACATGGTTCAGTCCTCTTGCTGCAACAACCGTTTCGCCAATCTCGCCACGACCAACTCTTCGTTTGTCGGCACGACCCAGATCTGGGCGCGGCTCGGCGGAGCGTCGATCCGAACCTCGCCGTGCGCGGCTGCGTTCGCCGACTCGTCCAAGACGATTCCCAATTCGTCCAATCCCGCGCAGATCGCCCGCCGCGTGCGCACGCTGTTCTCGCCGATTCCGCCGGTGAACGCGATCACGTCCACGCCGCCCAGTTCGACCAGATGCCCGCCCAGGTACCGGCGGATCTCGGTATAGAACACCTCCAAGGCCAACGCGGCCTGCGCGTGGCCCGCGTCCGCCGCCTGTTCGATCGCCCGCGGGTCGCTGCTGACGCCGCTCAAGCCCAGCAACCCTCCGTGGCAGGCCAGGTCGTCCAGCACCTGGTCCAAGGTCTTGCCCGTGGCCTGCATGACCACGGGCAGGGCAAACGGATCAAAGTCTCCGACCCGATTGTTCTGCGGCAAACCCGACTGGGGACTCATCCCCATCGATGTCGCCACGCTGTGTCGTCCGCGGATTGCGCACAGGCTGCTCGACCCGCCCAGATGACACGAGATCACCCGCAGATCCTCGCGCCCTGTCAGCTCGGCCACGCGGCCCGCGATATAGCGATGGCTCGCGCCGTGAAACCCCCATCGCTGGATCTGGAACTGCCTGCCCCACTCGTAGGGCGCGGCGTAGTATCGACAGCGGTCTGGCATCGTGAGATGAAAACCGGTCTCGAACGCCGCGACCAGCGGGATCTCCGGCAGTCTTTCCGCCAACAGCCGCATGGCGCGGATGTAGGGCGGATTGTGCGCCGGAGCCACCTGGTTCATCCCCTCCATCGCCTCGAGCAGCTCGGCCGTCACCCGTTGTGTGTCGCTGAACCGCCCACCATGCACGGCCTTGAAGCCGATGGCCGAAACCTCGTCGGCCGATCGTAGGCAGCCGGTCTGTGCGTGAGTCAGTTGCTCGAGGCACTCGCGCACGGCCACCGCATGGTCCGGCACGTGCGCCACCTGTTCCTGCCTGGCGCCGCCGATCTCGACGACACAGCGACTGTGCGCGGAACCGATGGACTCCACGCCGCCGCGCGCCAGTTGGCGCTCGTCGGTCATGTCGAACAGCCGGTACTTGAAGCTGGTCGAACCCAGATTGGCAACGAGGATCTTCATGTCCGCGCACTCCGTTACGACAGGAACGCCTCCATCAGCCCGTCCGCGGGCCGGGGGATCACATGGCTGCTCACCAGTTCGCCGACCTGGCTGGCTGCGTTGGCGCCCGCCTCGACCGCCGCCCGCACGCTGCCGACGTCGCCCTTGACGATCGTGGTCACCAAGCCGCCGCCGATGCCGACCCGCTTGACAATCTCGACGTTGGCCGCTTTGGCCATCGCATCGGTCGCTTCGACCAAGCCGACCAAGCCCTTCGTTTCCACCAAGCCAATTGCTGTCTGCATTGCGAAAAATCCTTATCTGTGAAAGAAATGCGAATGACTACTTAGGGACGGACCGCTTGATCGCCGGAGGCAACACAATTCCCAGATCCTCGTGCGGGCGCGGGATGACCTGCACGCTGACGACCTCGCCCACCCGGCTGGCCGCGTTTGCGCCAGCGTCCGTCGCCGCTTTGACCGCCGCCACGTCCCCCGTCACAAACGCCGAAACCAATCCGCTGCCGACTTTGTCCCAACCGTGGAACGATACGTCGGCGGCCTTCAACATCGCGTCGGTGGCCTCGATCAGACTGATGAATCCCTTGGTCTCGATCATGCCCAACGCTTCCATCGCCTTTGCCATGTTGCCAGTACTCCCCAAAAAAAGGACTCAAACGTGAACCTCAATGACCCTGGGCCTGGCGGCCCTGACCTCGTGCCTTACGGCTTCCTAAGTTCGATCTTCGTCGCTCGATCCAGATTGCAGGCGTTGCCCTCGTCGGTGTCCAGGTGAACCTCGAGTTTGATGCCCGGATCGGCCCGTACTTTCACATCCTCCAAGACCATCGAGCACTGCTCGGATTCGACCCGCAAGCTCATCATGTCGCCCGACCTGACGCCGTAATACTCGGCATCGCGCGGACTCATGTGGACGTGCCGCGCCGCGCGAATCACGCCTTCCTTCAGCTCGACCACGCCCGCCGGCCCGACCAGGACACAGCCCGGACTGCCCTGAATATCGCCGCTGTGCCGCACCGGCGCGTCGATTCCCAGAGAAATCGAGTCGGTAAAGGCCAGTTCGACCTGGCTGTGCGAACGCGTCGGGCCCAGCACGCGCACCGTCGGCAGCATCCTCCGCCGTGGACCGACCACCATGACCGATTCCTCAGCGGCAAAAAAACCATCCTGATACAGATCCTTCATCGGAGTCAGCCGATGCCCGGGACCGAACAGGATCTCGGTGTGCTCGTCGGTCAAATGGACGTGCCGCGCCGAGATGCTGACGACCAGATTGGGAACGTACGCCGCGCTCGGCTGGCCGTTGCCGCCGGCGCGAGCCCGCACGATTTGACGCACGATGTTCTCGATCAACTGCCGATCAATCGGAGCTGTCAACGCCATGCTCGCATACTCCTCGCCTTCGCCGTCCAGACGCTATGTGGCCGAATCAGCGGCCGATTGCGCGATCACCAGACGGACGCCCGACTCGGCCAGCACGCGCCGCCACGGCTCGCCGATCTCGCCGTCCGTCACCAGGACATGAACCTTTCCCAACTCGCACAAGTACGACAGACACGTCCGGCCAAACTTGGTGCTGTCGGCGACCACGATCACTTCGTCGGCCGCACGGATCATCGCCCGCTCGGTCTCGACCAGCAGCAAATTGCTGTTGAAATACCCGCGCTCGGTAATGCCCCCCACGCTCAATACGGCCCGCCGCACGCTCAACTCGTCCAATATCTGGTTGGCGTACGGCCCCATCGAGACGCCCGTGCGTCGGTGCACATACCCGCCCACCAGCACCAGATCCACCGTGTCGCTCGAACTGAACAACAGCGCGACCGGCAACGAGTTGGTGACGACCTGCAACGGACGCCCCGCCAACGCTCGCGCCAACTCGTACGTAGTACTACCCCCGTCCAACAGGATCGTGTCGCCGTCGTCGATCAGCCGAGCCGCCTCGGTCGCAATCTGCCGCTTTTTGTCCCACTCGACCGATTGATTCAGGTCGAAGTGCGAGAGATTGGGCGACGGACCGGTATAGAAGGCCCCGCCATGCGTCCGCCGCGCAACCCCGCTGTCCTCCAGATAGTCTAAGTCACGCCTAACCGTAGACTCGGAAACTTTTAGCTCGCTGGCCAAGTCGGGCAACGAGGCGAACCCGCGCATCCGAACCAACTCTAAAACCCGGTTTCGCCGATCCACGGCCACCGCCTGTACGGCCATCCTATTCGCCCTCGATCATGCGTCCGCAAATGACGGCCAAGCGCCCCCACACCCCGCGCGCCGCGGCAGGACGCAGGCAAGCGGCTGGAAGCCGCTCCCACGGGGCCGTCGTTCACGCGCCATCGTCAAACCGTCAAACCGCCCGGGCCAGCGAAAAGTCAGCCTTTGCCGCACATTCGCGCACCGCACTACCAAGCTTCATATTTCCTCTGAACTTCCTAATTATGCGCATCGCTAATGGCAAAAGCAATTAGCCCGAAATTAATTTTCGGTCATGATTTTGGTAGAATTCTATCAGACTTCGATCGACAATGAAAGTAGATGACCGATTTCTATCGCGTACAGCCCTATTGAGCGCGCTTAGGAGCTAGAAAACGATCAATTAGCCACTTTCCTATGTGCAAATCGAGTCCCTGGCAGGAAGGCATCGTCGTCTCGACCATCAACGGCCGGCCACGTGCGATGCGTCGCCGTCACGACGTGCCGTTCCCCGCCCCGTCGATCCTGATTCGTGGCCCTGCCGTCTCGTTCGGGCGGTACAAGATGTCCGCGCACAGCCACCCCGGCCGGGCTTGATTGAACGACGAACGTCGAAATTCCGCCGCCCACCGTTGCCCGACTCGTGACGCCCGTCTATATTCCAAGCTGGCGTCGAGTCACGCGCACTGCGGCCGTTGGAACCGAGCAGCTCGGATCTCGTCAGCGACAGGGCCGTCTTTTCTCTTCCACGGCTTGCAGACAAGGCCCAAGGATAGGCCGCCGCAATCTGGCATTCTGATGTGGACCTGGGGGCTGTATCGTGAATCGCCACCCGTTGTGTCACTGCCGATCAAAGTCTGTCAAACGGTCCAGCGTCCACCCGGCTCGGGCCACACAGACGCACCAAAAGCAGCAGCGCCGCCTGGATGCGGCGAACCCGAGCGGCTCGTACGACTTTTCACCGCCGGCAGGCATGCCGAGATCGATGGCCGGAACGCCGCAAGAAACCAGCGGCCGAACAACGTGACAGTCTGCGACAACGCTCCCGTTTTCACAACGAGAACCTACATCGCGGCGGCGCGGCGTATGGGACCGACTTGCGATATTTGAGTAAGAATAGCGAGTAACTGCGACGCTCAGTCAGTGATGGATAAGTCCAGGACTTATGAGGAAACGATGTGCGTCACCACCTGTTTCGAGGTCGAGCGTGTGTTGTGGCTGTAGCCTGTTGACAATTGCCGCTGTTACGGTTGCCGCGTGTTGTGCAATTGCACTGGAAGAAGCAGGCGCGTCGCGGGCCTATGCCGTCGTCGGCGGTGCAATTAACGGGACATTGTCTGTCGCCTTTGCAGCCTGGCGGTGCGGTGCGATGGCGTTGGAGACGGACACGCGGATACCCTTTTGCAACTAGAGATGTTGTGCAGATAACTCGAGGGGCGGCTCGCGGACGCGAGGGACGCGTTCGCTCGCATGACCAGGGCATCTGGTGTTTCGAGATCGAACTTGACGTCGATGACGGAAGGAGGGGGAGAATCTGGCTTTCTGGCGGCAGGCTAAGAAAGGTCTTGTCGCATCGTGAGTCCGCTGAGCTTTAGACGGGACGATGTCACGGCAACGTCACACTCTCATACGAGGTCAGGCTATGGTCGCCATTGGTTCAAAACGTGTTTCACACACGATGGGCGGGCAACGCCGAGACAGCCATGCCGCGGCGACGTGCCTTCTGCTGCCAATATTCGCCGCCCTGTTGGCGTGCTGTCTGGCACAGGCCCAGGGCCCGTACCAGACAGCCGAAGAGGCGTGGCGCGTGGGCATGGCGTTTCTCAGCACGCGGAACTACGCGGCCAGTCGAGAGGCGTTCGAGGCGGCCTTGCGGATGGCGCCCGACGACACGTTTCGGATCAAGGTCTACGAAACCCTGCTGCCCGCCTACCGGCAGCAAGGTGAAATCGACAAGTTCTTCGACGCCTGCGACTTCGTGATCACCAAGGGCGCCACCCCGGCGCAACGGTCGCTCACGCGCCGCGCGCTGCTGGCGTTTGCCTTCGAGCGCGGCAAACTCGACGAACTGGCCCGCCGCTACGAAGACGCGCTCAAGAAAGACGCGCGGAACCGCACGGCCTTGTACGTGCTGAGCGAACTGTACATCCGCTCCATGCCGAATCCCGGCCGCGCCGTCGAGCTGATCGAACGGCTGGCGAAGATCGAGCCGAAGAGCGACCAGCCTGTCGACATCGTGCAAAACGCCAACGTGGCCATGCAGTACATCAAGGCAAAGAAGTACAAGGAAGGCGCCGAGTTGTACGAGAAGATCGCCCCGCTGGACGAGCGGCTGGCCGCCTGGCACTGGAAAGAGGCGGCCGCCGCATGGCTCCAACTGGGCCAGAAAGACAAGGCGCTGGCCGCGGCAAAGAAGTCGGACGCGAGCCCGCCGGAGCAGCGCAACGACCTGCTGGCCCACTTCTGGCACCGCAATCTGGCCGATGTCTTTCTGGCCACAGGCCAAGCCAAACTGGCGGCTCCTCATTACGAACGGGCCATCGAGAAAACGAACATCCAGGGCTATATCGAAGGCTGCCAGAAATCCCTGGCCGAAGCCCGCGCCAAAGCCGGCGAGTAGAAACACGGATTTCCACTGATCGCCGCGAATCCTTGGAATCCGTGTCGATTAGCGCACATCCGCGCTCCTTCCTCGCCCCATGTTTGCTGCCCCGGCGGCGGAGGACGCGGGACGGGAGCCTGCAAACGGCCGCCCGGAATCCGCGTCAATCGCTGGCCGACACAGCCCAGACGTTGCACGATCAAAGCGTGGCCGCTGTGCGGGCCACGTATGATGGCGACAGCGCCGCGCCAGCCATCACACGGCAGACCGCCATCGTCGCGGCGTGAGCTGCCCGGCTGGACGCAGCGCCGCGACGCTCGGATAATCGGGCCATGCGACCCTATCAACGCGAAAACCTGAGTCACGATCCGATCCACGGGTACATTCCTTTTACGTCCGATGCCGGGCTGGATGTCGGCGAGACGTCGGAACGGCAGATTATCGACCATCCGTGGATCCAGCGGCTGCGCTACATCCACCAGTTGCAGACGGCGTGGTACGTGTACCCGACGGCCGAGCACACTCGCTTTCAGCATGTCGTCGGGGCGATGCATCTGGGCGGTCAAACCGCGGGGTCGCTGTACGACGGCCTCCGCACCGTATGCCCGGACGTCCCCAGTCGCGGGTATGTCGAAACGCTGCTGCGGATGGCCGGCCTGTTGCACGATGTCGGACACGGGCCGTTCGGACATTTTTTCGACCAACACTTTCTGCGGTCGTTCGGCCTGACGCACGAGACGCTGGGTATGAAGATCATCCGCGACGAACTGGGCGAATTGTTACGGGGCCTGCGGCGCAATCCCAACACTCAACTGACGGCAGGCGAGCGACTGAATCCCCAGCACGTCGCGTGGTTGATCGCGCGACCACAGCGTTCGACGGCCGGCGATGGCGAGCCGTGGCTGCGATTCTTGCGGGCCCTGTTGAGCGGGATCTACACGATCGACAATCTGGACTTTGTGCTCCGCGACGCCTACATGTCCGGCTACAGCCAGCGGGCGTTCGATCTCGAACGGCTGTTGCATTACACCTTCTTCAGCGTGTCGGGGCTGACAATCCACGATCGGGGCATCGACGCCCTGCTGCGGTTCATCGAGGCCCGCGCCCACCTGTTCCGAGCCGTCTATTTCCACCGCACGGTGCGGGCCATCGACTTGACCCTGGCCGATCTGTTCACGGCCAGCAAGCAGTACTTGTTCCCCGGCAACCCCGCCGAACTGCTGCCGCAGTATCGGCTGTTCACCGAGGCGTCGTTGCTGGTCGACGTATCCCGCTGGGCAGAGGACGCCGACGCGCAAAAACGCGAACTCGCGACGGCGTGGCAGCAGTTCCTGCAGCGGCAGATCCCGTGGACGATGGTCTGCCAGCGAAGCCTCGAGTTCACCGAGGACGACGCGGAGCGTAGCAGCATCTTCAGCGACGCCGAGTTTGTCGAGCGCAAGCTTCGACAGCAGTTGCCGACCGATCTGGCGGACTTGCCGTTGCGGATCGACATCGCCCGCGCGCTGTTCCGACCTCATACGAGCGGTCCGGCGTCCGGCCAGAATTTTCTGTATGATTCGGCGCGGGATGCGATTCGCGCCCTGACGGCCAACCAACTGTTCCAGCGGCTGCCGGTCAGCCAACGAATCTGTCGGATCTATGCGCATGATCGCGCGCACGCCGCCGAACTGGCCGCGGCGCTCGACACGCTGATCGGCCAGCCCGGCGAAGACGATCTGACCAATATGTAGGCCGCGCCCCATCTCGGCGGCAACGATGGGCGAACGGCCGGCCGAAGGTCACCGCCCGCCTCTCATTTCACGGACACCGGGAGGAGCTTGATGAGGCTGTTGGACAAGCGAGCAGTGGTTGTCGGTGGCGGCAGCGGGATCGGCTTGGGGATTGCCCGAGCGCTGGCGGGCGAGGGATGTCGCGTGGCGATCGCGAGTCGCCGCGCGGATGCGTTGCGGGCCGCGGCGGCGGCCTGGACGGCCCAGCCGCCGCTGCTGACACATCCGGTTGACGTAACCGAGCGCGTCAGCGTGGCACGACTGTTCGCGTGGGCGACCGAGCAACTGGGCCGGATCGACATCCTGGTCAACTCGGCGGGCATCAACATCCGCAACCGTTCGATGGCCGAAATGACGCCCGACCAGTGGGACCACGTGTTGGCGGTCAACGCCACCGGCGCGTACAACTGTCTGCACGCGGTCCTGCCGCGGATGCGCGCGCGGCGCGATGGCCTGATCATCAACATCTCGTCGATGACAGGCAAGCGCGCGTTGACGTTCGCCGGCATCGCCTACTGTGCGTCGAAGTTCGCCATGACGGCGTTGGGGACGGCCGTGTCCAACGAAGACGCGTCGCACGGGATCCGGATCACGAACATCTATCCCGGCGACGTGAATACGCCGCTGTTGGACGGGCGTCCCGAACCGATCGGCGACGATCGCCGCGCAGCAATGCTCCAGCCCGAAGACGTGGCCGAGATGGTCGTCGCCATCGCCTGCCTACCGCCGCGGGCCCATGTCGCCGAACTGCTGATCAAGCCGACCGCGCAGCCCTACGCCTGAGCGCATCGCCCTGCGCAGCGCGGCGGCGTCGCCAGCACCGACCGGCGCACGGCGCGGATGTCCGCGGGCCGCCGCAGGGCGGGTACGTTGGCGAATGTCTTTCGCCAGCGGCGGAAACGGTCGCCCGGCCTGCCCTCGGTTAAACCAACAGACGGCGATGGAACAGGCACCAATCGCCCAGCAGCAGGACACAGGCCGCGCTGGTCAGCAGCACCCACAACGGCAGCTCGGCGGTCGAGTCGGGCGATGGCAGCTCGCGAGACGGGACATTCAGCCCGGCGCGGATCATGCTCTCGTCGCGATCCAGCAGATTCACGATCGACGGCCCGCTGCGATCCGCGTCGGTCGCTGGACGGCCGCCGCGGTTCGCCTGGATCGGCGCGTCCGTCATCCCGCTCAGCCAGCGGACGGCGTTCTCGACCAGTCGCGGAAAATCGCGACGCAGCGTCAGGTCGCTGTGTTCGCGTCGCAGGTCGGCGTGCAGCACCAACGCCGGACCTACAGGACGATCGATCCGGCTGTACAGGCCATCGCCTGACATCGACGCCGCCAGCGAGTCGGCCGGTTGTTTGAAGTCCAGCTTCACCGCCCGTTCGATCACGGCATCTTCCAACCGCACGCCCTCCAGCAGCGGCGAATCGCGTCGCACGGATTTGACGGCGCTTTCTCCATCCCGCAGCGCGCCAGATACGGACCACAGATCGCTATCTGTCCGCGGTGTGATCGCCAACAACGGGCAGGCCGGCAGGCGTTCGGGCAACCGGCGGTCGAACACGATGATCGCGTACTCCGGCAGCGAGCTGGGCAGTTGGTCAATTTGCTGCACGTCGACGTCCGGCATGTTTGTCAACGCGTCGTGCAGCGCCGCCTGTTCTGCGCGGGGCGTCTGCGGATCGGTCACCAGGTAGACCAGCGGCCGGTGGCGGGCGGTCACGGATATCGCGGCCTGATCGTCGGCGGCCAAGTCATCGTTCTGTTCAAGCTGGACGGTCAGAACACCGTCCTGTTTGACAAGACACGGCTCGACGGCCCGCCCGACGGACCCCGGCGTCAATTCGATCCGCGCGACGCCGCCGGCTGCGCCCGCGCCCGTGTAGCGCGCCGCGGCGGTCGTCGGCGCGTCGGAACTGTTCACGGCTTCGACCAGCATCCACTGCCGACTGGGATCGTGCGGATCGGGGCGGACCGCCAGACGCGAGATTCCTCGGTTGTGGCCGCCCGCCCCGAGCCGCGTTAGATAGATCGGCACGCCGCGTTCGGGGGGCGCCGCCTGCGCCCGAGCTCCAGCCTGCATCGCCGGGTCAGCCGGCGCCAGCGGCTCGCCCCGCGCCACGGACTCGGCCTGTGGAAAACAGGCGTCGGTCAACAGGGCGATCGACGGATTGGGCTGCGCGGCCAGCATTCGCTCGGCAAGCCGCAGCGCTGCGACGATCTGCCCGCCGCCGAGCGCCGGTTGCACGTGGTCGATGGCCGCCAACAGCGCGCGTGGATCGTCGGTCAGGCGGCACTCGATCCGTACCGCGTCGGCGGCGCTCACGATCGCGGCTCGCTCGCCGCGTTGCAGTTCCCGGACGATGCGACGAGCCTCGGCCTGCGCAGCCGCAAACCGCGACGGATCGACGTCGGTCGCCGCCATGCTGGCCGAGGCGTCCAGCACGAGCGCCAACGTTCGACGGCGGGCCGCCGCCGACGTCCAGTAAGGCTCGGCCAGCGCGGCGACCAGCAGCAGCAGGATCGCAACTTGAGCGGCCAGCGACAACCAAAAGCGGATCCGATGCCAGACAGGGCGTCGCGCGAGCGCACGTTGCCATAGCCAATAGTCGGCGACTTCGTATCGTCGCGAGGCGACGTTGCCTAGATAGAGCAACGCAATCAAGATCGCCAGCCCCGCCCACCACCAGGCGGCCGGATGAACAAAACTCATGTCGCGTTCCTCTCCGCTCGGCAAACCACGCGCAGTCGTGGCCGCCCAGGCTCGGCGCCTGTTCACAAAGCGTACATCTGGCGAGTGGCGGTCCGGATCACGCGCAGCACCGACTGTTGGACCGGCGTGCCCGTCGTCGTCTGGAGGATGCCGATCGAGCGTCGCGCACAGTAGCCGCGGCACGACGCGCTGAACTCGTGGAACACCCGGCGGTACTGCACGAGGTCGATGTCCTCGAGATAGGTCCGTCGTGCGCGGCCAGTGCCGACGTCGACCAGCGTCACGCCGGCCGCCAGCCGTGGATCGGCCTCGCGCTCGTCGATCACCTGGAGCACGTACGGCGAGAATCCGCGCCGAGCCAGCACGTCGATCGCCGCTTCGAACCCGGCCGGATCGAACAGGTCGCTGATCACCACCACGATCCCGCGCTGGGGGCGGTCACGGGTGAACTGTTCCGCCGCGCGTTTCAACTGGACGGGTTCGGCCACCGTGGGCAATTCATCCAGGAAACGGTACAGGCGAAAGGCATGTCGTCGCCCGCGGACGAGCGGCAGTTGTGCGACCAGTCGATCCGCGATGGCGACCACGCCCACGCGATCCGAGTTGGCCAGGGCCAGATATCCCAACATGCCGGCCAGGCGGCGCGCGACATCAAATTTGATCGGCGCGCCCAGTCTCATCCCGGGGGAACAATCGACCAGCAGATGCACGGCGCGGTCTTCGCTGCCCCGGTACTGGCGCGTCAGCAGTTCGTCGTGCCGGGCGCACAGCGGCCAATCGATCAAGCGAAAATCGTCGCCGCACGTATAATCCGAGTGGCCTACGAACTCGCTGCCCCCGGCCCAACGTCGGTCCGGACGCCGCCCCAAGAACCGGCTGCCCCAGCTTCGGCGGGCCGTCTGGTCCAGGTACTCGCAATGCAGTCGGAACTCGTGATCGAACAGCGTCATGTCAGCTCGTTGCGCGCAAGATGTCCGCGACGATCCCGTCGATGCCCGTTTCGTGCGCGTGGCCCTCGAAGCTCAGCGTGATGCGATGCCGCAGGGCCGCCGGCGCGACGCGGCGCACGTCGTCGCGCGAGATCTCGGTGCGGCCGGCGTCGGCGGCCAACACCTTGGCGGCCAGGATCATCGCTTGACCGCCGCGGGGGCTCGCCCCGCGCAGCACAAATCGGCGGGTCGATTCGGGCGCGCCGTGCTGGTCCGGGTGGGTCGCCGACACCAGCGCGGCGACATGACGCAGCACGTCTGGCGGCACGGCCACGCGCCGCGCTACGTGCGACATGGCCACGAGCCGCTTGGCGTCCAAGACTCGTTTGACCGCCGCCGGCTGCGATTCGGTCGCCCGCTGCAACACGGCCTCCAATTCCTGGCCGGTGGGCGCGGACAGCGTCAGCTTGAAGAAAAACCGATCCAACTGCGTCTCGGGGATCGGGAACGTGCCCTCGATGTCGCCCAGACTCTGCGTGGCCAGCGTGAAGAACGGCGCGGAAAGCTCGTAGGTCTCGTTGGCGACCGTCAGCGATCGTTCTTCGAGCGCCTCGAACAGGGCTGCCTGTGTTTTGGGGGTGGCCCGGTTGATCTCGTCGGCCAACAGCAGATTGGTGAAGATCGGGCCTTGCTGGAACTCAAATCGCCGCCGGCCTTGGGACTCCATTACGATGTAGGTCCCGATGACGTCGGCCGGCATCAAGTCCGAAGTGAACTGGATTCGGCGATACTGGACGTCCAACGCCTGGGCCAGCGTCCGCCCCAGCAGCGTCTTGCCGACGCCGGGCGGGCCATCCAGCAGCACATGGCCACCGGCCACCAGCGCGGCCAGCGTCAGTTCGACCGCCTCGGCATGGCCTACCACCACGTCGGCCAGCGTCTGCCGCAGCGCCGCGAAGTCTTTGGAAAACTGAGGAAGTTCTTGTCTCAGATCCGGTTCGTCACTCATGGCTTGGCTTTCCGACCGTGGAAAAACGCCAGGGCGTTGTCCAGCATAATTTTCGGGTGGTCACCTAGGGCATCGCTCTCGGTCGCGACGGCGTGACCGCGCATTTGGGCCGCAGGCCATGTTCACCGTTCTGGCCGGAGGCCATCGATCACCGTAGCCGAGGGCATCGCCCTAAGTCGCCGCGCGCGGATCGTCCCAAGCCAACCGGCCTGGCTACGCGATTCAGGCGCCCCGCCGACCCGACACGGCAGATCGTGCTCGTCCGATGACGGGCCATCGTAGGCCGGACGTTGATCCGCCGGCGCTGCGCGGGGCAGTATACAAACGCGGCCGGCGCGGATGCAATCACCCGGCACGGCCCGAACCACGGCGGAATACGCTTCTGGCGGGCCTATCGCGTTTCTCCTGCCGACGATTCGTCCAACTGCCGCAGGGCCTCGAAGGCGTAACGACGGATCGCCAGATCCGGGTCGCGCAGCGCACCCCGCAACAGCGGTTCGGCAGCGCGGCCGTCGGCGCCAAGCGAAAATCCAGCGAACGCTCGAAACGCAGCGCGGCGGACCTGAGGATCCGCGTGTTTCATCAGCTCGACCAACCGCGGCGTCAGGCGCGCCTTGAACACAGCCATCGCGGAACCGGCCGACGTGGTCTCCGGTAGATGGTCTTCCAGCCGCGCCAGCGCGTCCATCGCCGCCAATCGCAGGGCCGGATCGTCCGCGGACAAAGCCTGCAACAGCGCGGGGGCGGCCAGCAATCCGGTCTCGGCCAATGCCTGAACCGTGGTCTGGCGCAGTTCGAGATCCGCGTGACCCAGCAGGCGCACCAAGGCCGGAACGGCGACCCGCAACGCCGGGCGCGAGGCCGCGGCCAATTGCTGCATGTCCATCTGCGGGGCGTAGAAGGTCGTTTGCCGCAACTGCTTCAGGAGTTGGCCCAGCACATACACCGCGGCGGCCGGCGAGCGCAATTCGCCCTGCGCCAGCCGCTGGGCAACGGGCTCGAAATAGGACGGACCCAGTCCAACCAACGCCGATCCGACCGCGCGACGCACGTCGGCATCCGGATGATCCAACGCCGCGATCAAGTCTGGCGCGGCCGGCGCGGCCGCGTCGGCGTCGAGCGTGGCCAGCGCTCGAGCGGCTTCGAACGCGGGCTCGGGTTGGTTCTGCTTCAAGGCCGCTCGCAGCGTTGGCAGCGACCGTCGGTGTCGGGCGATCCGCCACAAGGCCCGAGCCGCCTGCACCCGGTACAGCAGATCTTCGTTGTCCAGCGCGCGTTCCAATAACGGAACCGCGGCCGCCGCGCCCGGACCGAACCGGCCCACGGCCTGCGCCGCCAACCGGCGAAACGAGGCCAACGCGGCATAGTTGATGTGATCGCGAGGCAAGTCCATCTCGGCTATGATCGCCGGGACAACCACCTGGGGGTCTCCGCCGATCCGGCCCAAGGCATCGACCGCAAATTCGCGGACTTCGAGCGACGGCGATTGCAGGGCCTCGATCAGATGCGGGATCGACGCACGCGCTTCTCGGCCAAACAGGCCCAAGGCTTGGGCAGCGCGGCGACACTGCTCCTGGTCTGCGTCCGTTTCCTGATTCAGATGCCGCGCCAGCAGGTCTTGCCAATACGCCAGCGGCTCGCCCGCGTATTCGCGCCGTACGTCCGCGGTGGTCACGGGTGCGGCTCGAGTTGCGTCAGGCGTTTCCGCGGCCGGCGCGCTGGTTCCACCGATCAACCACGACAGGCCCAGCGCCAGCGTCGCCAGATGGACCCGCGCCCGCCGCGAAGCGACGGGCGTCGCGCCAGCGTGCCCGCGTCGTTCTCGAACCTCGTCGGCTTGCTCGAGTCCCACAGCCATCAATCGCTCGTATCGCGCCGCCATTGTGTGTCGAAGTCCGTTGTGTCTTTCTCGCGAGAGGCGTCGCCGCCCGTGATCGCAAGCTTGGATTGTACCGCGCAGGTGCGCGATGCGCCATCTGCCTTCGTTGGGCGGACGGGCCTAGGGCCATGTCATGGCCAAGTGTTCGAGGCGCCACGATTGTCCGATCGCCGAGCTTCCTTGCTGTGACGAGTACGACAACTCAAAAAGTAGGATGTGACAATGCGCTGGCGCCGGCGCCCGGTACGGCCTCTCGCGTTCGCGACGCGGTTACTCGAACGTCTTGAGCAATGTGTTCACCGCGCGAGTCATGGCGCCGGGGTAACTCGCCACGTCGGTCACGGCGAGCATCTCGCGAACGGCCCGCGGGCGCGAGCTGTCGGACGCGGTGAACGGCTCGGCTGGCCGCCAGTTCGTCTCTCCGTTGTCTGCGCACGTCGCCTCGATCCGCACTAGGCGAAACACGGCCGCATCGTCCGCTTCGTCGGCTGGCCGGATGTCGCCCTCGCGCGTGACGGTCAGACCGGCCGCCGCCAGCAGGCTTGCGGTCGACCACATCCCGCGCTGCGCCGCGAGAATCTGTTCCCACCGCTCGCGGGGCGGCGGGTCCGTCATCGCGCGCAGCCATTTGGGCTCCGTAGCCTTGTCGAACATGTAGGCGAAAAAATTGGCTGCTGAATGAGAAATACCTGCCAACGCCTCGCGGTGCGGCAGCCAGTAGAAACTGCCCGACGCGCCGGACTGGCGCATTTCGGTGATGTTCCAGCAAGGGAACCAGTACAGGGGACAAGGCAGGTCGAACATCGCCGCATAGGCCGCCGGATCAAGACGCACGTTGAACTCGAACTGCGCCGGTCGATCCGGGTTGTTGTGGGCGGAACCGCTGTTCAGATACACGCCTGCACACTTGTCCCGGAACAAGTCAGGCTCGCGCAGCGCGGCGACGACAATGTCGGTCGCCGCGCCGACGCAGGTCAGCGCGATCGGAACGTGCGATGTGCGCATCTGGTCGATGATAAAACGGATCGCGGCGGTTTCGCTGAGCGGCGAGTCCGCCAGGTCGTCGGTGCGCGAGGCAAGCTTTCGTGACGTGCCGATGGCCACGGGGACGGTCAGCCCGCTGGCGCGATTCATCTGGGCCACGGCGACGACGGCGGGATCGCCTGCTCGAAAGCTCGGCGGATAGTCGATCACGATGCCGCGAAGATCGAACCTCTTCCTCAGCGCCAGCGCGTAAACACATGCCAGATCGAAGTGGTCGTCCGGGTCTCCGTGCGGGTGAAACAGATCCGTCACGTGGATCAGCGGCACGGTGGGACGTTGTCGGGTTGACCTCTCGTCGCCCGCAGCCGTGCTTTGCTCCCTTGCCGTGCCCACGTTCGTCGCAACATCGCCGGTTGCGTCAGTCGCGCCCGCCGAACGACCGGCCAGCCACGCCCCAAGTCCCGAGATTGCACAGGTTTTCACAAACGCGCGCCGGGATGCACTCTCCATTTTCGGTTCTCCATCTACTGGTGTCCGAGCCAACGAGTGGCCCGTGCCCAGACGCTTGACGTGCGCCATCACGAAAACCGCCAGCAAGTGACGACTGACGACTGACGACTGACGACTGACAACTGACAACTGACAACTGACAACTGACCAATGCCTCGCTGCCGCCACGAAAGTGGACGCGGCATCCGGCCGCGCGCTGTCTTTAGCGCGACGCGCCCGCGGGCATCGCGACCCGCTGCGCGGCCAGTTCGTCGAGTTCGTTCAAACGGAGGCGGACGCTGACGATGTACGGCGCTTCGCCGGCGGTCCAGTGCCCGTATGTCGTGGCGACGATCGTCCCGTCCGGCAGCAGCTCGACCGCCGGATAGGCGCAGTCCGCGCCGCGGTGGTTGCGCATCAGACGCACCCGATAGGCGCCCTCCGCGCCGGTCACGATGTCCTCGTAGCGCCCGACCCAGGCGACCCAATCGCCGCGCGTCGGACTGTCCAACGTCGTGTCGCGAAACGAGACGAACAGGCGGCCGTCCGGAGCGTACTTGCCAACGTGGCGATCGCCCGTCAAGGCCGCCGGCAATTCGCGCGGCGCGGTCCAGGTTTGGCCGTCGTCGTCGCTGAAGATCACAAACGAGTTGCGTCGGCGACGGTTCTCGCGCAGCAGCGCCGCCAGTTGACGACCGTCGGGCGAGCGGATCACTCCCGGTTCGCACAGGTGGACGTCGGTCGTGCGACAGACGGCTTGCGGAAAGCTCCAGCTCAAACCGCCATCGTTCGAGAACGTCTTGTACAGGGTGAACTCGACGGGCGTCTTGCGCCGATCCTGCGACGTAAAAAAGCGACCGTCGTCGTGGAACATGGCCAGGTAACGGCCGGGCGTCCGCAGCGGCTCGACGGATCCCATGACCACGATTCCGCCCCACTCGCCGGCGGGTTCGAGTTCCGACCACGTCTGACCATCGTCGGCGCTCACGGCGATTCGCGCCGGGTACAGGCCGGACCAGAGGATCAGCCGCCGGACGCCAGCCGCGTCGACCACGCGATGCAGCGTGGGCGTCTCGAGGCTCGTGGCCCACGAGGCCGGGGTCGGCAGACGCTCGGACCACGTCCGGCCGCCATCGGCGCTGCGCTTGTACACGATCGGGCCGCGACCGTGCCCTTTGGGATACACGCACAACAGCGTGCGCCCGTCCTCGAGCAGGACGGTCGTCGGATGGCCGAGATATTGGCCCGGTTCGCGATCGACGATCACCTGCCGATGCGCGTCGGCAGCCAGATCCAACGTCGGAATCGTGTACCCGCGCGGCAGCGGCGATTCGTCGCCGGCCGTGGCCAGCGCCGCGAGGCTGAACAACAGGCTCGGGGTTAGCCACATCGCTAGGCGAGCGGACCAGCGGCGCGTCTCCGGACGCCGCGCAATCGGCTGGCGGACGATTGCGTGCGCCCGGCCCGGCGGTGTCAACGGCCAAATAATCGATCGCCATCGCGTCATGTTGTCTCTCCTCCAGAGAATGGACATCGCTTCGGAAACGGAGAATTTCTGGGGTAGGCTATCGGCGTTCGGCGGGGGGATGTTCCGAGTCTGGCGTTCCGAGTCTGGCGTTCAAATCTGAAATCTCCGATGCCCAAATCTGAAACCCGACAACCTGCGTTGCAGGACAAGCGAGCCTTGGAAAACGGTCACCGAGAATTGAAGCGGAAGGGCGCAAGCCCTCCGGTTTGTCTGCTGGCGGTCGATTCGATTGGTCCGCTACGAAGAACCGACCTACCTCGAAGGACCGGACGGCTTGCGCCGTTCCGCTTCCATTAGCGGCGTATTGCCTGAACGGTTACGCTGATCCTAGATCTCAGCCGGACACTCATTCATCGAACGAGCTTAACGTGGGTCAGTGCCCGCAATGCAAAAGTGTACTGTACACACCAGTGTACAAGATGTGCGCACGGTGTGCGCATGATACGGACTAAGACTCTAGAGCCCACCCGGCGACAGCTCTTCGTGTTCGGTGCTCGTCACGCAGTTTCGGTCATCGAAGACGTTCAAATAATAGACCGTCACGCCTTCCGGCAACGTCGCCTCGATTCGTCCGGGCGCGACGATCTGGGCAGGCAGCGCCTCCCATTTCCGATCCGGCCACTTGCCAACGTCGCGCGTGATGTTCAGCTCGGCCTTGGCAATTCGCGCCGGACCGTCGAACGTCGCCCAGACCTGCGTGCCCTCGCGACCCTGGCCCGTCAGCCGAGGCAACGCGACGCCGTCGCGCAGGATGCTGTCGGCAAAGACGAAGATCTCTTGCGGGCCTTCGCCCGCGTCGCCGTGTCCGTGAGGCATGCGCTGGCGAATGCACAGCGTCCGCGGCCCCGTCGGCAGGCGATAGGATTTCTGCAGCGCATTGAACGTGTACGCAAAATCGTTGGTGCCAGTGACCCAGCACAGGGGCATCGCCGCCTCGGGCAGATACGTCGATGGATCCCACCACCGCATCCACCGCTCGCTGCGCTGCGGCCCCAGTCGGTTGACACTCGCCGCAAACGTGTGCTCGTTGGTAAAGCCGCATCCGTAGACAGGCACGGCGAGTTTGAACCGTGGATCGACCCCGGCCACGATACAGGTGAGATAGCCGCCCCACGAGATCCCGGTCAGCCCCGTGCGATCAGCGTCCACCTCGGGCAGCGACCGCAGCAGGCTGTGCGCGAGAATGGCGTCGGCCACGGCGTGATATGTCCACTGATCCTGGCGTGGTTGGTCGATCTGATCCCAGCCGCCCCAACCCGGCGGGCCGCCTGCGGCGTGGCGTTCCCAATGCCCGTACGTGCCCTTGGGGACGCAGCCGCAAGTGTCCATGGCGATGGCTGCGTAGCCCCGCGAGGTCCATCGGCGGACCCACGAGGCGAACGCGGTCCCTCCGCCGCCGTGAATCAGGACCATGCCGGGAACCGACGCGCCCGCGGGAACTTCCGGAATTCCGATCCAGGCGAACACCCGCGTCGGGTGACCGCGGTATGGCGGTCCCTGGAAGAAGACCCCTTTGACGCCGGGTTCCGAGAATCCTTCGGCCGGGTTGGCTTCGGGCGGCTGGGACAGTTGCTCCAGATCCCACATCGGGCCTGCGAACGCGATCGGCTGCGGGTCGTCCGCAGCGCGGGCGGCCGGCTGCGTCTGCTGGACGCCAACGGCCAGTCCGCACAAGACAAGCAGGGCCGTGGCCGCCGATCGGCTGGACGCCGACGCCGCTGTGCGCGACGCGGGGTGCGTCAGATGGTCTTTCATCCGTGTATCCTCATGGTCGGTCATGCTTGGATTTCCTCCATTCCGGCTGGCGAGCAGGCGATCACCTGGACCACGCTCGTGTTCAAGTTCACCTGTTGTACAGTTCCGGGAACACGTCTTCCGACAGGCCTCGCTGGCGAATCTGTTTGCGGAGACTGATCAGAAAGTCGGACTTATAGTTTGCCACTTGTTGGTCGCTCAGGCCCAGCTTCGCGGCGACGTCCTTGTTGGTCCAGCCGGCGACGAACAGCAGCTCGAGACACGCGAGCTTGGTCCATTCCCGCCGCTTACGGATGCGACCCACCTGAGCCTCGATCGCATCGCCCAGGGCCATCTCCTCCAAGTCTCGGCGCTCGACGCTGCGCGCGATGCTGCTGGCCGGACGAGCCGCGGACGCCGGCTCCCACGCCGATTGCGAGTCGTCGCGGGTCAGAAGCGGCAGCGCGGGGCGGCGCCCTTCACGACGAAGGTGGTCGGTCAGTTTGTGCGCGCAGATCGTGAACAGATAGCTCTCTAGCGGGCGCTGGCCGTCGTAGTTCGGAAGGCTGATCAGGAACCCGATAAACGTCTCCTGGACGATGTCTTCGGCGGCGGCAAGACTGCCCGCCCGACCTTCGACATAAGCCAACAGCCGCCCTTCGTAACGCGCGATCAGTTCGTGCCAAGCCTGAGGGTCGCTCTGGCGAATGCGGGCGATCAGCGACTGTTCGGAGGCGGACGGTTGAGCCATGCGCTTGAGATCGGTCGTCGGAAAATGCGACACCCGCAGCCGACCGGCGTGAAAACGCGCGCCACGGATCGGAGCCGCATTGCGTGCACCGAGCTGACAACCGTGCATCGTACGCGCAAAACGTTGGCGAGGGAACACGGCGCTGCGCGCCCCCCCGCCAACGTTTTGCACGGCGGCGAGCGATGATGCGTTTCGCCCCGTGGCTCCACCGTTCCGCGCTCGAACCGACGTCGCCCGCGGCAAACCCGCGGCTGGCACGGCCCAGGGACGCGTGCACCCCGGCCGGCGACAAACGCCTCGGCCAGCGTCGACAAGACGCGCCGGATGCCCGATGTGCGACCGCGGCGAGGTTCAGCCGGGAGCCGCCGCCCCGTATCTCGCGGCCCAGCGAAAGTATGCCCACCCGATCAGCAACACCAGACACGCGATGGCAAACGCGCCGCCGAGGCTGCACAGGCGCGCGGCGACGCGCACGTCTTGCTCGTAACGTTCCAGCTCGCGACGACGCCCATCGAGTTCGCGGCGAAACTCCGGACCGAACTCGAGCAAGGCATGCTGCTGATACATCGGGCCGAACGACATCTCGAGCCGTTCGTCGAACGTGCCGTCCGGTTTGATCAGATGGCGCCGGATATACGCCAAATCGTACCGAATGACGTCCGAAGGCCGACCGCCGCCCGCCTCGACAGGCCCGAGATACGCATCGATATAGGCGGCCACGGCCGTCTGGATCCGCTGGTCGAGCGGAGCCGTGCATTCCTCCGGTCTTTCCTGGGGGCCCGACGTGACGGGAACCCGATAAGTGTCGCCGACTTGTTCGGCGTCGCGATCCAGCCACGCAGGGCGCGTCACGCCTTGGTCGGGTTCTGGTTTCGGTTCGAGTTCGGATTCCAACGCGATGCGCGTGACGTTCGGCGATTTGGCCCGGGCCGAATCCCTTGCGTTCGGCGTGGATCGGGAAGCGGCAACCGCCGCGCCGGAGCGCTGTCGTGGCGGCGCGTTGCGCGCCGACGCGGCGATCGTGCGACCGACGGCGCGCGTCCCGTGCGCGTCGGCAGGCGGAGGCGAGCCAGTCCACCCGAGCATCGCGACGAGCACCAAAACCGACAGACGATGCACGATGGGAATGCGCATGGAGCTCGCTTGGCGATGGACCGGAACCGGACGAATGTACGCGCGACGCGCGTCCAACCGCGGCGCCCGCAATGCATAGCGTCCGTCCGATTGCGGCCACGACGGAGCGTGGCCCTCCAGCATGGGGGGCATCTTGGAGGGACGCGCTCCGTCGCGTCCACCGGACTGCGACCACGACGAAGCGCAACCCGCCAGCGTGGCGCAGGCGTTCCTCGACGGATGCGTTCCAGGCTGATGAACTAGGCAACCGTTGTCCGTAGTGGGCGATGGACTCTGACTTGCGGCACTAGGATCGCGTCGCACGGACATCCCATTCTCCCTTTCTTGTGAGCCTCCGGCCACGAGCGTCCAGCGCCGCGGGCGCGGACACGGCCCGTCGTTCCGGACAAGCTATCGTTCGTACGAGCCTTGGACCATTGCCACGCGCGCGGTTGGGCTGATCCATGGGGCCGCCGATTGGATGACGACGGAGATGACGCCGACCTGGACGAGTCCCCACGGCTGAGGGATGGGACACACCGCATCCATGATCCATGCCCACAGGAGGCAGACGGCCGTGCTCCATAGGTTCAGCCGTGTCCGCCGCACCGGATCCATCTGACGCCACCAGCGCGGCACGACGAACAAGCCCGCAAAGTAGACCAAGTAGGCGCTCAGCAACGGCGCCCCGTCCGGTTGCAGCAGCGCGGACAGCCGGGTCGCGTGGCCGACGGCGCGGTTCGCCCAGTGATCTGCCACAGGCAGGTCCAGCATCAGCCACCGCCCCAATCCCCAGGCCACGGCGCCGATCATCAACCCAGCGCCCAGCATCGACAGCCGGCGCGGTTGATATCGATCTGCCTCGGCCTCCCAGCATTTGCCCAGGCTCAGCAGAATCCACGATCCGAGGGCGCTGACGGACGCCAGCCACGCCCAGACGGCCCAGCCGGCATTCGAGCCATCGAGAATCGAGCCTTGCAGCAAGACGACGCTCAGCGTCAAGACGGCTGTCAGAAAGGTTGCGCTCAGCAACGAACCGGTCCACTCCGCCGCCCGCTGGGAAAACGTGTTGGATCCCAGCCGTCGGCGGACGGCCGCAACCAGCGCCGCATGGTCGGCCACCGGGTTTCGCCACTGTCCGGGCCGAACCGGCGCGCCGACGTGCAACAGACCGCTCGTCCAATCGCGAATGCCGGCGTATGCCAGATAACCCAGTCCCAGAACGATCGCCAGCGGCACGAGCAGGGGGTTGAAGTGCAGCAGCAGAACGAGACCGACCAGCAGGAGGAGCTTCGTCGATCCGCTCATGCTGGTCGAGCTGACGGGCGGCGTCGGGCGCGGACACCGAGCATACGAGCGCGCGGCCTGGCGCGCCGCGAGGGGTGGCGGCGATCCGCGGCGAGGCTCGACCAATTCGGCATCGACCAGCTCAGCGGCGACCGACGCGGCGGCGACAGGCTCAGCGGCGACCGACGCGGCGGCAACCCGGTCGGCCAACACAGGCTCCGCCGGGATCGGTGCGGACCGCAGTCGCACCGGCGCGTCCCGCTCGGCCGTCTGCCATGTGGTCAGCATTTCCGTTGCGTTCCGATACCGCTCGATCGGATCTTTGCGCAGCGCTCGCTGGACGACGTGCCGGTACGCTGCGGGCACGGCCGTCAAGTCGGGGTTGTCGGTCAGGTGCCGGATGATGATCTCGTGCACGCTCTCGCCGTCAAACGGCACGTGGCCGGTCAGCATCTCGTACAGAATGACCCCCATCGCGTACACGTCGATCTCTTTTCCGTACGCGCCGCGGCCGATCTCCGGGGCCATATAGTGGACCGTGCCGATGCTCGCGGTATGACCGCTGCGGCGGCTGGTCGGGATGAACTTGGACAGGCCGTAGTCGCCCACCTTGATGAAGCCTTGGTCGTCGAAGACGTTCGCCGGCTTGAGGTCCCGGTGGACGATCTCGTGTTCGTGCAGGCAGGCGACGCCGGCGGCGATTCCCCGAAACCAGCGCGCGACGTCGGCGATCGGCATTCCCTGTGGGTGTCGCTCGATCACGTCCCGCAGGCTTGCGCCGGAGACGTACTCCATGATCACCCAGGCCTGGCCTTCGGCGTCCGTCTTGAGATCGTACAACGCGACCAAGTGCGGATGCTTCAGGTTCAGGCACTGTTTCACGCCGCGGACTTCGCCGTCCAGGTTGCGTTGAATCCGCTTCAGCGCAACCTCTTTGCCGGCGTCCGTCTTGGCAAAGTACACCTCGCCAAAACCGCCGACACCGACACCGCGCTGGATCTCGTAGCCATCCAGCGGACGCGCGCCCGGCTGATGGGCGAATATCATGGTCCTGCCAGCTTTCGGTGAAACTCGTCGCCAGTCCGTTCGAACGTCGTACGCCATCGCTCAGCCTCCAACGTAGCGGTTGGGCGTGATATTTGCCAGTTCTTGCCGCGGGCGACTCGCCGATGCCGCGCGGCGCAACCGCCGCGGTGCGGGCTACTTTTCGACGCCGGTCAGGCGCGTGGCGTCCGCGCCCTTGGCGCGCTCGTAATCCGCGATTCGATCCAGAATCCGAGCCTGTTCGGCAGGCGTGCCGACGGGGATTTCATCCAGGACCAGGTCGTCCGCATTGACCAATTGAGCATCGACTTCGATCCGGGATTCGATGTCGCTGAGCAACTGGCGCGTCCGCGACAACTGGCTGTCGTCGATATTGAACTCGCTGGACGCTTTGGCGACCTCGACCATCTTGAGCCGGGCCTCGAGATTCTCGACTTCGACCTCCAACTGGCGTTTGGCCGCGATCATCGCCTTGAGTTTTTCTTGAGCCGCCGTCAGTCCGCGACGTCGGGCTTCCAAGATCTTGCTCAGCTTGTCCAACGTCGCCTCGCGCGTCTGATGCCGCTCGAACCGATTCGTCAAATCGGTCTCGACCTGTTTTTCCGTGTAGGTGTGGCCGGCGTACTCATAGTGGCTGTCGCCACGCGACAGGTCCTGCTTGAGCTGTTCGATCTCGCGCCAACTCTTCCCCAGCTTCTCTGTGTCCGACTGGACCTGCGTCTCCAGCTTCCGCAGATCAAGCTCCTCGCGGGCGATCTCGCGTTTGTGGCGACCGATCTCGGGATTCAGCCCGGCGATCATCTGCCGCGCCCGTTCGAGCTCGAACTGGATCGGCACGGCGTCCTTGAGCGTGTCGTTGACCCAACCCAGCGACGTCTTGACATAGGTCGTGACGTCGCGACCGAACACCAAACCCAGCAGCAACATCATGCCGCCGGCCGTCATCAATCCTCGCTTCAACATCGCCCTGCCTCCCATCTCCGTGTTTTGTGTACGGGCCGGAACCGCTGTCTCATCCGCGCCTCGACGCCGTCGCTACGTTGGACGACGTCGTCACCATCGCTAATTCGCTGGCAAGCGGCGGATCTTGGATTGCGGACAAGAATTGCCAAGTTTTTCGCGATTTCTGCCCGCTGCGGGGGCCGCACGCGCGGAACATCCGCTCGCGACAAACAGACCAGACGCACGTGCCGTCCGGCGCCGTCGGCCCCGGGGCTGACGGCGCCGGTCGAGCGCCGAGATCCGCGCTCCGATCGGCAATGCCGGCGGCGCCGCGCTTCGCCGGCATGGGCGGGAAGGTACGAGGACAACATGGTTCACCGCGCTGCGGCGTCCGTGTCGGGCGGAACTTGCCTGCCGATCGGTCGCTGCAACGACGACCACGAAGCGCTTTGGCGCGGGTGATGCCGAGAGCGAGTCAGCAACCGTTCGACGGCGTCGCGGTCAGCGGGGATGGAGCGGACGGCGCGGACGGTTCAAGAAATCGCGCGAACACATCCCGCGTCGCGCGAGCCATCGCGTCGGCATTGCGATGCTCGTGCACCGCGCGCCATCCCGCTTCGGCGTACCGGCGCCGCAACGCGTCGTCGCTCAACAAGTCGCTCAGCGCCGCGGACAAGGCGATCGGATCGTGGGGCCGCGTCAGACAGCCCCCGCCGGTGCTGGCGATCAACTCGGGGAACGCCCCGTGGTCGGGCAACACCGCGGGCACGCCGGCCGCCAGCGATTCCAAGACGAACAGCCCTTTTGGTTCGGGATGGACGGTCGGCACAGCCAGGACGTCCAGCGAACCGAGAAATTCGAGCTTGCCCTGCCGGTCCACTTCGCCCACGTAACGAACGGCATCACCCAAACCGGCCGCGCGCAGCCGGTCGAAGTGCGTTTCGACATAGGAGCGGTGCGCGTCGCCGAGCCAACCTGCGATGCGAAGCTGCACATGTTCCATCGCGGGACGGCCGCGCAGATGGAGAAAGGCGTCGATCAACAGGTGCAGACCTTTTTCGGGCGCCAGACGCGCCAGATAGCCGATCGTCAGCGGCCGCCGATCCGGGCCCTCGGATCGCGCGTGCCGGGCTTCGCAGGTTTCGAGCTCGCCGGGCATTGGAAAGCCGCGGGTGTCGATGCCCAGGGGCACGATGTGCAGTCGGTTGGGCGCGATTCCGAAATAGTCCTGCATAAAGTCGGCGTAATAGCGGCTGTGCGTCAAAAACCCATCGACGTGCGGAATCAACCGGCGAATCTCGTCGAACGCCCGCGTCCGATGCGGCTCGGGCAAGTACTCGAGGAACGCGTCGTCACCCTGCAGCGTCGCCAATACGGGCACGCCGAGCGTCCGCTTCAGTTCACGAACACACCCGCCGATCAGCATATTGGTCAATACGATCAGATCCGGCCGCGCTTCCGCCGCCAGAAAGCGGCATAATCGACAGACCTCCTTCCGCTGGCGACCCTGCTCGCCGCGCAGCATCGACACCGTCAAATCGCCCAGGAATCGCGGATCGATCGTCGTGCCGCGGACCGTCGCCCAACGCAGCAGCCGAGGCCGATCCAGGATCCTGTCCCAGGCGGTCGGCAACCAGCGAAACAAGGCGCACTTTTGTTGCAGATACACATTGATCCCACCGAAGAATACCCGGTCATCGCTGACGTCCAGCTCGTCCGTTCGAATCGGCGTGTACGTCGGAATCAATTGGATGTCGATTCCCAGACGGGTGAGCGCCGCGGCGAGCGTGTTGTCGTGCAGGCACGAGCCGCAGTACATCCCGGCGGCCCCGGCAGTCAGATAAACGATACGCATCGAATCACCACGCTTGACATCTTGACAGCCCCGCCGGCCATCGACCATGTTCGTCGCCTTGGAACGGGGCTTTATTCTGCGCGAACGAGGGGAGTTTCGCAGCCCGGGCGTTAGAATCCGAGGACAAACCTCGAGTGAACGCCGACGGACAGCGCCCCGCGCGCTGCCGTGGTCGTGCGGACAGGTGGAGGGCCACGCTCCGTCGTGGCCGTGAGAGCCAGTAGCCGCGACAGACGCTAGAATCGGGAACAAACGTCGGTGAATATCCCATCCTCGCCTGTTCCGCGTCGCATTTTCGTCGCGTCGGGGCGATGGCTCGGTCGCGCAGCGGGCACGTTCACCTACTCGCCGCGATGGCGCGAAACGTAGGCAGACCGCGCCGCGCAACCAAAGGCGGGCTGGATCTCAGTGACAGCTTTACGCGGGAAAAGGAGGCTGCATGTCGGGCCGAATTGTCGTCGTCGGCAGTTGCAACGTCGATCTGATCATGAAAATGGCCCGCCTCCCGAAACGCGGCGAGACCGTGGCGGAGGCGACTTTTCTGCAGACGTTCGGAGGCAAAGGCGCGAACCAAGCGGTTGCCGCGGCGCGAGCCGGGGGCAACGTGGCGATGATCGCCTGTGTAGGCGATGACGACTATGGTTCAGCGAGCGTGGAAAATCTGCGCGCGGCCGGAATCGAGACGCCGTTTGTATTCACCGAGCCGGACGTCGCCAGCGGCACGGCGTTGATCATGATCAGCGACGACGGCGACAACTATATCTCGGTCGCTCCCGGAGCGAACTACCGCTTGGGACGCGAACACATCGCGCGTGCCCAAGCGTTCCTTGCCGACGCGGCGATGGTCGTGCTGCAATGCGAGATCCCCGCCGACACGCTGGAACACGCGATCCACGTCGCCGCGCGGCACGGCCGCCCGATCCTCCTCAACCTGGCGCCAGCCCGCCGGGTGTCCGACGCCTGTTTGCGCAGCTTGGCCTATCTCGTGCTGAACGAATCCGAGGCGGCGCTGCTGTGCGGCTTTCCCGTGGATTCAGCGGACAAGGCGGCCCAAGCGGCGTCGGCGATTCGGGCGCTCGGCCCGCGGACCGTCATCATCACGCTGGGGGCCGCCGGCGCGCACGTGTCCGACGCCAGCGGCGCGTTTCACGCGACGGCCTTTCGTGTTGCACCCGTCGACGCCACCGCGGCGGGCGATACGTTCTGTGGCAGTCTGGCGGTGGCGTTGCTCGAGGGCCAGGGTTTGGCGCCAAGCGTCCGCTTTGCCAATGCTGCCGCGGCGCTGGCCGTCACGCGTTTGGGCGCTCAACCTTCGATCCCCACGCGCGACGAGATCGACCGGTTCCTCGCGTCGCCAAACGAGACATCGCGGATCGACGATTCGTAGGCGGCGGGCGGCTTGAGGAAAACAGGCGTCGGCTGCCGCGAATGTCCAGCGGGCCGTTGGCGAGCCGGGACGGCGGGAACGGCGGCGGCAAACCCAGCGCCGTGCCGCGACCGCGCCGTCCGCGCCGCGCCCGCCTTGCGCCCG
The DNA here is from genome assembly GCA_032229885.1 of Candidatus Anammoximicrobium sp. GTDB lineage: Bacteria > Planctomycetota > Planctomycetia > Pirellulales > Pirellulaceae > Anammoximicrobium. The sequence goes on along the minus strand of JAVYAJ010000116.1, from coordinate 16,714 downwards.
ACTGGCCACAACCACTGGTCAGCACGATGAACTTGTGTTATACCGCTCGCGGTTCGAGTCTCGAACCAGCCTCGGCGCGGCCGGATGGGGGCGTCGATGGGGGCGTCATAGTTCGGTTCGTCGGATTGTCTTCGGGCCGCGATGCCGGACACATTCCCATCGCATCCGGGCGCGCTGCGAGGCAGCGCGCCGCGGGGGCGCAATAGAACGGATCGAGGCTCGGCCGCGCGCGGCCTGACGCCGGTTCGAAACCATCCTTGAAACGTCTGGGAGGAACAGCGATGCGAGCGATTCGGTACGGCATTGTCGGCGGCGGGTTCATCACTGCTTTTCATTTGCGAGGACTTCACGGAGTCCGCGGAGTCGAAGTGGCGGGACTTGTTTCGCGACGGCCGCCGGAGAGTCTGGCAGCCGAGGTCCGGCGGCTGGGGCTGGGCGAAGGCCGAATCTTTCCCAACGTCCGCGAGATGATCCCGCATGTCGACGTCGTGGTCATCAATTCACCCAACTACACACGGCTGGAGACGGTCGAGGAGATCGTCGATACGGTCAAGGCCGGAGCCGAGCTGAAGGCCATCATCTGCGAAAAACCGCTGGCCCGTAATCTGCCCGAAGCGCGGCGGATGATCGACTTGATCCAACAGATCGGCATCCCGGATGTCTACTTCGAAAACCAGTTGCACATGAAAACCATCCAGGCGCATCGTGCGCAGTTGGCGCCGGTGATGCAAGCGATGGGGCCGCCGATGCTCGTACGATCCAACGAAGAACACGCCGGACCGCACCGGACCTGGTTCTGGGATCCGACGCAACAGGGCGGCGGGGTGATGAGCGACATGGGCTGCCATTGCTTGGCCGTCGGTTGGTACCTGCTGACGCCTCCCGACAAACCGCTGCGGTTCCTCGAGCCGGTGTCCGTGAACGCCGACCTGTCGTTGCTGAAATGGGGGCGGCCGGAATGGAAGCGTCGGCTGCGGGAGCAGTTCGACGTCGATTACGACCGGACTCCGGCCGAAGACTTTGCCACGGGCATCGTCGGCTATCGCAATCCCGAGACGGGCCAAATCAGCAAGGCCCAGTTCACGGTGTCGTGGATGTTCGACAAGCAGGGGTTGCGGCTGCTGTTCGACGGCTTGGGGCCGGGCTATGCGTTTGAAATGAACACGCTGCGTTCCCCGCTCGAAGTCTTCATCGGCGACCAGGCGATTTCAGGCATGGCCGACATGGAGGCGGCTGTCGAGAAGCTGCAGGCCAGTCGCGGCTTGGTGCCGGTCCAACCCAACGAGCCCGACTTGTACGGCTATACCGACGAGCACGTCGACGCCGTGGCCGCGCTGCGCGAGGGACGCCCGGCCATGTTGGATTGGGCCTACGGTCTGGAGATCGTCCGCTTGACCATGGCCGCGTACATGTCCGCCGAACGGCGGCAGACGGTCGACCTGACGGATCCGGCCACGTGCGCGGAACTGGACAACTACATCCCGCTGATCCAGCAAGGCCGTGGCGGCGAGGTCTTGTAGCGGCAGTCGCGGCCGAGAATGGCCGCCGGAACGTCAAAGCCCAACGCGGCCAAGGGGAAGCCGCCGACCGCTGCGCGAAGAAAGCGTGGCGCGCCGCGAGATTGGCGCGGCGGTGAACGTGCGAGGTCTGGGACCACAACAGGCGACTGACGAATGCCCGAGGTCGATGATTTCAGTCTGCGCGGCAAGACGGCGGTCGTGACGGGCGCATCCAGTGGGATCGGCCGCGCGATCGCGTTGCGATTGGCCAGCGCCGGCGCGGCGGTGGTGATCCATGCCCGCGCCAGCGCGGCGAAGGCCGCTGCCGTGGCGGCGGAAATCCAAGCCCGTGGCGGACAGGCCACCGTCGTGTTGATGGATCTGGCGGAACCGGCCGCACAGGCGACGTTGGTCGACGCGGCGTGGGCCTGGCGCGGCGGGGTCGATGTCTGGGTCAACAACGCCGGCGCAGACGTGTTGACCGGCGACGCCGCGCGGTGGTCGTTCGAGGACAAGCTTGATCGCCTGTGGCGCATCGACGTCGTGGCCACGATGCGATTGTCGCGCCGGGTCGGCGCCCAAATGCGGCGGCGCGCGTCGTCCGACGATCCGGCCGTGATCCTGAACATGGGGTGGGATCAGGCGGAATACGGGATGGGCGGCGACAGCGGCGAATTGTTCGGAACCATCAAGGGGGCCGTGGCTGCGTTTACGCGCAGCCTGGCGTGCTCGCTGGCCCCCGAGGTCCGTGTGAACTGCCTGGCGCCTGGCTGGATCAGGACCGCCTGGGGCGAACAGGCCTCGGCCCACTGGCAAGCGCGGGCGCGGCGCGAATCGCTGCTGCGGCGTTGGGGCGCGCCCGACGACGTGGCGCGCGCCGCCCTGTTCCTGGCCTCGCCGGCGGCGGCGTTCATCACGGGACAGGTGCTCGCCGTCGATGGCGGCCTGCGCCGCGGCGGAACCGAGTGACGCGCATGCCTCAATCTTCCGCGGGCGGTCGCGGCTGGCCGCGCGCTCCGGCGCGTCGCATCCGCTGGCGGTGGGCCAGTCCGCGGCGCAGCTCGCGGTTGCGCAACGCGGCCACGCAGATTTCCTGGCGATCGAAGGCCAATTGGCGGGCGTTCACCCACTGATAACCCCACGAACGGATGCGGGCCAAATAGTCCGGAATCTGCTCGGCCAACGCCGGCTGGGGCATTTTGAGCGTCAGCAGCATCCCGCGGACATGAACCTGGCGGTTGTTGACGATGTGCTCGACCGTGTCCAGCGTATGCGCCGGCGCGACGTTCGAGTCGACGACCAGCCATCGGATGCCGCGAAACGCCTCGCGTTTCAACGCCGCCGCTCGCGTCCGCAGATAAGTAAAGTTCGGCTCGGCCAGCACGGCGGGGTCCATCTCGGCCGGATCGATTCCAGTCACCCGCAATCCACGGTCCAACAGCGCCTGGCACGAACCGCCCGGCGCGCTGCCGATTTCCGCGCATCGCTCGCCGGGCACGATCGGCAGCCGCGACCACAGCAGGGCCTCGGCGGTCTTCAGATACGCGCGCGAGACGGCAGTCGGAGGCAGCTCGATCTTCGGCACGCCGCCCGGCCACCGCGACGGCATGCCGGTCGCGCGATGCCAGCCGATCCACCACTGGTCGGGCGCGACCAACACGCAATCCAGGACGCGATGCGCGGCGCGGGCCACGCGATTGACCGGCAACGGCGCGGCGCGACCGAGCCCAGGCGGCATTCGCCGTGCGATGATCTGCCCCACTTCCTCCGCCAGCGGCGTCAGCCCCGGCTCGAACCCGTCCTCGCCAGGCAACGCTGCGTCAGGCTGCCACACGTGCAGGTGATCGAACAGGCCGGCGACAGGTTCTCCGTCGCTGGCGGCACAGCCCTCGACCAGCCGCCACAACGCATCAGCCTGGCTCTCGGCCGTCCCGCCTTCGACCCGGCCGAGCGACACGCCATGCGTCCGAGCGAAGACGCATCGCAGCTCGGCGTCCTCGATCCACGGCTCGTCCGCAGACCGTTTGAACGTCAAGAAACCGGGCTGCGAGAAAGCGAACCGCAGGGACGGATGCTCGCGCGCGACCTCTTGCTTCAGCATGTTTTCCGCGCCGCGCTGGCAGACGAGATACACGAATGCAGGATTCGAGGACAGGTTGGACAATGCAGGGGGTCTTCCGTTTGTCGCGCTTGATTTTTGTCTTCGGACAGCGCCGCCCGACGGTTCGACCGTCCAGCGGCGGCGATCCGTACGCTTCACGCCTGGACCGTCGCCGGGATCGTCGATGGCCGCCAGGCGACCAGGTGCATTTCGACCTTGCGAAATCCGTTGAACTCGTTGATCACCGGCCGAAACGCCAGATCCAAGGGCGAGGATAGGCTGGCGAGCTCGTCGGCCGCTTCGCCTTGGCCAAAGGCGACGCCGCGCAGCGTGACGCCATGCTGGCGCACGCGAACCGACAGATGTCGCTCGCCATTGCCGATCCGCCGTGGCGGATCCGCCAGATTCACGCCGCTGGCGCATAACACGGGGCGCGGGTTCTCGTGGCCGAACGGCGCTAATTGTTCGATCTGTTCGATGGTTCTGAGCGTCAGTTGGCTGAACGTCGTTTCGGCGTCGATCTGGATCTCGGCAACCCGGTCCTGGCGCGACGTCTGCGCGGCGACGTGCTCGCAGAAATCGGTCCGAAACGCGGCCAGATTGGACTCGGCGATCTTCAGGCCGGCCGCGGCCGCGTGGCCGCCATGCGAAATCAAGTGCCGACTGCACGCGGCCAACGCGTGGTGCAGGTTCGCGTAGCCGGGCGAGCGAGCCGAGCCGGTTCCCGGCTTGCCACCCAACTGGTCCCAGGAAATCATCACCACGGGCCGATGGTGTTTCTCGGCCAGGCGACCGGCGACGATGCCGATCACACCCGGATGCCAGCCGACCCCCGCCAGAACTAACGCAGGCTCGGCTTCCAGCTCGAACTGCTCTTTGATCTGCTTGCTTGCCGCGAGGTACACGCTGCGTTCCAGCGACTCGCGGGTGACGTTGAGCTCCTGGAGGTAATCGGCCAGACTTGTCGCTCGCTCGGGCGACTCGGTCGCCAGCAACTCGACACCCAATGTGGCCTGTCCCAGCCGTCCGGCGGCGTTCAGCCGAGGCGCCAACTGGAATGCGATATCCTCGGCGCTCAGGTGCGGTTTCTGATCCAGCTTGGTGACGCGCAACAGCTCGACGATTCCCGGCAGCGCGTGCTCGCGCAGGCTGATCAGCCCGTGTCGGACCAGGATTCGGTTTTCGTCCAACAGCGGGACGACATCGGCCACCGTGCCGATCGCGGCCAGGCCGATGGCTGCCAGCAAAAAGTCGCGCATCGCCGGTTTGACGCGTTTCGCCTCGCTGGCCCGTTGGCACAAAGCCCACGCGAGCTTGAACGCGACGCCGGCGCCGCAGAGGCCGCCGAACGGATATGCGCCGCCCGGCAGGCGGGGATGGACGATCTCTGCCGCCGGTAGGCGGCCGTCGTCGCGCAGTTCATGGTGGTCGGTCACGATCAGCTCGAGCCCCAGTTCGCGGGCCACGTCGGCCTCGTCGACGCTGCCGACCCCACAGTCCACGGAGATGACCATGGTCGCTCCGTGGTCGGCAAGTTTCCGCAATGCGGCGGCGTTCAGGCCATAGCCCTCTTCGAGTCGATTGGGCACGTGATACCCGACGTTGGCCCCCAGCAGACGCAGCCCGCGCACCAAGATGCCCGTGGCCGTCATCCCGTCGGCGTCGTAGTCGCCATAGATCACGATCCGGCGGCCCTGTCGGACGGCAGCGTGAATCCGGTCCGCGGCGGCGGTGAGGCCCGGCAGCATTTCTGGATCGTGCAGCCCCGTCAGCTTGGCTTCCAGGAACGAATGGACTTGCTCCGGCGTGCGGATATTTCGGGCCAGCAACAGTTTAGCGACGACGGGCGGCACGCCGGCCGCACGTTCCAACGCGGCGATTCTCGATTCGTCGTGCGGTCGTAATCGCCAGCGCCGTTCCATGACGTTGCCTCGTCTGTGGATTTTCGCGCGGCTGGCAGCGGTTCCATCCAGAGTGATGGTTGTGCAAGCGGCGGCTTTGAGTCGGTATAGTCTACGGTCTCGATCCTCCGCGCGGCGACGCTCGAAAAAAACGGCCCCACGCGGACCATCCTGTCTGCGCCCGTCGGGCGCGTCCACCAGCAGAGAAGATCCGGGCCGCGGCGCCAGTTGAACAGAATCAAGCCCCACCCGTGGGCTGGTCGCGCCATGGCTGCCGAGCTTGGCTCCGAGTGTAGGCTTCACAAGGCTCGGAATGCAACCGCGGATCGTCGGCAGCGTCCGTCCCTAGGGTACAAGGCCCGTCATTCACGCGGCTAGCCCGACCTCCCATGCGGCAGGGCGCGGATCGCCGCGGGTCGGCGGCAGCGGATTGCGCCACCGCGACGCTGGGCGATGGCGGCGGTGCACGGCGCACCGGCCACGAGCGCTGCCTTGCCCGCCGGCTTGTATCCGCCCGTCTGTGTCCGCCGGCTTCCGCTGACCGTGTTCTACTCGCAGACCTTGGCAGCCACTGGCCACTGTCCGCCACTGGCCACTGTCCGCCACTGGCCACTGTCCGCCACTGGCCACTGTCCGCCGCCCCCGGTTGGCGTTTCCGGTTGGCGTTTTCGCTTGCGCGCGGGTTGGCTTACTTTTTCTTTTCGTTATGGACCGTGTGGCGGCGCAGGCGCGGGCTGTATTTTTTGAGCTTCAATTTCTCGCCGCCTGGCTTGCGGCGAATCGCATAATTGTAATCACCGGTCTCTTCGCACACCAAAAAGACGGTCTCGATTTTCTTTCCTTTTCCTTTTTTGGCCATCTGGCTCACCTGTTCCCCTGACTAAGGACGTATTTGCGAACGCGCATTGTAATCGAAATCGGGCGAATCGGGACAGAGGCGAACGAAAAATTGCCGCGAGCCTGCCGCCGTCCGTGGAATAATCGGCTTTACGTCCTCCGAATACGTAGGCCGATCCGAAAATGATCGCTCGCAAGTCGTTTCGGACGTGTAGGTTGTAGACCTTGCGTCTGTCGCCGAAGTCGTTAACTTAATACATAGCTGTCACGAGACTGGCAAGCCCGCGTTCAGGCCGGCTCAAATGGGAAACAAACGCCGCGGGCCGCGCGCGGGCGGAGTAGATCAAGCATGAGCACGGAACAACAACAGCAAGCGATGCAGGATCAGGCGGCCGAGGCCGAGGCCCTGTCCTATGACGAAGAAGAAGAGTTCGAGGAAGAAGCGGTCAGCCACCGCTTTCTGTTCTTCACGGCGGCTCCGGCCTGGCTGGTCAGCATGGTCGTCCACGCGGTCGCGCTGCTGGTCATGGCGATGATCACCGTGGGTGGAAACGTCGAACAGGTCAAGGCCGTCATCACGGCGCCGCCCGGCGACGATCTGCAGGAGATCGAAGAGTTCGAGGAGCAGTTGACGCCGCCGGTCGACGTCGACGCGGTGATGACCGACGCCACGCTGCCGATGGAGATGGTCACGGAGGTGACGCCCCAGGACGTCACGGACCTGGTGACCTCGAACGATATCGACCAAGCCGCTATTTCGGTGGAACTAGTGGACTTTGGCCAGGAGACCGCCCCGCGGAACGATTTGCTGAAAGAGGTCGGCAGTTATACGGGGACCGGCTACGATGGTCGCGGCAGCGCCGAGGCGCGCGCGCGAATGGCCAAGCAGGCCGGTGGCAGCGACGCGAGCGAAGCGGCGGTGGCGGCCGGTCTGCGCTGGATCGCCGACCATCAATTGCCCGACGGTGGCTGGAGTTTCGATCATCGCGTCGGTCCGATCATCAACGGACGGCCGCGAACGTCGGATAATCCCGGCAGCAGCGTCCAAGCGCGCCGGGCGGCCACCGCGATGGCTGTCTTGCCCTTTCTCGGCGCCGGACAGACGCACAAAGAAGGAAAGTACAAAGCGACCGTCCAAGGCGGGCTGGGATACTTGATCAGCAATATGAAGCCCGACGGCGCCATGAACGAGCCTCAGGGCAGCATGTATTCGCACGGGTTGGCGGCGATTGCGCTGACCGAAGCCTACGGCATGACGCACGATCGCGCGTTGCTGGCGCCCGCTCAGGCCTCGCTGAACTTCATCTCCTACGCTCAAGATCCGGTCGGCGGCGGTTGGCGATATACGCCGCGTCAACCGGGCGACACGTCGGTTGTCGGCTGGCAGTTGATGGCGCTCAAGAGCGGTCACATGTCCTACCTGAACGTCAACCCGATGACGATCCGCGGCGCGATCAAATACCTGGACACGGTTCAACTGGACAGCGGGTCGTTCTATGGCTATACCAGTCCGGGTCGCGGTGCGGCGACGACGGCGATCGGCCTGCTGTGCCGGATGTATCTGGGCTGGAAGCACGACAACGAAGCGCTGAAACGAGGCGTCGATTGGATCAGCAACCAAGGTCCGTCGATGGGCGCCGGCGCGAACATGTACTACAACTACTACGCGACCCAGGTCTGCCGCCAGTTCGGCGACGAGATTTGGGACAAGTGGAACGCGAAGATGCGCGATTTTCTGGTCAACTCGCAGGCCAAGGAAGGGCCGGCCGCGGGCAGTTGGTATTTCGGCGGCGGAACGGGCGTCAGTTCGGGCGGCCGGCTATACAACACGTCGCTGTCCACCATGGTGTTGGAGGTCTACTACCGGCACATGCCCATCTATCAACAGCAGGCGACCAAGGAAGATTTTCCGCTGTGAGCGCGCGATCCGCCCAACCGGGCCGCTTGGCCGATGGAAACGTGACACCGGCGGGCGCGGATCCTCGGCGGCGCGTTTTCCTTCTAGTCGCCCCGTCAGCCTGGATCGTCCCGCGCAGGGGACGTGGCGCATTCACGGTTCAAGGCGTTGCCTTCAGGCAGCGCATTCGATTGTGGCCGCGCGGCGCGCGGCGCACGCTCGACGCGGCGCGCGGACTTCGAGGGGAGACGCGCAGTTGAGCACGGTTCGACGACGGAGCAACGGCGGATGGAACGGGCGGAGTTTCGGTCCGCGGCATCTGAACGCGCTGTCCGAAAGCGAGCTGTTGGATCTGCGATTCTGCGATCTGCACGTCCAGATCGAACGGACGCCGCTGGAAGAACGGATCGCCGAGCTGCATCTCGAGCTGAAGGCCAGAGGGATCGCGTTTCGGCCGCACTGTTGGCTGTCCGACGAATGGTTTGCGGCGGACGGCGTGCCGGGAATCGCGATCCCGTTCTATCTGGCACACCCGCGGCTGATCCGCCTCGAGCGCAAACTGATGCTCGAGGTCGAGGGCGGAACCGAGAATTGGTGCATGCGCATCCTCCGACACGAGGCGGGTCACGCGATCGAGAACGCCTATCGCCTGCGGTATTTGCGCAGTTGGCGGCAGACGTTCGGGCCGGCTTCGTTGCCCTATCCTGACTACTATTCGCCGAAGCCCTATAGCCGCGACTACGTATTGCATCTGGATTCTTGGTATGCCCAGAGCCATCCGATCGAGGACTTTGCCGAGACCTTTGCCGTGTGGCTCAAGCCCAAATCGCGTTGGCGATCCCAATATCGAGACTGGCCGGCGCTGAAAAAGCTGGAATACGTCGACCGGTTGATGCGGAAGATCTCGCGGCAAAAACCCAAGGTCACCTCGCGCGAGCGCGTCGATTCGGTGGCCACGCTGCGGACGACGCTGCGCGAGCATTACGAGAAAAAACGGCGGCATTACGGACTGGACCGTCCCAGCTTCTACGACCAGGACTTGCGGCGGCTGTTCTCCGACGCGCCCACGGACGCGCGCTGCTCGTCGGCCGCCGCGTTCCTGCGCCGCATGCGGCCGACGTTGCGACGCGACGTGGCCCGCTGGACGGGCGAAGCTCAATACACGATCAACGAGGTTCTGGACGGGATGATTCAACGCTGCCGCCAGTTGAAGCTGCGTCTGCACCGGCCGGCCGAAGAAGTCGAGCGTGACGCGCTGGTGTTGTTGACCGTCCAGACGATGAACTATCTGCACCAGGGTCGTCACCGAGTGGCCTTATGAAGCGCTTGCGAATTCTCGTCCTCCTCCACGAAGGACTCGTGCCCCCGGACAGCATGGACGGTTGCAGCGACGAGGAAATCGACCGTTGGAAGGTCGAGTTCGACGTGCTCGCCACGCTGGAGAACCTGGGGCACGAGGTCCATCCGCTCGGCGTCCAGTACGACCTGTGCCCGATTCGGACGGCGATCCACGAGTTCGCCCCCGACATCGTGTTCATGCTGCTGGAAGAGTTTCACGGCCTGGGTGTGTATGACAGCGCCATCGTGTCGTACCTCGAGCTGATGCGCCAGCCGTACACGGGCTGCAATCCGCGCGGCATGTTTCTGTCTCGCGACAAGGCGTTGAGCAAGAAAGTGCTCCGGTATCATCGCATCGCGACGCCGCGTTTTGCCGTCTTTCCGCGCCGCAACCCCCACGCCCGCCTGCCTGCGCTGCGGTTTCCCTTGATCGTCAAATCGGTGACCGAAGACGCCTCGCTCGGAATCGCTCAAGCGTCGATCGTCCGCGACCACGACGCGCTGGCCGCGCGGATCGCATTCGTCCAACAACGCTTGAACGCCGACGCGCTGGTCGAAGAATACATCGAGGGCCGTGAATTTTACGTCGGCGTACTGGGCAACAACCGGCTCGAGACGTTCCCCGTATGGGAGATGATCTTCAGCGGCCTGCCCGACGACGTGGCGCCAATCGCCACCGCCAAGGTGAAGTGGGATCGGGCGTATCAGCAGAAGTATGGCATCGTCACGCGGGCGGCCGACGACCTGTCGCCCGCCTTGGCCGCCCGGATCGCGCGGCTCGGCAAACGCGTCTATCGCGAGCTGCACATGAGCGGCTATGCCCGGATCGACATGCGGATGAACGCCCGCGACCAGGTGTACGTGCTCGAGGCCAACGCCAACCCCAATCTGTCGTACGGCGAGGACTTTGCCGAAGCGGCGGAGACCGGCGGAATGTCTTATGAATCGCTGGTGCAACGCATCCTCAAGCTCGGATTGGCCTACGACGCGCCGTGGAAGGCCGTCTTCGCCTGAGCGCCCGCGCTTGCCCGCGAGTCCGACATTGCTCGCGTATCCGTCGTCGCCCGTGCGCCCGTCGTCGCCCGTGCGCCCGTCGTTGCCCGCGCGTCCGCCTTTGCCCGCGCGCCGCGTGCCGCGACCGTCCGGCGGCCGCGCCGCGGCGAAACGCCGCTAGCGACGCGATCGTTCAATCCCAGGCTTTGCCGTCGCGGCGCGTCCCGCACACGGCGACCTCCATGCCCATCGCCTCGGCCATCGCCGCCTTGACCAACAACGCCTTGTCGGCTTCGGCGGCCGAGTTGGCGTACGCGACCTGGATGTGATTGGCCTTGTGACGGGCCATCATCTGATCGCGCGATACGCCATACGTCACGGCGTGCATGATCGGCCACTGCGAGGTCGTGGCCCGCCAACGCCGTTCGGTTTCCTCGGCCGGCAGCGCCACCACGCCCGCGCGCCCCACGTCCATCTTCAGCCGTCCGTTTTCGATGAACACGCGCGACCAGACGATCTCGCCGGGTCGGGAAATGCCCTTGAGCGTCCCGCCGCCGCTGGGGAAGTACATCGCCGGCTGGCGCTCGCTCGACGCGTTCTGCCAGCCGCCAAAGTGAGCCGGCGGCGCGGAACCGCTGATCAAGAACACCCATACATACTCGTCGGTCGTCCCCGACTGGTCCCAATCGCCCCATCGCAGGTCGTGCAGCGTGTTCTCGACCGGCTGCCCCATCGCGCGGTGGATGCGATAGGTCATCAGCCCGTCGACTCCCGCGCACTGGTCCACCTCGTTGAAATGAGGCAGAGGCTGGCCTTCGTACAACACGCGCCGCCCGTCGCGGCTGGTAACGGGCGGCCGCTCGGCGTTGTTCAACATGCCTTCGACCAGATCGCTCGCCGGCAGCAGATCCTTCAGCCCCTGCTGGTACTGGATCCCGATCGTCGCGCAGCCAAAGTCGTCGGCGATCCGCACCGCCGCGACGTACATCTTGCATTGCAGCAGAATCTGGGCGTCGGTCAGGTCCGAATCGTGATCGGGCCCGGTGTGGAACGTCAGGCCGCGATCTTCCATCCAGCGGCGGACCGCCAGCGCCTCGTCGTCGCCGACCTGCATGGTCTCGTAGTACAGCGCAGACTGGCTCAGACGCTCTTTGTAGATGCCCGTGGGGTTCAACAGGTGGTCCGGAATGATCGCGTTGAACATTCCCATACATCCTTCGTCGAACACGCCCAGGATGGCCTTGTCTCGCTGCAGCTCGCGGGCCAACGCTTCGCCCAGCTTGCGTTCCTTTGCGCCGATCTTGACCTTCTTCAGCGGCGTCACGTGAGCCGTTCGGTGCTTGAGGCGGCCCTGCTCGAGCCACGTCGCCAACTGGCGCTCGAATCGTGAATCGGCAAAGTCTTCGCCCCACAGCGTCGCGTATTTGACACCCGCCTTGGTCAACGACCCGTTCAGATTCAACATGCCGACCAGCCCCGGCCACGTGCCCGACCAGTTGGCGACGGTCAGGATCGGGCCCTGATGCGAGATCAGCCCGTGCAGGATGTGATGCGAATACTGCCACACGGCCTCGGCGACGATCAGCCGACAGTTCGGATCGATGTTGCGGAAGATCTGCATGCCTTCCTTCTGCGATCCGATGAATCCGTGTTTTTCCGACTGTTTGTAGGGATGAGCCCGTCGAAGGGCGTATCCACAACGCTCGACGGCCTTGGTCAGCTCGGTCTCCATCTCGTGCTGGGCCGCCCAGCAGTTCTGGTTGGCGGACAGTCGCAGATCGCCGTTGGCCACCAGCCAAACCTCGCGTTTACCGGCCTTGGGGGGATTCGATACAGCGGGCATCTCATAAGCCGTCATGGTCAAGTTCTCCTCGGAGATGGATGGCGTGGCAAATGCGACGTGCGAGCGGAATTCATCTTAGCGGCGGCATTTCCCCGGCGAAAGTACACACTGCGGCCGAGACAAAGGCCCGCCGACGCCAAGTCCCGCGGACGGATTGCGCCGGCGGCGAGCGCGCCTGGGACCGCTCAGCGACCGTGGCCCGGCTCGGCGACCGCCGTCCGCGCGCCGGCCGAAGCCTCCAGACACGAGATCAGATCGGCCTTCAAGCGATACAGGGCGGCCTCGTCGAGGTCGCTGAAACCGTAGTCCCACGACCGATCGCCGTATTTCTGAACGAGCGCATCGCGAACCCGCTGCCGATTCATGCCGCCCCGAGCTGCCCAGAGGTTGAGCAGTTCGATGAGTTGCTCGGCTTGCCGCATGGCTTTGGCTCGCACGCTCAGCAGACAGCCTTCGTACTGGCCCTCCAGCCCGGGCACGCGCGCGCCCGAATAGATCACGCCGGGCGGATTCGGGAACCGCGTCCAGTCGACGTTGAAGGCATTCCAATATGGCAGCGAACCGATGAATCCCTGACTCCAGCGTTTCAGGAAGAGCCGCGCCGTGGATATGCCCGGACCCGTGGGCGAGGGACTGTCCGAGTACACCATCCATGTTTCCTGCCGACCGGGCGCAAGGCTATAGGCGCGATACTTGATCTGCGGCCAGTGGGTCTGGGCTGCGCTGCCGCCCAGAACCCAATGGTTGACGCGGTTGTCGAGCTGCCCATAATTCAGGCCCACTCGATCCGAAATATCGATGCGAAAGTGCCATTTGACTTCCGGACAATTGGCCTGGGCATAGCCCTCGCGCCATAGCTGATGCCAGAAGCCGACGGCCCGGAAATCGTCGGCGCTGTCGTTCTCTTCCATCACCCAGAAGACCGCGCAGCCGTTGTACGAGAACTTGTGGTTGTGATAGGTCTCGAAGGCCGTGCGCGTCCAACCTCGATCGTGCGCGTGTCGCACCCAGTCGGCCATCACATTTCGCAAGCCTTGCTTGTAGCCCTCGTCATAAGCGTCCCAGACGTCCGGAAGGTCCGAGAAGAATCGGTAGTAGTCGCCGCCGATCTTCAGCTTGTACCAATAGTTGTCCTGCCATTTGCCACCGCCACCTCGGTAGGCCGCGTCAAAGCCGTGCCGCGGATCGCACATGTGGATCGGCCACGACTCGAAGAACGGGCTGTAAAAATGGGTGATCGGCGTGTTCATTCCCGGGCCGTGGTACGGCTGCATCGGATTGGTCGGCGAAAAGGCGGAACCATCGAACAGCGGGCCGTAGCGACGATCGAACGTCGTCCAACTCGTGGCCCGCAGCGTCGACCCGGCGCCGGTCAAGGCGTCGGGAACGCGATCGGACTGGACCTGCGCGCCCCAGCCATACGGCAGCGTGTTGGGAACCGCGCGATGCTTGTGGGCGGCTTGAAAATATCGCAGCGTGATGCGGTCGTTCTGCCGGTCGTCGCGCCCCCAGTTCCACGGGTTGCCATAGCCGTTCAAATCGACCAGGAATGTCGGCTGGTCGGGGATCCGTGTCGAACTGACGCGGACCGCTAGGCCGATGGTCACGGGGCGCGCGAGCTGAGTCGCGCTGACCGTCAGCGTGCCGACATACTCGCCCGGCACGGATTCCGGGGGGACAAACACGTCCATGTAGACGGTCTGGTTCTTGCCGTCGCGGTTGTGGTTGGGATCGGGGATGTTGAACGTCGTGGGAAACGGCGCGGCCAGCGGGATGCACACCTCGGGCGTTGCGCCGATATAGTGCGTCTGAAAGAACTCGATATGCGGATCGGCCGGGATCGTCGCGCCGCCCGGGCCGCGCAAGTCGCTTCCCCGGATAGACACCTTCGTCAGCGGGTTGTCGCTCAGCCGCTCGATCACGATCTGGGCGCCGACCACTTCGTTGCGACAGGCCGACAACGAAATGGCGTTGGTCTCGGCATTCCAGACCGCGTTGACTTTCTTGTAGTCATCCGTGTCGCCGGTGTCCTCGACGCTGTAGCCCGTCCGCGGATCGATCCGAGCCACCTCCGAGGCGGCCCACCACCGCAGAACGCCGGGGACGCGCGGCGGATGCTTGCCGGTCACGTCGGGAATCGAAAACGGACCGTCCGGCAATGTGTGGGCAGACGGCGCGGGCAGCGACAGCCAGACCGATTGGACCGAGCTGCCGTTGCCGGCCGCGTCATAAGCCTGCACGAACAGACAGTAGCGCGCGCCCGGCGTCAGATCCTCGATCAGCGCCCGCTGCGGCAGGCCGGGGTCCGTAGGCCGAGGGATTCGCCACCGCGCGATCGGTGCGGCCGCGGCAAAGTCGTCGGTCTGCGAACAGCGAATCGCGTAGCCAAAGGCTCGCGCCGCCTGCGGATCGCTCGGCGCCTGGAACTGCAACACGGCCTGCCCGTCTTCGGGCCCCGGTTCCGCCCTCAGGTTTGTCACGGGGCGCGGCGGCAGCGTGTCGCGAACCGACGAGAACTTGAGGTACAGCCGCGGCTGAACCGTTTTGTTCTGATCTCGGGTATAGACGGTCGGGTTCGGGCCCGTCGTGCCGCTGTGCCAGCGGGCGTCGGTCACGGCCAGCCCATATTGGTCCAGGATCAGCGCTTGGACGAGGGCCGGGTCGAGCTTCATTCCGATCCAGCCGAACGCCGTGCCCGGCCCGTCGTAGGACTTGTACGTGTCGCTGGCGCGAAAACCATACGAGACCAGCGAGCCAGAGTTTCCGAAGGCCGCCGAGGTGAAATCGCTGCGCGGAAACGTCCATTCGTTGTCCGCCGTCGTGAAGACGTCCGAACTGCGCGGCGTGACGCGCCAGCGCCAACACGGACCGCCGACGGTCCGACTGCCGTTTCCGGTTCCTTCGCGCCAGTCGGTGTTGATCGTCGACGCGGCCAGACTGACGACCGTATCCGCCGATCGTCTAGCCAAGTGCAACTCGGCGGCTTCGACGATCCGCCCTCGATAGGCCGACAGGTCGAACTTCAGCGCCAGCAGATCCTGATGCCCCTTGATGCGGCTGCCGCTGCTGGCGCCGTAGCTGTGCTCCACCTCGCTGGGATGAGCGGTAAAGCGGTTGTCTTCACTGTTCAGCACGGTCACGACGTCGGGTTGGGCCGGATCCAGCCACGCCCGCGCCGATGGCGGCGACAGCAGCAGCCCGACCGCGATCATCGTCGCCAAGTAATCGAAGACGCGCCGCGTCATCATGTTTGCTCTCCTATGCGCGGAAGCGCGCACCACGCTAGCCCGTCGCCGTTCCCCAAGGACGCCCGGCTCGCTTGAACTCGCCCTGTCTCCGCACGCCACGAATCGTTCTGTCCCGAATCCATTAGAGCAAAAAACTCCGATGGCGAAACGAATTGCCAACAGACACAAGGTCCGATTGTCGCCCGTGTGCGAGAGATGCGCGGCCACGCGACACTCCCGGCGCCGCCCGGGATCGCCGCCACACCCCGCGCACTGAAGCCGGCCGCCCGCTTTCGGCGCCGCGCCTCAGCGCCGGGATTGACGGCCGCCCTAAGCCGAGTGGATTGGCGGGTCCCATTCTTGCAACGCGAAACGCTCCAATGGCGCGAGCGTTGAATGCGTAGATCATGGCTGCGGGGCGCGAGCGGTTGCCGCGTTCTGTCCGTTCGGAGCTCTCGGTGCAGCGGTCCAGCGCCGCCGAAGAACCAGCGGAGAAAGGCGAGAAAGCAAGGTTGGGTGTCTTTTTGACTCACTTACAACGGCTTCGACCAGCGCCCTCATTCACGCGTGGTTCGTAATCAATATCGACTCTTCGTGAACGATTAACCAAAGTCTTCGCGGCGTCGATGGATGCCTTCTCGGTTCGCTGGCCAAGCGGCTGTAGAGGCAAACGGACCGCAACCTGATTGCGAAACATCGCTGAAGGCTGGATAATTCCACGGGCCATTCGTGGGGGATGATCGCCTGATCGGTACGGAATTATGGAGCCTCCTGTCGGTCTCAAGGGCAAGCGGTGCGCGCACAGGGCCGTGAACCGGAGCGGCCGGCAGCGTCGGTCTTGAAGACAAACCCGTCACTGGCCACCCGGTTACGGCCGGCGTTGAACTAAGGATTTGTTCGTAATTAGATTACCGAACTGGTATTCGAGCCTGCGCGTGGTTTTGGTAATACTGTCCACATGCCGGACGCAAAACTTATCCAAGGACTGGAAGTCAAGTTCAACTCGCTCGTTGGAGATCTCGACGAACGTGGCCGCCGTCGCTGGGCTGCCAGCGAAGCGATAGCGTTGGGATATGGC
>JAVYAJ010000115.1:0-8888 GCA_032229885.1 Candidatus Anammoximicrobium sp. | reverse complement strand
GGACTCATCAGTACGCCAACCCGGCGGGCACCGCGTCTAGCGGCGACGTGCTGGTGGGCGGCGAGCTGGACCCGCTCTGGTTTGGCGAGCCCGGCCCGCGCGAGATGATCGATCGTCACAATCGAACGATGGCTCCGCTGTGGAAGGACGGCCGGATGTTCGTGCCGGCCAACGAGCGCGTGCTGGCGCTGGATGCGTACAACGGCACGCGGCTGTGGGAATTGGACGTGCCCGGATCGCGTCGGCTCGGAGTGATGAAGGACGCGGGATTCATGGCTGTCGCGGACGAGCGTCTGTATGTGCTGGTGGGCGACGAGTGCTGGGGCGTGAACGTGTCCACCGGCCAGCGCGAGAGCGTGTTCGGCCTGCCTTCGTCGCTGGGTGGAAATGGTCGCTGGGGCTATCTTGCGGCCGTCGAGGCCCGCATCTTTGGATCGATCCAGAAACCGGAGGCGTCGTACAACCGCCACGGCCGCTTGTCGCCGATTTTAGAGGGCGATTTTCGGCCCATCATCGTCAGCGACGGCTTGTTCTGCCTGGATCGAGGCACCGGCGACACGCGGTGGACCTACGCGGGCGCCATCCCGAACAGCACGGTGGCCCTGGGCAACGGTCGGATGTATCTGCTCGAAGCGCGCAACCTGCCCGCCAATTCGGACGACGGCGCGGGACGCATCCGGATCGATCGCTTTTTCAGCGGCGATGTCTTCCTCGTGGCGCTCGAGGCTGACTCGGGCAAGAAAGCCTGGGAAGTCCCCGTCAAGTTTCCGTACGAGCACATCGTGTATCTTTCCTACGCCCCGTCGATCGACGCCGTCGTCGTCACCGGGACGTTCAACGCGAAGGTCGGCGACGCGACGCGCGTGTTTTATGGGCTGCGAACGTTCCGCTCGGCGACCGGCGAAGCGCTTTGGGAACGCGACCTCGCGGCCGGCGAACCGGACGGGACGCACGGCGAGCAGTGGCAGTACCCGGTGATCCTCGAGAACGAGATCTTGACGAAATACTATGACGTCGATCTGCGAACCGGCGAATCATTGCCGAATCGGGGATTTCTCACCGGTCATGGCTGCGGGACGCTGTCCGGCGCTGCGTCCGCGATCTTCTTCCGCGGCAGCAATGCGCGGATGTTCGACCTCAACAGCAGCTCGGGCTTTCCGATCAACCGGGTGAGCCGGCCCGGTTGTTTCATCAACATCATCCCGGCCGGCGGGATGATTTCGATTCCCGAGTCCAGCGCGGGCTGCACGTGTCCCTATCCGCTGCAGGCATCGTTCGCCTATGTGCCGGCGGACGGCTGACGTCGTGCGCGGCGCGGACGCGGCCGCCCGCGGGACAGGCAGTCCTGATCCGCGGGCGCTGCCCGTAGCGCCTCTGACGTGGCGCGACGAAGCTCGTCGCGCGTCGTCAGCGCGGCGGCCAGACGATGCGTGCAACGTGCGCCGGATGGTCGCTGGCCGACTCGTCCGGCTCGATATAGAACGCGTCGGCTACGCGCAGGCTGCGCGAGACGAAGATGTGGTCGATTCGCCGATCGGCCGATCGAGCGCCGTCCGCGGTACGGGCATCCGGGCTCTGGACGCTCTGCCAGGCATTGGCGCAGGCCGTCTCGATCAGTTGGTAAGGTCGGGCGCCGGCGCGCAGGTTGAAATCGCCCGCGGCGATCGCATACGGCTTCGTTTCCAGGCGGGCGACCAGCGCGCGGGCAAAGGCCATCTGGGCGGCGTCCGAGCCGGCCGGGTGGACGTTGTACACCGTGATCCGTCGCCCGTGCGCCTCGATCTCGACCTCGGCGATGGCGACCTCGTCTCGATCACTGAACGTGAACACCGTCCGGGGATTGAGAAGCGGATATTTGGACAGGATGGCGGCTCCGAACGTGCCCGTCACGGTGGTAGGACCGTAATACGCGTAGTACCCGAGCTTCGCGGCAAAAAATCGCACGTAATCGTTGTTGTTGAGCGCGACGCGCGTCGAATCCGTTTCCTGCAAGGCTAGGATGTCGGGCGAGATGCGCCGGATCAGCGCCAGTTGCGACTCGGCTGACTTCTGGCCCCTTTGGTCGGTGCATTGCTGTGTGTTCAGCGTCATCACGACCAGCGCATCGCGTGTCGGCGACACGGTCGGCGCGGGATAGGGCGCCAACGCCAAGACAGCCGTGCTGATCGAAATGGCGACCAGCAGAATCGCCCAACCCCAACGCGTCCGCGCGCCTGTCGGACGGCCGTCGGGTGACGGCGCGGCGCCGGCATGGGCCGCAACACGCCACGTCAGCCAGGCGACCAGTCCCGACGCGGCCGCGTACGGCAACCAGAAATGGTTTCGCAGCGGCCCGCTGACCGGTTCGACATAACCCCAGACGTTGGTGAAAATCTGCGCGAGCACCAGCGCCGCGACCGCGGCCCCGCCGAGCAAGAATCCGGCGAGCAGTTCGCGGGGCGCGCCAGCCGTCCGTTCGATCCGGGTCAGGAACAGACGGGCATCGAACAACAGAATGGGACACAACAGCAGCATCGCCGCGAGCGGAACGCGCGTCGCCCACGACGGCGCGCCCACGACGACCGGCGGCGAATGCGGCGTCGGTGGAAACGTGATCCGGTGCGTCAGAAGCGTTGTCGTCAGGGCAAGGCAAAACGCCAGGTTTGCCAACAGGATTCCACGGCGGCCGGCGCGAGCCGCCGTCCAGCGCGGATGAACCAGCGCCAGCACTCCCCAACCGATGACGGACAGGCTGGTCACAACGCAAACAAGCGGATAGTTGGCCTCGGTCCAACGGGCAATGACAGCCGGCGCGGAAAAGGAAAACCAGACGAGCGCCAGAACGAGCCAGACGCCGAGCGTGGCTGCCGTAAGCCCGTCGCGCGATCCCGGCGCGCGCGACGGCTTCGTCAGTTCGCCGGGCTGCAACACGAGTCCCAGCCCCGCCACCAATCCCCAACCGATCCAGCCGCCGCCGCGAACCAGCGAGTAGTCCAGCCCCAGTCCCGCCGCGCGCACGAGCACGGACGCGCTGACTGCGAGCGCCAGCCCGGCCGAGCCGCAGGTTCCAAGCGAAGCGCCTGGCGAGCTGCGCCGTTTTGTGCTGAACAGGATCATCAGCAGGTTGACGACGGCGAACAGGCCCAACGTTGCGCCCAACACGCGAGGGCCGGTCGCCAGATAGGGCAGCAGACCGCGAGCAAAGAAGAGAATCGCGAAATTGATCCAGACCGCGATGGGCAAGGGGATTTGCAGAAAGGGGATCGCCAGAACGGGTGCAGCTAGAATCGGGATGGCGATGGCTTGCGGAGCCGGCGCGAGCCGCTGCAAGCTGAGGATGTACGCCGACTCGACCAGCGTGCCGGCAGTCTGGATGAACAGCAGCAACAGAAGCGCGTACAGCACGCTAAGACGAACGGCCACATTCACTCCGGCGCCTCGTTCCGGCATTCGTCAGCATCGTCTCTGTCACCAGCCCACGCGTCGCGGGGGCGCTGCGTGCGCGGCCGATCCACGCGGGGCCAGGCAAGTGGCCGGCTGGCCGTGATCGACGCGGCGCCCTGCCCAATCCGGCCCCCCGGCATCACGTCGTCCGTCAGGGCGCGGGCTTGGACCGCGCCGGCGCGAACAACTGGAATTCGCAGATCGTCGGACCGCCTTGGCCATCGGTGATGTTCAGGCGGACGACGCGGGCGGTGACCGGGGGAAACCGGGCTTCGTGGCTCTCGCCCATGGCCTGTCCGCGGTAGAACGTCTTCCACTGTTGGCCGTCCTTGAACTCCAACGCGAACGTCTTGACGCGGACTCCGTATTCCACGCATTCGCTGATCCGGGCTCGGTCGAACGTCTCGGGCGTGCCCAGATCGACTTCGAGCCAACACGGGCCCGTGCTGGCATCGGTCGCCCACCGCGTCTGGTCGTCGTCGTCGATCGCCATCGTGGCCGCAAAACTCGGGTTGTTCTGGTAGACGTTCGAGGCGGTTGCCGGTTTGCCGACGGTCAAGGATTGGCCGACGCTGGCGACGGCCAGCGGCGCGAGATCGAGCGCGGACCGGTCGAGTTCCAACGCCACGACCGTGTCGATCTCGTGCCGATCTGACTCGGGCGCCGTCACTTCGATCCCGTCATGGGTCTGTTTGACGCTCGCGCGACCGCCGCCGAGCGCGCGGCTGGCGACGACCTTGGCGGGCAACGCGGGCAGCGTCAACACGGGCTCGGGCCACGCCAGGATATGCACAAAGATCGTGCGGTCTTTGCGAGTGCTGACCACATGCTTGGCCGGCTTGAACGGTCCGCCGCGCGTGCCGTAGACGCTGTCGCCGTATTTCGCCAGCCAGTCGCCCATTTCGCTCAGCCGCGCGACCTGCCGCGGTTCGATCTCGCCCGTGGGCATCGGTCCGACGTTGAACAGCAGATTGCCGTCGCCGCCCGCGGTGCGGACGAGCGTGTGCAGGCACTCGGCGAGCGTCTTCATTTTGTCGTCGGGCTTCCACGACCACTGACGGCACAGCGTCATGCAGGTTTCCCACGGGCGCTGGTTGTCGAATTGGCCGACGCGCTGTTCGGGCGTGGCGTAATCGCCGCACCCGCCGCCGGCGCGGTTGTTCACCAGAATGTCAGGTTGCAGCGATCGGCACAGGCGGACGTTTTCCGAACCCTCGCGACGGTCGAACTCCTGGGGCACGTCGAACCACATCGAGTGCAAAGGGCCGTACTGGGTGATCAGCTCGGTGACTTGCGCCCGCAGATAGCGTCGATAGGTGACGATGTCCGACTGCGCGCGGCGGACCTTGCCGCCGGGACTGGTCAGCGGAAAGTCGGGATGATGCCAATCGCAGACCGAATGGTACGTGCCGAATGCGATGCCCGCCCGGCGACACGCCTCGGCCAGCTCTTTCGTCACATCGCGGGCCAGCGGGGCTCGCATGATGTTGTATTCGGTCTGCCTGGTGTCCCATAGGCAGAAGCCGTCATGGTGTTTGGTCGTCAACACCACGTATTTCATGCCGCCGCGTTTGGCCACGGCCACCCAGTCGTCGGCGTTGAACTTCGGCGGGTCGAAGCGCGTGTACAGTTTATCGTACACTTCGACCGGCGTCTGCGCGCCGCGCGACCAGCCGATCTCGTGTCCGGTCAGGCTGACCGGTCCCCAATGGATGAACATTCCGAACCGCATCGCCTGCCAGCGGCGCAGGGCGTCCGCGTCCGGTTCGAGCCACGGCTCGGGCGTCGCCTGAGCGGGTTTGGCGATCGGGGCGGCCGGATTCGCGGACCGCGCGGCGGGCGGGTTCCCAGCGGGCGATTCGTCGCCGCCGCGCACGGCCGAGACACTCAGCAGCAACACGCATACGGCCAACGAATGTCGCCAGTCATGCCTAGTCATCGATAGGTACTCCTCGCGTGTCGTAGGGTGTTGTCCGGCCTGTGCGTTGTGCGCGCAGCTAAGCGTCGTTCGAAAAATAGTTGTCCAATATCTCGCGATTTTCCCGCGAGCAGCCCGGGCGACGCGGTGCAAAGTGCGTCAGTTGTTTCTCGAACGATGCTAAATTCCTCGCCTAGCGGATTCTTCGCCTGCCAATTGGCGCACCGTGTCGCGTCAGCTCGTGGCGGGCCTATGATTCACCCTCACGCCCCGGATCCGCCTTGATTTGCACAGCGAAGTGCAAGGCGACGGCGTTCAGCCCTTCGCGATCGTAAAAGCGGTGCGCGTCCTTTCGCTGCGTCCCCGAATCCAACTGCAGTTGGGTGCAGCCTTCGTTTGCGGCACGTTCTCTGAGCCATGCCAACAGCCGTGCGCCGTATCCGCGCGAGCGGCGGTCGGCCAACGTCACCAAATCATCGACGTACAAGAAACGTCCGGAAACGAGATTCTCGGAGATCCGAAATCCGGCTACTGCCACGACGCCGATCGGTTCTCGAACGTAGGCCAGTCGATATCCGACGCCTTCCTGTCGCCGAACGCGAGACACGAATTGGTCTTCGCGCAGGTGTGGCCGCAGTTCGCGCATCACGGGATAGCACGCGAGGATCTCGGCATCGGTCGTGGCAACGTGAATGCTCATCGTCGATACGGGCGTGATGCCCGTGGCTTTGGCGCTGCGCCCCCCTGCGCGTGCCCACCAAATCGAATACGGGGCGATGCACTAGCTGCGTTCGACCAGGAACAGTTGTTCCGTCACGTGGATCGGCCGCTGGTCGCAGCCGCGGCTGCCGCGAAACGCATTGTACGGTATTTCAAACGTGTAGACAGAACCCATCCCGGCCAGCAGCGAGCGCATCTGTTGTGGCGAGATAAACCCTTCGTTGTTGAAGGAAATCAGCAGAAACGGCGCATCCAACGCTTCCAGAAGCTGGGCGAACAGCGGCAGCGCGCGTGCGCGAACGTTGTATCCCGACCGCCGCCAATCCGTGGGAATGCCGGAAACACGGCTGGTGTGCCGCGGGCGTTTGTAACGCACGATCAAATTCAGCATGAAATAATTCGAGCCGTACGGGTGCTGATTATACGGCGGATCGAGGTACGCCAGATCGAGCTTCCGAACTTTGGACGCCAGCGTGTTGGCGTCCTCCTGATGGACCTTGTGCTCGCATTCGAAATTGCTGAGCACGGGAATGTCGAGAGCGATGTCGCCCAGGATCCGTGACAGGGCGTCGCCGCCGGTGCCGCTGAACCGGCCCAGGCCCGTGTTTCTATGCTTTGTAAAACCCCTTGAAGACGCCGCCCGTATTGGCGTGAATCGACGCTTCGCTCAGCAGCGGCCCCAATAGCAACTCGTGAATCTCGCGAGGCGCAGTCTCGATCAGTCGTCGATAATTGTCGATCCCCTGGGCGTTGGCTCGAGTGTAAAAGACGCGATCTTCGGGCGTGATGCGGTCGTCGTCTCGCGGCGCATACCGCTCTTGGACAAAGCCCGGCGGCTGTGGCTCGCAGACCCGTGCGTTGAAATCGGCGACGACGTCGGCCAGCAACGGCAGATCGACGCCGCTGTGATGGCGAAGATAACAGCGACCGATCACGGCCGCATACTCCTCCAGATCGTTCGAGACCAACAGCGAAGCGTGCGCCTTCAACAGGCGAGACAAAATCGCGGCCCGATAAAGGCCAATGGGAGTTGCATCGACACGTTGTCGCGTCCGGTCCTCCGACGCGATCCGGACGGCGAGGGCCGTGTCTGCGCGTGCGGAAGCTGGGATCGTACGCGGCCTGCATCCGCGCGTCAAGGATCGGCGGCCGCCGGGCGCGGCGCGTGTCCCTTGGGCTGCGATCGGCATCGGGCGGCTGCGGTTCGACGTCGCTTTGTTCGCCGTCACGGTTTCGTCCTGCCGTCCAGAGACGCCTACCGGGCGGGGTCGCGGTGACGGCGCTTTTCTGCGCGGAAAAATGCTGGCAACTTGTCGGCGGACACGTTATTATATCAGACCAGTTCACGCCCATTGTTGACACCCCACCTGCAGAAGCAACGAAGGAGCCTCGATCGTGTCACGCTGTATTGCTGTTGTTTTGACCGCCATCGGATTGTGTTGTGCCGTCGACGTCAGCGCTCAGGAGCAGAACAAGCCACCCGAGGGATTCGTGGCCCTGTTCAACGGAACTGACCTGACGGGCTGGTACGGTCTGGGGCACTTCGATCCGCGCAAGCTATGGGCGATGAGCGACCAAGAGCGAGCCGCCAAACGCGAAGCGGACATGGTCGACGCCGTGGCTCACTGGACCGTGGAAAACGGCGACTTGGTGAATGACGGCCGCGGGGTGTATCTGACGACGGACCGCGAGTTCTCCGACTTTGAACTCTGGATCGACTACAAGACCGTGCCCAAGGCCGACAGCGGAGTGTATCTCAAGGCCACGCCCCAGGTGCAGATCTGGGACTTTACCGAGGCCGGTGGCAAATGGGCCATCGGGGCGGACAAAGGATCGGGCGGGCTGTGGAACAACAGCGCCGGCGCCCCGGGCAAGGATCCGCTGGTGTTGGCGGACAAGCCGTTCGGCGAGTGGAATCGGTTGCGCATCGTGCAGGTGGGCGCGCGGACGACGGTGTACTTGAACGACAAACTGGTGGTCGATCACGCCATCATGGAGAATTACTGGGATCGGAGCAGCCCGCTGTTTCCCCAAGGGCCGATCCAGTTGCAGACACACGGCGGCGAGATCCGCTGGAAGAACATCTTCATTCGCGAGATTCCGGCGGACGAAGCCAATGCGCTGCTGGCCAAACGCGGACAAGAGGGCTTCGTCTCGGTTTTCAACGGTCGCGACTTCGACGGCTGGGCCGGGCCGACCGAGAACTACGAGGTTCGCGACGGCGCGATCGTGTGCAAGCCGAGCAAGGGCGGCACGATCTACACGACGGACGAGTTCGACGACTTTGTGGCCCGCGTCGAGTTCAAACTGCCGCCGGGCGGCAACAATGGGTTGGCGATTCGGTATCCCGGTTCCGGCGATACGGCCTACGTCGGCATGTGCGAACTGCAAGTGCTCGATTCCGAACACCCCAAGTACGAAAAGCTCGATCCGCGCCAATATCACGGATCGGCCTACGGCATGGCGGCAGCCAAACGAGGCTATCTGCGGCCGACCGGCGAATGGAATTTCCAGGAAGTGACGGTCGTCGGCTCGCGAATCAAAGTCGAACTGAACGGCAATGTCATCCTGAACACAGACCTTGCTCAGGTCAACGAGTTCATGGGCAATCGTCCGCATGAAGGAAAAGACCTGAAACGCGGACACTTTGGTTTCGCCGGCCACTCCGATCCCGTCGAGTTTCGCAACGTGCAAATTAAACGGCTGAGCGAATCAGACGGCTAGACGCGCGATGCGGTCGCGCAGCGCAGTGTGCGAGCTTGGCTCGCCGCCCACGCGTCCGAGCCGCGCAAAGTGCCGCTGCGTCTGTGGGTCGGTGGTCGCTGGC
>JAVYAJ010000114.1:0-7312 GCA_032229885.1 Candidatus Anammoximicrobium sp. | reverse complement strand
CTGTTCGTAGCCTTGTTGCAGCCGTTCCTGATAATTGCGGCCCTTCTTCAGCCGCGTCAGTTCGCGGTTCGCCTTCTTCGCTTTTCTGAACAGCGACGAACTACACCTTGCGTCCGCTGCTGCAAGCCATGCCGAGCAGCCAGGCGGCAAAGCTCCGTTCGATCCTCGCCGAACCTTGACGCGTCGAACCAACCGAGCGACTCGCGACGGTCGGATCGTCGTCAGCCTTCAGGATGGCGGAATCGTGTGCTTTGCCGCGGACGAGTGACGGACCGCCGGTCACGCGGCCCGCGAGCTCGCCGTCGTTCGGCTACGCTGCCGGATGAAACCGCACGGGATAGAGACGGGCGGTTGGGCGTGCGCGGGGACGACGGCCAATCCGGGGAACGCGAAACCCGGGGTTTGCGTGACAGGTCGAGGGATCTCGACTTGTCCACGCGCCCGCGCTACAATGGCCGACATGACGATGATACAACGACGACTGGGACAGTCTGAGCTCGACGTGTCGATCGTGGGGCTCGGCTGTTGGCCGCTGGCGGGCGTGTCCAGCGGCGATATCAGCGACGAGACGGCGAGCGCGGTGATCGAAGCGGCGCTCGACGCGGGCGTGAACCATCTGGACACGGCGCACGCCTATGGCCGGGATGGCGAGAGCGAACGGCGCATTGCGCGGGTGCTGCGCGGACGCCGCGACAAGGTCGTGCTGGCCACCAAGGTTGGGGTGTACTGGGACGGGGCTGGCCGCTTGCGGCGGACCGGCAAGCCCGATCTGCTCCGTCGTCATCTGGACGAGAGCTTGCGGCGTCTGGAGCTGGAAGAGGTCGACCTGCTGTATTTTCATGCTCCGGACCGAGACACGCCGCTGGCCGAATCGGCCGGCTTTTTCCGCGACGCACTGGCCGAAGGCAAGGCGCGGGCTGTAGGCGTGTCGAACCTGACCGTCGAGCAGATGGAGGTCTTTGCCGCCGAGTGTCCGATCGTGGCGTGCCAGATGCAATACAATTGGTTTCAGCGGGAAATCGAGGCGGACGTCTTGCCTTGGTGCCAGTCGCGCGGGATCGGCGTCGTGGCCTACGAGCCCTTGGCGCTGGGCCTGTTGACGGGCAAGTTTACCCGCGATCATGTTTTTCCCGAGGACGACTGGCGTCGTCGCTCGCCGTTGTTCACCGGCGAAGCGTGGCCCCAAAATCTGGACCGGGTCGAGGGCCTGCGACCGTTGGCGACCGCCCGCGGATGCTCGCTGGCCCAGTGGGCCGTCGGCTGGACGGTCACGCGGCCCGGCGTCACGACCGCGCTGTGCGGCGCGACGCGTCCGGCGCAGATCCGCGAAACGGCGGCCGCCTCGCGTCTGGTCGAATCATGGACCGACGATTGACACGGCGCTGTCCGTCCCCCCTGCAATCTCAGGAGGCCCAGACCATGCTGTCGTACATCGTTCGCTGGACGTGCTTGCCGCTGGTGTTGATCGGGACCGCGCTTTACGCGGCGGATGCGCCGACAACGGCGCGCACGGTTCCTCGCGCGATCCTGCTGCCCGACTCGTGCAACACGCCGGACGCCATGGCCGTGCTGCCCGGCGGGACGATTATCCTGTCAGTGCCGAACTTTACCGATCCAACCTCGCCCGGCGTACTGATGAAAATCACGCCGGACGATCAGGTCAGCCTGTTCTGCAAGCTGCCGCGGCATCCGCAGACCGACGGCGTGCATCCCATGGGCGTGCGCCAAGCACCGTCGGGAGACCTGTACGTTGCCGACTGTCAGATCTTGACCGACAAGCCAAACCGTTCGCGGTTGCTGTGCGTGCGGGTGGTCGAAGGACGAGCTGGCGCGGTCGAAGTGGTCGCCGACGGACTGAACGTGGCCAACGGCGTCGCGATCCGCGACGGCATGGTGTACGTCACCGATTCGACGATTGGTCAGACGGACGACGGGGCGACCACCAGCGCGGTGTATCGGTTTCAGGTCGATGAACGGGGCGTGCAGGTCACGCCGGGCGGTCGCGACCCGCACGTGGTGGCGACGTTGAAGACGGCCAACCGCGAGATCCCCGTCGGCGCGGATGGGATCGACTTTGACGATGACGGCAATCTGTACGTATCGAACTGTGGCGACGGGATCATCGAAAAGCTTGTGCTGAACGCCGCGGGGCGAGTCATTCGTCAAGCTCCGCTCACGGCGCCGGGCGAGATGCGGTCGGCCGACGGCCTATTCTACGATCGCGCGTCGCAGCGGATCTATGTCGCCGACATCTTGGCCAACGCGATCTGGGCGGTGGCGCTGGATGGTCGCGCCGAGCTGGTCGCGCAAGACGGCGACAACGACGGATCCAACGGACAGCTCGACGGCCCCAGCGAGGTCGTGGCCCGCGGCGACGAGCTGATCGCGGCCAACTTTGACCGCATCTTTCCCGGCAGCGTGAACACGCGTTCGAGCAAGCCGTACACGCTGGCGGTGATCAGCAAGTCGGCGCGGGTCGCCCAGCGGAAATGACGGCCACACCCTGTCCGAGACGCCGGTGGCTGGCGGCGAGCGGTTGGATCCTGGCGGCGCTGGTGGGCATCGGCGTCGGCATCGGCGCGCGGACCGCGGCGGCCCAGGAAGTGCGCATCGAATTGAATCCGCGGATGCTGGTGAACGAGGCCGACGTCGGAGATCCGTCCGGACTGGTCGACGAGCAACGCGAGATCATCGGGCCGCCGGTCGGCAAGCCCACGAAGACGTGGGAGCTGAACCCGAAATACTGGAACCAGTTTCCGCTGAGCGTTCATCTCGACTTGGGCCAACCCAAGAATGTATCGAGCCTGTGGCTGTTCGACACCAACGGCCAGGGCGAGGTGGCGATCAGCGTCGGCGAACCCGGACGCTGGCGCGAGGCGGCGACGTACGACTGCGCCGCCTATCTGAAGTGGGCGGAAATCAAACTCGACGCGACGACGCGCTACATCCGGATCACGCGCAAGACGCCCGGCGCGAACTTCAGCGAGATCGCCGTCTACGAATACACCGACGAGGCGCATCGCGCGATGCTGGCCGAGCGGGCCGCGGCGGCGCAGCGCGAAGCCGAACGCCAGGCCGCGTTGCAGCGGGCGCGAAACGAGGCGCTGCGCCGCCCCCTGGTGGAAATGGCGCCGTACGGCACGTTGTCGCTGGTCGAACAGATCGATTGCGGCGCCGAGCCGCCCGGCCAGTTCTATGTCGAAGGGCCGTCCGGAGCCAGTCGCGTACAGACGATCTTGGGACGCCAGGCCCGCGCCGTGGCGCCGATCCCGGGCGCGGCGTCCTACTTTGGCTATCGGGTGGGGCGACGGAGACTGCTGCGTCCGGGAGCCGCCTATGTCTTGGCGGTCGACTATCCCGAAGACGCGCCGCGCAGCATGGTGGTCATCAACACGGGAAACGAGACCGCGCGGGGTTTCCATACGGGGCCGACGGTGGGCGACGCGCTGCACGCCAAGTACGTCAACAGCCTGGCCGAGTCGATCGACGTTCCCCTGTCGGGCAAATGGGAGACGTGGTCGCTGTTGTTCCGGCTGCACGATCGATTCCCCGCCGGCGGACTGGTGCGCGGCGCCGTGCCGCGCACGCTGACGCCCGAGGACGGCTTCGACCTGGTGATCGCCCAGTTTTCCGCCGAGAACGCGCCCCTGTCGCAGGGGATCGCGGTCAGCCGAATCCGCCTATTCGAAGTCGTCGATCCGGACAAGCTGGCGCAACCGCTGACGCTGCCGCCAGCGGATCTTCCCCATCGCCGCCTGTTCTGGCGCGAGGAAATGGCCGACGGCATCATCGATCGCAAGACCGATCGACCGGGAATCGCCGATCCGTTGGACTGGTATCGGTACAAGGCCGAGCTGATGCGATTCCTGGGCATGAACACGTATAGCAAGGATCTGCTCGAGTTCGGCGCGTGTCAGCATTGGGACCCAACGCCGCTGGGCGGAAATGACTGGGTGTT
The DNA here is from genome assembly GCA_032229885.1 of Candidatus Anammoximicrobium sp. Taxonomy (GTDB): domain Bacteria; phylum Planctomycetota; class Planctomycetia; order Pirellulales; family Pirellulaceae; genus Anammoximicrobium. The sequence continues at coordinate 3,354 of JAVYAJ010000114.1, read as the reverse complement.
TTTCGACGCGGCGACCAAGGATCTGTGGGCGCAGATCGTCGCGCTGATGGGCGGCTATGGATTCGACGTGCTGCCCTATTACGAGTATGCGGGCAGCAAGGGCTACAAGGGTTTGGGCAACCAGCGGCGGGCGCGTCCGCTGACGCGCGACGACGCCTATACCCACATCACCTGGGTCGAATCGGCCAACGCCGATCTGACCGACCCCGACACGTACGACGATTTTCGCCGGATGCTCGACCTGACCGTGATCCGCCTGCGCGACAAGGCGCACTTTGCCGGCGCATGGCTGCGGACGCGCGGCCAGATGCCGGTCAGCTTTGCGGATCGAACGCTCGAGCGCTTCGCCGCCGAAGCCGCGGCCGGCCAGCGCGTCACGCGCGAGGCGCTGCAGAAGGATGCCGAGCTGTACGCGCGCTATCTGGAATGGTGGGGCTCGAAGCGGCGCGATTTTCTGGTGGCGATGCGAGACTTTCTCCGCGGTCACGGCGTCGCCGACGCCATTGTGCTGTACACCGGATGCACGGGCGAGCCGGGTGTGCCGTTCGCCACGTGGGATCCGCTGATGGTGACTGACTGCCCCGATCGGTGGTTGCCGATTTTGCGCGAGCCCGCGCGCCACGTGGGCGATCGGGGACCGATCACGCCGCTGAGCGTCGAGCAAGTCGTGGACGGCGGTCTGTACTGGAAAGCCTTGACCTCGCCCGGGCTGAACTGGGGAAAGTGGGAAGTCCAGCATTCGCGGCCGGCCGATGATCCGCAGCGTTATCGGGACGTCGACGGCGTGTTGCTGACGCACGCTTTCAACCGCCAGTACACGGTCGCGTCGCCGCGGACTTTGGACGCGTTCCGCACGCCCAGCGGGTTGGCGATCATCCGCCACTATGCGTTGAACGAGCACATGATGGTCGACAAAGATGACCGCGAGCTGTTGGGTTACTTTGTCGCGGACATCGAACGCGCCGGCCCGTACTGCATGATGGCCGAGGCGCTCGGCATGGCCCGGGGCGATCCGACGATGATCGGCTATCTGGTCGGCAACAACTTTGGCCGCGGCTTTCCCATCTGGGTGCGCGATTTCAACGCCAACTTTCTGGCCCTGCCTGCGCTGCCCAGCCGATTGGTCGAGGGGGCGGCCAGCGATCCCCAGGTGGTCGTCCGCCGCATCGACACGGACGGACACGGCACGTGGATCGCCGCCGTCAACACCGCGCTGATCGCCAAGACTGGCGTGACGATCGACGTCCCGGCGGGCACGGCGACCGAGGCGACGACCGGCCGCGAGATCGTCGTCGACGGCGGACGGATTCGTCTGGACATGGCCCCCTGTCAGTTGCGATCTTTTCGGATAAAATAGCGCCCGCAACTGGCGCACCCGTCGAGTCGCCATCGGATTTCGTCGCGGATACTCGAACCCGGTATGGGACAACCATCATCCACGGGGTGGCAAGCGGCAACGATGCCGTCGTGCCTCGCGCCGCTTCCTCGCATATCGCCCCGCCCATGAACTCATCTGCCTCGCACGCTTCACGCACCGGCCTGTTGTGTGGTTTGGCGGCGTATGGGCTGTGGGGGCTGATCCCGCTGTACTTCAAGGCCGTGGCCTACATTTCCCGGCTCGAGGTCTTGGCGCATCGCGGGCTGTGGTCGTGCGTGATCCTGATTCCGCTGGTCGCCTGGGCGGGACAGTGGCCCGAAGTGCGCCGCGTGATGCGCAGCCGTCGTCTGGTCGGGTTGCTGTCGGCGTCCGCGCTGTTGATCGGCGCCAATTGGCTGACGTTCATCTACTCGGTCGCCAGCGGCCAGGTGCTGCAAGCCAGCCTCGGCTATTTTGCCAATCCGCTGGTCAGCGTCCTGTTGGGCGTCGTCTTTCTGCACGAGCGGCTGCGGCCCTATCAATTGATCAGCATCGGCCTGGCGGGAATCGGGGTGTTCGTGCTGGCGGCCATGGTCGGCAGCGTGCCCTGGGTCGCCTTGACTTTGGCGTTCACCTTCGCCTTCTACGGGCTGCTGCGCAAGATCATGCCCGTGGACGGCATGGTCAGCCTGAGCATCGAGACCGGCCTGATGACGCCGTTCTGTCTGGCGTACCTGGGGTGGCTGGCCGCCGACGGGCGAATCACCGGCGGAGACCTGCCGTCGTTGGGCTTGCTGATGCTCGCGGGCCCGGTGACGACCGTGCCGCTGCTGTTCTTCGGCGCGGCGGCCCCGCGCCTGCGGCTGTCGACGCTGGGCATTCTCCAATACATCACGCCCACCGGCCAGTTCCTGCTGGCCGTGCTGGCGTTCGGCGAACCCTTCTCGACGCCGCAGCTCGTCAGTTTCGCCTGCATCTGGATCGCCTTGGCGATCTACTCGGCCGGCGCCTATCGCCAGTATGTCGGCCTGCGGATGTCGGACGGATCAGCGTGACGAGCGACGGGCGCAGGGGGGGCGCAAGGACGGACGTGCAGCGGCGGAGGCAGCGCTGCGCCTTCGGCGCAGGATCGAGAAGTGCACGGCTTCCTTGACCGAAGTCTCGTTAGTGAGGCTTTGTCCCCAGCGGTCCATCGTTCTGGCTTCAGGGCGTGAGGTATTTCTCTTTCAGGTACCGCGTGCGCAGCGCGGCGACGCGGTGTTCGAGTTCCATCCAGTCCGGCACGGCCGCGCGAAAGACGGTGTCCACATCGGCCGCGGTCATGTCTTTGTGGACCTTCTCGAGGTAGGGATCCAAACGCGCCAACAAAGGCGCAACTCGGGCTTGATAGAAAGCCGGATCGCCCAGTTCGGGATCCTTCCAGCGGCTGACAGGCGACTGGGCTTTCTTGGTCGCCCGATATCGCTCGGCGGCTCGATAGACGATCGTCCGCTTGATTGCATTAAGATTCTCGGGATCCAATCCGTGAAAGACGATCTCGCCGAAGCTCGACACATTGTGGACCGATTCGCTGCCTCCGAACGAGAAGCCGCCGGCGCGCGTCCAGCGGATCGACTCGAATTGCCAGCGACCGCCATCGGCTGGCAATTTGTCGTAAAACAACTCCCATGCGAAGAACACCGAGATGCCGAAGCCGGTCGGAGTACGGCGAATGTCGTTGCGAAACGTGCCGTCCGCGGTGGTCGGCAAACGCCAGCCCGCGTTGGGATACATGGTGACAAAGCTGGTGGGTTCCGCCACGACCGGACCGTCGGGCAGGCGTGGCATGAAGAAGAAGTAAGGCTGGTCTTTGCCCGGCGCCAAGTACGATTCGAATGAACTCCCGCGCAACAGGCCATTCTGCACCTCCTCGGCGTGCGCGTCGTGCGCGTCGAGGAACACGTGGACGCCCTGCGCATCGCAGGCCACATAAAGCTCGGTGTCCGCGTCTCCGCCGG